>JAZSEG010000152.1:0-34089 GCA_045531575.1 Oscillospiraceae bacterium | reverse complement strand
AATGATGAACGAGTGGTTCAAGCAGCTGTTCGGCGAGTCTGGAGGCAAGGACAACAAGGGTCTCTACCCCACTTCCGCAGTTTTCTCCACCGACCTGCACTCCCTCGGTCAGTTTATTCAGGACGGCTCCAAGATCCTGTTCGAGACCGTTATCCAGTTCACAGAGCCTCAGAAGGAATACTTCCTTGAGGACGAGGCTGATAATCTCGACGGTCTGAACTTCCTGTCCAACCAGAATATGTCCGTTGTAAACAGAAAGGCTTTTGAGGGCGTTGTTATCGCTCACACAGAGGGCGGCGTTCCCAACATGGTACTCGAAGTACCCAAGCTTGATGAATACAACCTCGGATATATCATCTACTTCTTTGAGAAGGCTTGCGCTATCAGCGGCTACCTGATGGGAGTTAACCCCTTCGATCAGCCCGGCGTTGAGAGCTACAAGAGAAACATGTTTGCGCTGCTCGGTAAGCCCGGTTACGAAGCAGCAAAGGCAGAGCTTGAAGCTAAGCTCGGATTAAACTAATATTCAGGCATTAATTAAGGTCAAATTAAGCTCCTTAATTTTAAATAAAAACTGGAGGTCACTATTATGATTAAGCTCATTACAGGCAGAAGAGGTTCCGGCAAGACTAAGGTTCTCATCGACGCTATCCACGCAGCAGAGAAGGCTTCTAACGGTAACGTTGTTGCTATCCAGAAGGGTTCTTCCCTGAACACAGACATCACCTACAAGGTACGTCTGGTAAACATCGAGGATTATAACGTTGAGGGCTACGATGCATTCTACGGTTTCATCGCAGGTATCCTTGCATCCGACCACGACTGCACTGATATTTTCGTAGACGCAACACTCAGAATCACTGGCAGAGACTACGACAAGGTAGGCGAAATGTTCGATAAGCTGGCTAAGATTTCAGCAAATACAACAATCACCTGCACCATTTCCGCTGACAATTCTGAACTTTCCGACAACATTAAAAAGTTTGTTGATTGATTTCAAAAAAACTCTTGACAAATCGATTTCCACATGATATAATGTTAAGCGTGACTATAAAAGAGTCCGCATTGTGCGGCTCATAGATTATGATTAATGTTATATGGAGGAGGTGCAATAATGGCAGTTCCGAAGAGAAAAGTTTCTCGTGCAAGACGTGACAAGAGACGTTCCCAGGTATGGAAGTTATCCGCACCTGCATTCTCTCGCTGCAAGCAGTGCGGTGAGCTGAAGCTCCCCCACAGAGTTTGCGGAAATTGCGGTTATTACAATGATAAGGTTGTTATCGCTAAGGAAGCGTAATCAATTTATTTGAGTAAAAACTAAACGAGATGACCCCGACAAATGTCGGGGTCTTTTTTTATGTGTTTTTAGTTTAAGCTGCAAGCAACTCATTCATAGCTGAGATCAGGTCAAACAGCGAACCTGCCGCTCCGCCGCTTATTTTTATATCCGTGATATCCGTCGGCTCCTGCTCTGTTACAGGCTTTTTTTCGGGTATCTTCATAAGCTGCTTCAAAAGCTTGACGTCCGTCATTTCGCAGGTGGTTCTGTCGTAATGATTGCCCGTGGTATCCCACAGCATGGGGCAGGCGCCGATGTTATAGGCTTCCTTGCATACAGTGGATATGAACGCACGTACAGACTCGGGATCCTTGTTCTCTTTCGGGCAGCCATATTCGCCGATTATCACGGGGACGCCCTTGTCGATAAAGCTTGTTTTGAGGGTGTTCATGTTTCGTTCAAGCTCTGCGAGGTCGTCCTCGTCGCCCCAGTAATACTGATTCCTGCCCCAGCTTGCGTCCTCGGTGAGGATGGCAAATGTGGGCGGTGTGTAGTAATGCACGGAGACTGCGCATCTTCCTGCGGGATCATCGGGCATTACAAAAAGCTTGTCTGCCGTCTTGCCGATATCCGTGTTGTATCCCGATATCAGCAGGTGGCGCTGTGCGTTGTTGCCGCCCGAGGCTCTCACCACATCCACGAATTTCTGATTTATCTCATTCACAAGAGCGTATGACTGCGCCTTGCCCTGAGTGCCGCCCCATTCGTTCCATACGCTGCTCCAGCCAAGCTCCTCGTTCTGCGACTCGAAGATGAGATGGTCGCCGTAATCCTTAAACTCCTCGCTCACCTGCTGCCAGATGCGCTCGTATTTCTTCATGCAGTTGGCTTTGTCGGTGGGGAATTTCTCCATCCAGCCGTTGTCGTAATGCAGATTGATGATGACGTACATATCGTACTTCAGCGCCCAGTCCACTGCCTTGCGCACCTCCGCCATGTAGGCGGAACTGATGGTGTAGTCTGCCGACATGAGATTAGACCACGCCACTGGGATACGCAGCGAGCCGAAGCCTGCCTCCGCATAGCCGCGGATGATATCCTCGGTTATGACGGGACTTCCCCAGGCGGTTATGTAGGAATTAGGTGTGCCGTCGCCCCACTGGGCTATCCAGTCGCCGCAGGACTCAAAAGTGTTGCCGAGGTTTATGCCGATGCCCATGTCATGCACAAGCTCCATGGTGGTGATGTCACGCATTTCGCCGCTGTCGGACTTTGCTCCTGCCGTCGTCATACAGGCGGATACCGACAGCACTGCGGCAAGTGCGAGGGATATTATCTTCTTGAACATATCGTTCCTCCGTTTAGTATCTGATATGTTTTGATTATAGCACATATCCGCAGGAAAATCCAGTGGTTTGTATACCGCTTGACATTTTATGTATTGTATATTAGAATAGCAATAGATCAATGACCCATCGGAACGGGAGGATATATGAAACACATCAAAAAAATCTTATCAGCGATCACTGCACTTGCCCTTGTGCTTTCATTGAGCGGATGCTATTGGGAGGGCAAGACAAAATGGCACAGCGAATTAATTGTACTTAACGAGCTGGAAGAACGATATAACGAAGAATTCGTCATACGACAGATTGGCGTAAGCTCTGCACGTTCAGGTAGACCGATAGTTGCTTATTGTTCGCCAAAGGACGACGAAGAGATCATTTTTGAAACTGCTGTATATCAATTCGGTGATAGCGGAGGCTATTATCTTGAAGACACATATATTCCCATGATCGTGCGGCGTGAAATGAAAGAAAAAATAGACACTGTTCTGGCTAAGTATTATGATGACTATGCTGTTGAAGTAAAAATAGCTAGTTTAGCGACGGGACATGATTCAGGAATTACAAATGCAGAAGAAGTGTCAATTGCTACCTATATGGAAGTTGCAAACAAAGGCGGATTAACGTATATCTTTATTGCTCTTAATCAAAAAGATTTCAACGATTATAGTGAAATACAAAATGCGTTGGTTGAATGTGCAGAAAATCTTGAAAACACTTTTGCGGTGATCGAATGTTATTTTGCAGACAATAAAACAATCGAAGATTGTAAGGTATTATTAACAAATGACAATTATGACAACTTGGAAATAGCAACTGTATTAAGCCCAGGAAAATGTGTTACAGAAAAAATATATGTTATGCACAAATACCGATATGATGATTCCGATCACACATTATGTTTATCTGAGATTGTTGATGCAAATGGAAAACGTATTATTGGCGACAATATCATTTTAAATAATCATTATGAATAAGGAGAAAATTATGAACTATACAGACAAACAATTATTGAGATCTGCACAGATTGCATATTATGATATTAATGATGAGGTTATTTCTGATATTGATTACTGGATTGAACAGGAAAGAAATAGCACAGGCAATCAGTATTTTACTGCAAGCTACACATTATGTGAGCTTTTCAATCATTCTGAGACTTTTAAAACATCAATTTACAGAAGTATAGCTGCTTCTCTTGGCGATAAAGATTTTAAAATAGAGAATTATTTAGATTCAGACGCTGTACTTGATGACATTAAAGATAGAGCAAAATATGTGGCAATTGAAGACGTGTACAACATCATAAAGGAGTTAGAAGAAGGCAAAGCAGGCAGTATTGGCTCTTGGAAACTGGTTTCCTACGTTTTCAATGATGATATAGGAGTGCCTGTTGTAGCAGCTGATCTTAGCTATAATAATTATGCCTTTGCCGCTTAATATCCCGCAGAAAAACTGCGGGATATTCTTTTATCCGAAATCTCTGTAAAAATCCCGTTTCGGCTTGCAAATCACGTTAAAATGTGGTATACTAAAATTGTATAATTATGTGCTATTCACGCCAAGACATATTAGAAAGGCAGGAGATAAAATGCAGGTAGTAGCAATCGTGGGCAGACCTAATGTCGGCAAGTCCACATTATTCAATAAGCTGGTTGGCAAGCGTCTCTCCATCGTTGACGACAAGCCCGGCGTTACCCGTGACAGAATTTACAGCAAGTGCGAGTGGCTGGACAAAGAGTTCATGCTCATCGACACAGGCGGTATCGAGCCTAAGACGGACGACATCATCCTTGCGCAGATGCGTGAGCAGGCACTGCTCGCCATTGAGCGTGCGGATGCCATCATCTTCGTTACCGACATCACAACAGGCGTTACCGCCAACGACAGCGAGGTTGCCGCTATGCTGATGAAGAGCGGTAAGCCCCTCGTTCTCGCAGTAAACAAGGTAGACGGCATCGGTGAACCGCCGCCCGAGATCTATGAGTTCTATAACCTCGGTCTGGGAGATCCCATCGCTGTTTCCTCCGTTCACGGACACGGCACGGGCGATCTGCTTGAAGCAGTGTTCGATCAGCTCCCTCCCGATACAGAGGATGACTACGAGGATGAGGCTATAAAGGTTGCCGTTATCGGTAAGCCGAATGTAGGCAAGTCCTCCCTCATCAACTACATCGCAGGCGAGGAGCGCTCCATCGTTTCCGATATCGCAGGTACGACAAGAGACGCTATAGACTCCACCATCGAGCGCAACGGTGAGAAGTTCATCTTCATCGATACCGCAGGTATGCGCCGCAAGGCAAAGGTCACCGAAAACATCGAGCATTTCAGCGTGCTGAGAGCGCTGATGGCGGTGGACAGAGCGGATGTCTGCGTTATCGTTATCGACGCGACCGTCGGCTTCACCGAGCAGGACAGCAAGGTTGCAGGCTACGCCCACGACAAGGGCAAGGCGTGCGTCATCGCAGTGAACAAGTGGGATGCTATTCCCGACAAGACAGACAAGACTATGAAGGAGTTCACAAACAAGCTTGAAGTGGATTTCTCCTTTATGTCCTATGCGCCGTTCATATTCATTTCCGCTAAGACAGGTCAGCGTGTGGACAAGCTGTTTGATATGATAAAGTTCGTGCATGAACAGCACTCCATCCGCATCTCCACGGGCGTACTCAACGATATGCTGAGCTATGCAACCTCCCGTGTTCAGCCTCCCTCCGATAAGGGCAAGCGCCTGAAGCTCTACTACATGACTCAGGCAAGCACAAATCCCCCGAATTTCGTGGTATTCTGCAACAGCAAGGAGCTTTTCCACTACTCCTATCAGAGATATATCGAAAACCAGATACGCGAGACCTTCGGACTTGAAGCTACGCCTATCAAGATCACTGTCCGCGAAAGAGGCGAATAATGACAGAAAGCACAAACCGTGGCAGTGCCTTTCTCAAAAAGCACCGTGCGGTCATCAGGGATTTTTTCAGGCAGCAGCTTATCGCTACGATCGGGTATACTATGACTACAGCCGCACTAATCGCTGCGTATCTGACATCAGGGGCTGCGGAGCATGAACTTCTGCGCTGGGCAGGACTCGCAGTGCTGCTTCTGATCGTGATACTTATCGCAAGGGTGATAAGCGTATACGCCTTAGCTCCTGCCAAATATATGGAGCAGGTACAGACTCTACCAGAAGAACAGCAGGAAAAGCTGCTTAGCGAATACTCCTCAGCGAAAAAGGTAGGACAGCATCGCTATCTCAGCGAGCTGCTGATATTCTTCACTCAGACAAAGATATTCGTAGTGCGCTATGAAGATATCACAGGAGTGTCATCCAAAAAGCGTGATCTTCTTCTGCATATAAAGGATCGGGAAACTCCGCTGCTTCTTCCCTGCCATGCCAACGGCGTTAGCCCTGTAGTATTCGCATATCTTCGCAGCAAAAATCCCGAAATCAAAATAATCGGCAGTGCCGACCGAAAGGAAACTTCTGTATAATGGAATGGATCTGTTACATCATAATGATAGTTGTGCCATATCTTCTGGGCGGTATCAACACATCTATAATCGTCACAAAGCTCAGAACGGGTAAGGATATCCGTGAGATGGGCAGCGGAAACGCAGGTCTTACGAACACCCTGAGAACTCAGGGCAAGGCTATCGCAGGAATCGTTCTTCTCGGCGATGTACTGAAGGCTGTTATCGCCGTATTTGCAGTGAAGCTTGCTTTCCTGCTTATCGGTGGCATCGATACTACCGATGTATCGCTCGGCATGAACTGGGTGAACTATATTTCGATAATGATGGTAGTAGTAGGACATGTTTTCCCTGTTTACTACAACTTTAAGGGCGGCAAGGGCGTGCTGGCAGCTATCTCAGCTATCTTCGCAGTTGACTGGCGCAGCGCAGTTATCCTGCTCTCCATCTTCATCGTGCTGGTAGCTATTACACGATATGTTTCCCTCGGCTCCTGCATTGCTTCCTCCATGTTCTGCGTGACTGCGCTGATCTTCACCTACTTCATGGACGGCGACCCTGCAGGTATCATCAATTCTATACTCGGCGGTCTTACCGCAGCATTGATAATCTTCATGCACAGAGGAAATATTCAGAGACTCCTCACCCACACCGAGAAAAAGCTCGGTGAAAAAGCAAAATCATAAGGAGACCGTTATGGCTAAAATTGCAATTCTCGGCTGCGGCTATGGAACAGCACTCGGCGTGCTGTACGATCATTACGGCCACGATGTAATAACATGGACAAAATTCGAGCAGGAGGCTGAGCAGCTCCGCACAGACAGAGAGCATAAGCGACTGCTGCCCGGAGTAAAACTCCCTGATTCCCTCGGAGTTACCACAGACGTTACCTGCGTAAAGGGCGCTGATCTGGTGGTAGTGGCTATCCCCTCTCCCTTCTACCGTGACGCAGTGAAGGCGGTGAAGGAGCATATCTCCACTGATACTGTGGTCGTCAACGTCAGCAAAGGCCTTGAAGGAGACACAGGCAACCGCCTTTCCCAGATTCTGCAGGAGGAACTGCCGAACAACCGCATCGGCGTTATCACAGGCCCCTGCCATGCAGAGGAGATAGCAAGACTGGTGCCTACGACAGAAGTATGTGCTGCTTACGATACCGAGACCGCACGCTATATACAGCAGACTCTCTCCAACGAAAGATACAGAATATATATGAACGATGACGTTGCAGGCTGTGAGCTTGGCGGCGTGCTGAAAAATCCCATCGCCCTCGGATGCGGCATCGCAAGAGGAATGGGGCTCGGCGATAACACCGTTGCCGCTCTGATGACCCGCGGTATGACCGAAATAACACGTCTTGGTGTTGCTCTCGGTGCAAACTGGAAGACCTTCACAGGCATGGCAGGCATCGGCGATCTTATCGTTACCTGCACATCCCAGCACTCCCGTAACTTCCGTGCGGGCTATCTGATCGGTCAGGGCGTTGCTGCAAAGGACGCTGTGGCTCAGGTGGGTACTGTAGAAGGCTACACCAGCAGCAAGATCGCTTTCAAGCTGGCACAGAAGCACGGAATATATACTCCGATAATCGAACAGATAGTAAAGGTATGCTATGAAGAAGGTGACCCTAAAGAAAGTCTCTCTTCGCTTATGACCAGAGAAAGCAAGCACGAACGAGAAGTGTTCTGGATGGACTGATATTCGGAGGATCTATGGCGACAAAAAAGAAGCTCCCCGCAACCATAAAACAGCAGATGGACAAGCTCAGAGGCCGTGGCTGCATCATCAAGGATGAGGAATACGCCAAACGCACTCTGACCTACATCAACTATTTCAGACTTTCCAACTATTTTGATCTTTTCTCTGTCAGCAAAGACAGATATGAGGAAGGCACCACTTTTGAGGATATCATGCGGGTATACGAATTTGACCGCAAGCTGCGAAGCATCCTTATCGCCGCTCTGGAGGAAATAGAGATAGCCCTGCGCGCTGCGATATCCAACTATCACTCGCTGAAATACGGTGCGCTGGGATATCTGAATGCCACAAACTTTGACTTCCGACATAACCACAATTCCTTCATGGGAAAGATACGCCATCTGGTTGAAACAAACGAGGACAGAGCCTTTGTAAAGCACTATAACAACAAGTACCGCGGTGATTTCCCCCTCTGGGTAATAATGGAGCTTTTCAGCTTCGGCACGCTTGCATTCTTCTACAAGGACATGCACAACGCTGATAAAAAGGACCTTGCGGATACTTATTATAACTGCAGCAGCTCCGATCTTGATAACTGGATGTTCTGCCTGAATGAGCTGCGCAACTATTGCGCACACTACAACAGACTATATGGCAACACCTTCCCCGTTGAGCCGCGTCGTCCTAAAGGAATGCAGGACGAACTGGAGCCTGATGTGTTCGGCTACATAATGGTCATGAAACAGGTGTATCATGATCCCGAAAGCTGGAACAGACAGGTCGTAAAGCCGCTTGCCCGCATGATAAAGCAGAATATGGATGTCATTAAGCTCGTCCATCTCGGATTCCCCGACGACTGGGAGGAGCAGATCTCTTTCACAATACAATAACCAAACGGCAGCCGCAAAGGGCTGCCGTTAGCGATACAAGGGAGGTGAACGCATGGCAGATAATCCGTTCAGGCTGCTGATAAGCAGCGCCGCAAAGACCAAAAAGGAAATAGAAGACGAGGTACAGCGGCTCATCCGCTCAAGAATAGAAAAAGTGGTTGACAGTGCCATGCATGATGCAGGAGAATATGCTGCTGAGAAGATACCGCCCCGAAGCGCCGTCTATTACGGAAGAAAACCGCAAGCCGATGCTGAACAGCTTTCCGCAGATGAGCTTGCCTATGCCCCCGAATCCCCTGACAGCTCTGCGCCTGATCTTATCGACAAAACACGACAGATGCGTGAACTCGGACAGACCTTCTACAACGGATATATGCTGCGCCAATGCGCCGAGGTGACCATCGTAAAGCAGGGCGAATTCATGCAGGATGTTACGGACGATTTCGGCAGAAGCGCATTCTGTTCCATTGAACGCCCGATATACGGAGCCCTCTCCCTCGAGCAGCTGCGCACATACTTCACATGGCGCACCGACGCTCGAAAAGGTACCTATTATAAGACTGACAAAGCATATATAGTTCTGTACTGCTATGAACTGCTTAACAAGATCGGTGTGCTTTCCTCGGAGGACGCTTTCAACCGCCTCGTAGATGTGTGGGAAAACTGCCGTGAATTCTGTCCGTATCTCGACAGCGTGATGCCGTTCTGGCTGAGGGATTTCTATGCCTACAACGAGATCAACGGTGATTTTACCGAGCTGGAAAAGGGCTTTCCTGTGCAGTCACAGCATTCTGATTCCGTTACATCGGAATTCCTCGCAAGTAACTACAAAAACAAGCTGGATTACCTGATGGAGCGCTCTTCCTATAACATCAAGGGCAGCATATTCCTTTCGGATGAGACCCGACCACTGTTCGAGGGGGCGCTTGAAAAGGTGCTTGCAGCAATGGATGCGTACCTGAAGCAATATGATGTGACTCTGTTTGAACTGGTCTGCGGACGCTCAAGAAAAGATCACACCTGGACGCCGTTTGCAGGTGCTTATGTAGATCAGGATCGCATGGACGGCTTCCGCACCTGCCATATCAACGCAACAGAGCGTTACTGCATAAAGCGTGGTCAACCCTGCCACGAACGCTTTGAGCATTCCCCCTACCGCAATTTCATCGGATATATGCTGAAAGCCACTGAAGCTGTGCTCAGAGAACGCACGGGATTCCGATACAGCATCGTGCCGAATCTTTCGCTGGTGCTTGACGACTTCTGCAACAGGGATAAGCTGTATAAACTTGCCAGCGCACCTGAGTTCCCCGCACTTATACCTGATGCAGTAAATCAATGGTGTGATCTGAACGGAATTTATCCCAAGCCGAAAGAGAGAAAGCCTAAAAAGAAGCGCTTCGTCGAGGATGATCTCCCTGCGGAGTACGGTTATTCGCCTTCGGCACCACCGCCTGTAGAGATCGATATTGCAAATCTCGAAAGCATCCGTACCGCATCCGAGGAGATAGCCCGAAAGCTTATTATCGAGGAGGCTGCAGCGGAGCTTTCAACCGAGGAAAGCATTGCAGAATTGACCTCACGCATAGAGGACGACGTTTTTGAAGAGCGCACCGAGCTTGCCGCTGCTGAAATACATTCAGAATATGATTTCTCAGCGCTGGATGAATCCTGGCGCAGCTTTGCCGAAAGCCTTGATGCTCAGGCACTGCGGCTTCTGAAGTCTCTGCACGACGGAACTGCCGAAGCTCTGTGCCACGAACTTGGCATGCTGCCCGAAACGGCATACGAGCCGCTGAATGCCGCCGCTCTGGAGCATATCGGTGATTATCTCATTGAAAACGGAGAGCTGATAGCGGATTACGCTGAAGATGTGGCAACAATAATCAGTATTATAACATAAGTATCTGAAAGAAGTAGATAAATGATGAATTTAGTTCCATATAACGAATGCTATGAAAGAATAATCACCAACTACATTATTTCTTTCTTCGGGTTTCATTCAGCAATAAACGGACAAGCAAACTGCCCTGAATTGATGCAGGCAAAAGAAAATATCAAAATATGGACTTCTGAAAAGCACGAATTATATATAATGGAAAACGATAATGTACCGCTCGGATTTATTCATATTTGGTATAAGGGTGGGAATGTTGCTTGGATAGAGGATGTATTTGTTGATAAGGCATACAGAGGTCAAGGGATTGGCAGTCAGGCGATAAAATCAGCCGAGGAGATAATTAAACAAAAATCAGGCTATACGGCTGTATGTATGGATGTTGTTCCTCGGAATAAAAGCGCGTTAGCAACCTATCATAAGTTGGGATATGACACATTAAGCCTGATTACAGTCCGCAAGGAACTTGGAGAAAATCACAGAGAAGAAACTGCTGATATTTTAGGACATACATTCAAGATATAATGGAGTGCTACAATGGATTTCAACTTTTGTACACAATGCGGCAAGCCGCTTACACACAAGACAATCGGCGATGAGGGTGAACAGAAATATTGTGAATGCTGCAACAAATTCTATTTTGATAACCCTGCCAACTGCGTGCTCGTGGCAGTCATCAACGAGAATAATCAAGTGTTGCTGTTGAAACAAAATTATATTTCCACAAAGAATTACACGCTTTGTTCGGGGTATCTGAAAACGGGAGATACCCTTGAAGAAACCGTTGCCCGTGAGGTGCTTGAAGAAACGGGACAGCGTGTGCTTTCCTGTGAGTATGTGCAGAGCTATTATTTTGCGCCGAAAAATCTGATCATGACAGGCTTTATCGCTTATGTCAAGGCGAGCGAGTTTGGCAGCTCCAGCGAGGTTGACGGTCTTATGTGGGCTGATTTGGATAAGGCTGCAACTATGGTAGAGAGGGAGAATAATTATTCGGGTGTGCATTTGGACAAGTGTGTTGAGGTGTTAAAAAAGAAAGGCATCGCTTAGCTTTCGTATTCTGTTGTTTTGTCTTAACAACTTTTTCTATAGTGAACATCCCATTATTCAAGTCTTTTTCTGTTTCTTCGGCTTCGGCGCAGGAAGCTCATCATACATCGCTTCAAATATCATCTGCAAGCGCTCCCTATCGTCTACATCGGCAAGAAGCATCGGCTTAGCGCCCTCATACGGTATCTCATATGCAGCTTCAGGCATCAACTCCAACGCACTCTTGACAGGCTTCAGCAGCAGACGATCGTCATATACACCGCCCGCTACCCTGCCACGATAATATAGTATATATTCTCCCATCATCTGTCGATATGTTATATCCTCCAGACCCGAAAGCTGCTCCAGAACATATTCAAGATAACCTTTACTTGTCGCCATAATTCCTCCATACACAAAAGCCGCCTATGAAAAGGCGGCTTTATTCATATCAAACGGTCAATCCTTGTGATCTTTATGCTCGCCGTCCCAGTTGCCATTCCATTCTCCGCCCCAATCACGATGCTCTTCATCGTCATTGTTGCTAGCTGAAACAAATGTACCCCTGCCGTCAGCTATCACCACATCGCCCTCAGAAATACCGTTGATGATCTCGGTATATCCGCCAAGGCTTCTGCCGATTGTGACGCTCAGACGGTATCGCTCTTCTCCGTCAAGCAGTGTTACAGACGAGGTGGTGCCGACTGTTTTCACCGCCGCATCGGGCACCGCAAGCACATTCTTCTTTTCGGTAGTCAGGCATACCGTTGCCCAGCCTGCGGCGATCGCCATCTCATTTTCCTGAATAAGCTTTTCCATCACGCCTTCTTCAAGCGCAAATACAGCTCTTCTGGAAGCGTTGCCATCCGCAGTGGCAGGGATCATATCAGGCGCCATTACTACCTTTGCGGGATATTCATCGCCATCTATCTTCACCACTACATCCTGACCGTAACGGAATTTATTGGCATCTCCGCCATCAATGTATATCTGCACATCCTGCTTTGAAGACACCATGCAGCACACATCACCCATGACCACCTGATCGCCGGGAGTGCCACGATTGATATATGTAACAACTCCGTCATACGGCGCACGGATAACATATCGCTCTTTTTCGGCGATAAGCATATCCAGCGTATATTTTTCGATCTCATACTGCAGCCTTGCGGATTCTCCGCCGCCAAGAGATGCAGCATAAGCTGTATCGACAATGGTGCGCTGATTATTGATCTCATAATCAAGATCTGAGGAATCCAGTTCTGCGAGTATCTCGCCCTCTGTAACAGCACGACCCTTTACAGCATTGAACGCAGTAAGCTGCGCCTCTGCGGGATAGCTGAGAACATCCGCATAAGGGTACCCGATAATAGCGCCCATGCTGTCTGTTTCAGATATATCCATATACTGAGCCGTTGCGATCTCGTATGTGATATCAGTACCACCATAGATCGGCAGTTTGATCTCAGCCCCAACATCACCGCTGTCCTTACAGCCGGTACACGCACAAGCGATCGTTACAAGCGATAATATAAGCGCCGTTGTCCGTTTAAACATTCTGACCTCTCTTTGTCGGATCAGGGATCAACCCTGCTTCTCCAGTCTGCTGATAGCTTCTATGCACATTCTTCCATTGTGGTAAGGACACTTCCACGGATCCACCATCGGCTTGAACTCGGCAAACTTGCCGTTATCATCAAGCTGAGAATGCCACTCGCCGCCCTCACGCTTATCCACGATATTATTCTGAATGAAGCTCCATACTGCAGCTGCAATATCCAGATATTCGCTGTCACCGTAGCCCCTCTCATATGCGTTGAGGAAGCCTACAACAGTCTCTGCCTGAACCCACCAGATGCGCCAGGTGTTCACTACGCCATGGTCGCTCTCATTGAGCAGAGAGCCTGTCTCCTTGTGGTATGCGATATCAGCGATCTTGCGGACGATGCGCTTGTTCATCTCAGCAAACTTTGCGGAGATCTCAGTGTCGCCTATAACATCACATGCACGGTCGATCAGCCAGGTTGCCTCGATATCATGTCCGTAAGAATATACATCGCCGATAACATCCATATTCTTGTCGAAGAACACAAGAAGCTTGTCGTTCTCACTGTCGAATATCTTGTTATATGTAAGCTCAAGCTGGAACTTCAGGCGCTCCAGTACCTTTTCGTTGTGGTCTGCGAGGTAAAGCTCGGTATAAGCTTCCATCAGATGCAGAGTGGTGTTCATGGTCTTGTCAGCCATGAGTCCGTTTTCGGAAAGCTCATCATTGCGAAGCACGCTCTTCCAGTCGCGGGAAATGGTCTCAAGATATGCAACATCGTCTGTGCCGTACTTCTCTACGAGATCTACCACCTCATAAGCAAGCTCCAGAGCCGCCTTACAGCCTGTCGCTCTGTAATAGCTAGAAAGCGCATAGATGAAGAACGCCTGACAATATGTGTGCTTGAAATCATCCTTTACACTACCGTCTGCATTCATGGACCAGTAAACGCCGCCGTATTCCTTATCAACGCACTTTTCCGTCAGGAACTTATATGCGTGATCCGCATAAGCAAGAAGGGATTCATCCTTCAGCAGCATATATGCATTAGAATAGAACCAAAGTATTCTTGAATGAAGAATAACGCCCTTTTCACCGTTTTTGTCGATATTCAGTGCGCTGTCCATAAAGCCTGTGAAGCCGCCGTTCACATCGTCCTTCAGGTTATTCCAGAACGGGATTATGTGGCCACAAAGCTCACTGCGAAAATCTTTAGAATTCATAATTAACATCCTCATTTATCAGCAATACCGCAGCAGGAAGCTACCCGCTGCGGTAATGTGAGATTTAAAATTACTGTGCCTTGTGAAGCTTAACAGGAACGGTGAGTACCATTCTTACTGTCTCTTCTCTGATAGCTGCGATCATGTCATCGAACATTGCGAAGCCCTCAAAACGATACTCTACTACGGGATCCTTCTGAGCGATACCACGCAGATAAATACCACGCTTAAGCTCTTCCATTGCATCGATGTGGTTCATCCAGTGCTTGTCTACAGATGTGAGCAGGCAGATGCGCTCAACCTCACGCATAGCCTCAGCACCCATATCCGCCTCTCTTGTCTTGAAGATCAGGCTTGCACGATCCTTCAGGAAGCTGATAAGATCCTTCTTTGTAAGATTATTAAGCTCATCAACAGAATAGCGCATATCTGTATCCATAACATACAGATTCAGATAATGAGCGCGCAGACCGTCAATGTTCCAGTTCTCCGCAACACTGTCGCTGCAGTACATGTTTACCGCATCCTCAATGGTCTGGTTTATCATATTCTGGATGTTCTCGCTGATATCCTCGCCCTCAAGTACTCTTGTACGCTCAGCGTAGATAGTTGCACGCTGCTGAGAAAGAACATCGTCGAAGTCAAGGACGTTCTTACGGATGGAGAAGTTTCTGCCCTCGATCTTCTTCTGGGCAGATTCGATGGTTGCAGAAAGGAAGCCTGCCTCGATAGGCTGGGACTCCTCGATATTCATGGTCTCCATTACCTTCTGTACTCTGTCACCGCCGAACAGACGCATCAGATCGTCCTCCAGCGAGATATAGAAGCGGCTGGAACCCGGATCACCCTGACGGCCGGAACGTCCGCGCAGCTGATTATCGATACGACGGCTCTCGTGACGCTCTGTACCAAGGATGAACAGACCACCCAACTCACGCACCTCTTCTGCCTCGGGTGCGATCTTGTCGGCGTACTTCTTATTCAGTTCCTGATACTTTGCTCTTGCCTCGATGATATCCTGATCGTCAGTCTCTGCGAAACCTGTAGCCTCCTGGATCATCCAGTTCTTGTAGCCGAGCTTTTTCATCTCAGTGCGGGCGAGGTAATCTGCATTACCACCAAGCTGGATATCCGTACCACGACCTGCCATGTTGGTGGCAATAGTTACGGCACCCTTCTTGCCCGCCTGAGCGATGATATCAGCCTCACGCTCGTGATTCTTAGCGTTCAGCACCTCGTGCTTTATGCCTCTTGCCTTCAGGAGCTTGGACAGCAGCTCGGACTTTTCGATGGTAACAGTACCTACCAGAACAGGCTGGCCCTTCTTGTAGCACTCCTCTACCTGATCGCAGACAGCCTGGAACTTTCCGCGCTCATTCTTGTATACCTGATCCTCGTGATCGATACGTGCGATAGGCTTGTTTGTGGGGATCTCAACAACGTCAAGGCTGTAAATAGCACGGAACTCAGATTCCTCTGTCATAGCAGTACCTGTCATACCACCCAGCTTTGCGTACAGACGGAAGTAATTCTGGAATGTAACGGTAGCCAGAGTCTTGCTCTCGCGGTTTACCTTTACGCCTTCCTTAGCCTCGATAGCCTGATGCAGACCCTCATTGTAGCGGCGGCCGAACATAAGACGGCCTGTGAACTCGTCAACGATAACGATCTCGCCATCCTTGATAACGTAGTCGATATCGAGTCTCATAACGCCGTTAGCCTTGATGGCCTGATTGATATGATGCAGCAGCGTGCTGTTATCGGGATCCATCAGGTTCTTAATGCCGAAATACTTCTCGGCCTTAGCAACACCGCTGGGGAGCAGGTTGCATGTCTTTGCCTTTTCATCAACGATATAATCGCCGTCAAACTGGCTGTCATAATCATCCTTGCTGTTAAGCTCAACCGTCTTGTTCATGGTGAGGCTCTTAGCAAAAACGTCAGCCTTCACATAAAGATCGGTGGACTTATCGCCACGGCCTGAAATGATAAGAGGAGTTCTCGCCTCATCGATAAGGATGGAGTCCACCTCATCCACAATAGCGAAATTGGGCTTGCGCATAACTCTGTCTTCCTTGCGTTTGCACATGTTATCACGCAGATAATCGAAGCCAAGCTCGTTGTTTGTTGCATAAGTGATATCGCAGGCATAAGCCTCACGGCGCTCATCGGGGCTGATATCATGTGTGATAAGGCCGACAGTCAGACCGAGGAAGCGGTGTACCTTAGCCATCCACTCACTGTCACGCTTTGCCAGATAGTCGTTTACAGTAACGATGTGAACGCCGAGCCCTGTCAGCGCATTGAGGTATGCAGGAAGAGTTGCAACGAAGGTCTTACCTTCACCTGTTCTCATCTCTGCGATACGGCCCTGATGCAGAACGATACCGCCGATGATCTGTACAGGGTAGTGACGAATGCCGAGAACTCTTGTGGAAGCCTCACGGCAAACAGCAAAAGCATCGGGCAGGATCTGATCGAGAGTCTCACCGTTTGCAAGACGATCCTTCAGAATACCTGTCTGAGACTTCAGCTCAGCGTCGCTCATAGCGCCGTACTTATCCGCAAGATCAAGCACCTGCTGCTTGATAGGCTCGATCCTCTTTAACTCCTTAGAGGAATATGTGCCGAAGATAGACTTGAAAAATCCCATTTTTTTGTCCCTTTCTTTGTTCGTATAACGCAAAAAGCCGTAGTAATTACGGTATCTTATGTTAAGCTTGAAATATAAATATTCATCTTATATTATACTACACCCATTTAGTTTTGTCAACCTTGAATTTCCGAAACGAATATCCGCCGCCGCATATGCAAAAGCTATTATATGAAAGGAGCTGATAACATGTCAGACATTCCGCATCCTGCCAAAAGGAACAACCACTTTACGCAGCAGGACTATCTAAAGAGCGGTTCATCCACTGACTGCACGGGACTTATCCCCACTGCACCGCTGAACGATAATGAATACGACAGCTATCAGGAGGTATACAGCTTTTTGCCTCCGCCACCCGATGAGGATACAGACAGTTGATATTCATGTCGAATTCCGTATAAAACCACTTGTTTTCAACAGAGCGTTAAAAACTCTGTTGAAAACAAATTATACAAAAAGTTTTCAACCCGAGTTTTTAACAGAGTGTTGAATAATCACCTAAAATATATATCGTTCCACATACCGTATGCAGGCAGGTCATGACGGCATATCTGATAAACGGTACCCTCACATGAATTGTCCATAGTATATTATCATTATTAATATGTCTGTGCCGTCGAAACAGTACGCCGCTTGTAATACATACAGTATTATTCTGCATAGTATATTTCAATTTGTAATAATACATCAACCACCATATCAACAATAAAATTAATAAAGCTGCAATCGTAATTCTGATATAACGGAATGTAAATAACATCAATGATGCGATAAGCGCTGAAATAATAATCCCTGTAATTAATATAAGTATAAACGGACTTTTTTTCAACATGTTTTTATCCTTTTCACTTCATTTTCAAGTTCGGTATAATAATATCATTCGTTTTGTTGAGTGGTTTTATACAAAGTGCTGAAATGGTTTTCCTTCTATTGACAACGATACTTAACAGTGTTAAAATATAACACGAGTTAAATAAAGGTAGGTGATATACGATCGTGTATGATCTTATCAATGTACTGGAAAAATACTCGCCTGAGATACTAAAGAAAATATCGGGCGAAGAGCTGGAACGCTTCCTATATAATATACAGGCAGGCGGAAACTGCTGCCCTGCTACCGTGATCACGAAGCTTACAGGAGCAGAGCTTGCACTGCTGCACACGGCAGCATGTTATCCGCAATTCAACAACGGGGAATATATCACTGTTGCGCAGACCGCCGCACAGCTTGGAATATCCGCTCCGGCAGTATCCAGAACGCTGAAGAACCTCGAAAGCAAAGGGTATGTTTCACGACAGACCAATCCCGATGACAGGCGCAGCGTTTATATATGCGTTACCGAAAACGGTCTTTCTGCCATGACTGAGTGTATCATAGAAAGTGTGAAGATAGTAAACGAAGCCCTTTCCGATTTCACTGATGAGGAGCTTCGCACAATGATACATCTTCACAATAAACTGACCAACAATATGACAAAAGTAATTACAGCTAAGAAAAGAGAAATAGCGAAAGGAGCAACAACTAATGCTTGAAATCAAAAACATCAACAAGGATTACGTTACAGGTGATGAAGTCGTTCATGCACTGAGGGACGTATCCATCAGCTTCCGTGAGAGCGAGCTGGTATCCATCCTCGGCCACTCGGGATGCGGTAAGACCACACTTCTGAACATCATCGGCGGTCTGGATCAGTATACCTCGGGCGACCTTATCATCAACGGAAAATCCACAACAAAGTACAAGTCCTCCGACTGGGATACATACCGTAACCACTCGGTAGGCTTCATCTTCCAGAGCTATAACCTCATTCCCCATCAGACTGTTCTTTCCAACGTTGAGCTTGCGCTGACGCTTTCGGGCGTATCCAAAGCAGAGCGCCGTCAGCGTGCAAAAGAGGCTCTCGAAAAGGTAGGTCTGGGAGATCAGATCCACAAGAAGCCCAACCAGATGTCAGGCGGTCAGATGCAGCGTGTGGCTATCGCCCGTGCGCTGGTAAACGATCCCGATATCCTGCTTGCGGATGAGCCCACTGGAGCGCTGGACACCGAGACCAGCTTCCAGATCATGGAGCTTATCCGTGAGATCGCTAAGGATCGTCTGGTTATCATGGTAACACATAACCCTGAGCTGGCAGAGCTTTATTCCACACGAATCGTTCGTCTGGTGGACGGCAAGATCACCGCAGATTCCGATCCCTTTGACGGAAATGCGGAGAAGGTCAAGAAGACCGATGTCAAGAAGGGCAAAAAGACCTCCATGTCCTTTGCTACTGCAATGTCCCTCTCCAGAAACAACCTGATGACCAAAAAGGGACGCACCTTCCTCACATCCTTTGCGGGAAGTATAGGTATCATCGGTATTGCTCTGATACTCTCGCTTTCCAACGGTGTGCAGGAATATATCGACGGTGTTGAGCAGTCTACTCTTGCATCCTATCCTATCTCCATCCAACAGGAGGCGATCGACTATGGCAGCCTGATGGGCTCCATGATGGGTATAGCAGAGGATGCTGCCGCTGAACGTGATCCCAACCTTATCTACACCAATGATATCTCTACAGAGATGGCTAAGACCATGCTGTCCGAGATGACCACAAATAACCTTGCAGAGTTCAAGGCATATATCGAGTCCAATCCCGATAATATCCTCGATAATATAAGCGAGATACAGTACAGTTATTCTCCCAACCTCTATATCTATGGACACGATCTGAACGGCGATATCCTGCAGATCAATCCCTCCACTGTCATGAACGCCATGATGGGCGAGGAGATGTCAGGCAGCGTCGGCTCCATGGCAAGCACCTATTCTTCCATGATGGGCGGCATGTCAGGAAATCCCTATGACGTGTGGACCGAGCTTCTCAGCTACGATACACTGCAGGATCAGTACGAAGTTATCACAGGTAAGCTGCCCGAGAGCTACAATGAGGTAGTTCTCATCGTAAACGAAAACCACGAGCTGTCCGATATCACGCTTTATGCTCTCGGTCTGCGTGACCAGAAGGAGCTGGGCGATATGATGTCCGCCGTGATGGTAGGTGATACCTTCGATATCGAAACAGGCGATCTCACCTTTACCCACGATGAACTTATGGGACTTGAATTCCGTCTGCTGACCGCATCTGATTTCTATCAGGAAAACGAGGACGGAATCTGGGAGGATATGCGTGACGATACCTTCTATATGGAAGAAAAGCTTGAAAATGCTCCCGTTATTGAGGTAGTCGGCATAGTAAAGCCCACAGGCGACAGCCTGCTGAATGCTGCAGGCCAGTCCGGCGGCATCGGATACACCCATGCTCTCACAGAATTCATGATCGACAGGGTAAATTCCAGCGAGGCTGTTGAGGCTCAGAAAGCATCCCCAGATGTGGATATCTTCACAGGTGTGGATTTCCCCGTTGAAGACGAGAACGAAACTGCTCTTGACAAGATCACTGAATATATCAACTCTCTCTCCGAAGAAGAAGCTGCCGTTATGATGTCCCAGATGGGCGGCTATATGGGCGCACCTGCTCCCGATATGAGTGCAGCTGCTCCTGAAGCTGAAACCGCTGCTCCCGAAGCTGCTCCTCAGGCTATCCCCGATGAAGTTCTGGCTATGCTCACTCCCGACGAGCTTATGGCTCTGCAGAACATGTCCGAAGCAGATCAGATGACCTTCCTGATGGGCAAGATGGCAGAGCTCGGCATGGCACCGGGCGTTGCCCCCGAAGCACCTGCTGTTCCCGAGGTGACTCTCTCCTCCAAGGATATAATGCTTCAGGCACTTTCCGCCGCATCCGAGAAGGAGCTTGAAATGATGCTGAAGTATCTCCCCAAGACCACTGCGACCTACGAAGGCAACCTTGAGACCCTCGGCGTTGCAGAGCTTTCCGAGCCGAGTGCTATCTCCATCTACGCAAAGGATTTCGAGGCAAAGGAAGCCATCACAGAGTTCATCAAGAAGTACAACGAGGAAAAGACCGCTGCAGATAAGCAGGAGGATGTTATCAACTACACCGATTATGTGGGACTTATGATCTCCTCCGTCAGCGATATCATTGACGCTATCTCCTATATTCTCATTGCCTTCGTTGCTATCTCTCTCGTGGTATCCTCTATCATGATCGGCATCATCACATATATCTCCGTTCTGGAGAGAACAAAGGAGATCGGTATCCTGCGTGCTATCGGTGCTTCCAAGCGTGATATCTCCCGTGTGTTCAACGCCGAGACCCTCATCGTGGGCTTTGCTGCAGGCGCGATCGGTATCATCGTAACGCTGCTGCTGATAATCCCCATCAACATCATCATCGAAATGCTCACCGATATCCCCAACATGGCTGCTCTGCCATGGGAGGGCGGTGTGGCTCTGGTGCTGATAAGCATGCTGCTCACACTGATCGCAGGCCTGTTCCCTGCAAGGGTAGCCGCTAACAAGGATCCTGTTGTGGCACTGAGAACAGAATAAACAAATTTCAGAACATCCGCCGAGAGATCGGCGGATGTTTTTTTACACTTTACAACAGCCGTAAATTGTGGTAGAATTAGTTAATAAAATGAAAGGCGGGCATCAATATGGCATCATTCGGCAATAGTAATTTAAACAACATTTTTTCTGCACTGCGAAACCAGCAGAAGCTGTATCTTTCAGCGTGCTGTAACGGTACTAATCTTGAAGCTGCAGAGCAGACAATAAACCGATATATGATACCCAAATTAGAAGAACTGGCGATAGAAGACATCATGGAGGGCGGAGAGCACAATATCAAGCATCTCGATCCTAAGCCTGAGCTGCCTGTACTGGTCATCGATGGCAGTGTCTACTGTAACTATCAGACTGCTAAGCAAACTAGTGTATTAAGCGCTATGGGTTGTCCACTTGAGGGAAATATCGATGCCATTCAGGAGGGCAGGATACTGGTGGAGATGATAAATGATCTCTGCTCCATGTCCCCTGCGGACTTTGCCCGTAAGCACCCTGTATGCGGAGAATTCTTCAACGGCTCAGCACGCCTGATATCTATGCTGGAAAAAGTCTATAAAGCCGAAGATTTCAGGGAGAGCAGCTACACAAACAAACTGGTAAAAGGAGATATCAGATTCGATAACCGAATTAAAGCCGCCGTAATGCAGTTTATCAATGCAAACGAAAACAACCGTGCAAGATACGAAAACTCCGCTCTTTACTATAATGAGACAGAGATCACCGCTGTCGGCGCCGAGCTTGCCTTCAGACGAAATGACACAACTGAAGATTTCATTCTCTCAAAGCTCAAGCTCTGCCTTTTCGTGGATCAGGAACACTCCCGCCACTATCCGTTCGAGATAGCCTTAGGCTCAGCAGAAAACATAGCCTGCCGCAGCATTGGCAAGCTGTTCACTGACACTACATATACACGCTTATCCGATAAAGCCTCGGATAAGCACACGGGCGTATGGCATGTTCCTGCAGGAATGATCCGCGAAAAAGCGTGCGGCGGACCCAATGACAAGCGCACCGTTCGCCAACTGCTTAACGATTACGAATACCTTTCCAGAAAGACCTCGAATCCTGCCTTTATTTCCGCCGTTATGAATCATACACTAAGCGACGAGGAGCGTGTTCTTGCAACCGATATATGCGACTACGACAAATTCATAGAGGAATGGAGAAACGCATTTGACTTTGTGCAGTATTCCACACTTAACGTTGCCATGCCCAACAGCTGGCGCACCGAAAATTTCAGAGTAGTATCCTTGTTCGAAAGCAAGGAAGAATACATACGTCATTTTGCAGTGCTTTCCGGAGGTTTCTATGCTCGTATACGCTCTGTCCTTGCTGACCGAGCCGACTACCCCGAGAACGTCACAGACATTATCTCTTTCAACGATCTCAGATCTATCTCTGGCGCAACACTCTATCACTTCCGTGACGAGGCAAATCAATTCATAGGTAATCGCACTGACATGAGCGACATAATCACAGTTGCTGATATCAAGGAAGCTATCGATACAACAAAACACATGCGCAACAAACATGGTATCAGCGATGACAACCTCATCGCCGATACCTTCAACGCTCTCTTTAAAGCTGACAGGGAGGGAACTGCACATACTTTATTTGAATTTTGCAAACCATCTTACCTTGATACGATCAACAACCCCGAAAACAATATGCATAGATTTGCGCAGTCTATAGGAAATTATCTTTACTACAATGCAACTATGACAATTGGCGACAATGGCATCCTGATTCCTGCTGGACGTGTCGACTACGAATACGATGAGGAAGAGCAGAATCACAAGATATACATCAAAATTGCACTGGTTGAGCCTGCAAGCACGATCGTAATGCGATTTAACAACGGACAGCTGATAAGCTGCACCAACGAAGTGTTTGTAAGCAGGAATGAGCTATACGACTATGCAATAACCACACAGGAGGATATTGATCGTTACATTCCTTATCCTGAAATACGCACTGTGATTGCGAAATATCTCTTATCTTGATTGAGTAAGCACCTCCAAATGGGGGTGCTTTCATTTATTTGCCTAGCCTGCCGCTATTGTAAGAATTATAAACGGTGATAATAATATCATCAGTAAAATCAACATTCCGCCTCCGTTAGCCTAGAAAGCTAACTATAGATAAAAACACACCTATAACTGTAGATGCTGCTATCAGATTATAAAAGGTGCTGCCTTCAGAGTAAGAACCCTCCTGCTTTTGTATTTCCTCCAGCAACCTTAATTCATCGGCTATATCAATACAGTCAAGCCTGCCGTTGCTGTTCCAGTCAAAGTAACCCATATAAATTAACCCCCTTTGTGCTTCATTACAATGCGGTGTTATCTGTCGAGATATTTGCCCCACTGCTTGCGGAATTCGAGATCCTGATGCGGTTTGTGCGCATCATTACACCGTATTGTTTGTTTGTATCGTTTTATCAACTATATTATAGCGCAATATATATCCCATTTTCAGAACAATTATCCGTTTTTATGCAAAATATTGTATCATTATCGAACCAAAAAGAAAAACGCTTGCGTATTCTGCAAGCGTTTCGACATTTTTAATGAGCGATATAAACAAAAAAGCTCGTAATATATACGAGCTTAAATGGCAGGGGCAGTAGGACTTGAACCCACGACACACGGTTTTGGAGTGCGTAACCGTCATTTTTCATGCTATTTAGAATTATGCCGAAATTGCTTTAATATAGCCATTCTACAACTGTGCGTTTGCAAAACTTTTCGAATTTTTGCGGTGTTTTTTCATTCTTGTGTGAACAAACTGTGAACAAGTTCACACTGGATTTTGCTCCTTGACGTTAACAACAGATAACAGAAACAGCGTGCTTGAAACAGTGCAATAAATGTAATATAATATATTCAGAGAGATAAAAAAAGCCCTGCAAAGCCATGACAGCCCCACAGAGCAACCCTATTGCTTTAATTATATATCGAAAGGGGCTTGCTGTCAATGACAAATGAGGTGCTTGCAGAGTTTATCCAACAGGGCGATAATGACGAACTGCTCCCGGTGCTGTGGGAGAAAGTACAGACCTTGCTTTTTATCAAGGCGGAACGGTATTACTATGCCTTTTCCGATACACTGTGCCGCTATGGCTATGAAGTGCAAGACATCAAGCAGGAATGCTATTCTGCCATGCTTGCCGCTGTCAGGTGGTACAATCCTGATAAAGGGTATAAGTTCACCACATACCTTAATTATGCCTTAAAGCACATAATACGGGGCTTATACAGCGGCAAGAATGATGCTCTTAATCACGCTGCGACAATGAGCCTTGAACAGCCTATCGGAACAGATAAGGACGGCGCCGAGCTTACACTAGCCGACACCATGGCGGACGATACAGCAGCACAAGCATTCGAAGATATCGAGAACAACGCTTATTATAGCACACTCTATAATGCAATTGAAACGCTCCCCGAAGATCAGCGGCAAGTAATACAGGCAATATATTTTGATGGGTGCAAGCTCGCTCAAACTGCTGAACGTCTGAAGCTTACCCCTGCGATAGTGCGCAAGCTTGAGGGCAAGGCCTTGCGACATTTCCGCAGCGGCAAGATCGGTGTGCAGCTCCGCAGGGTATATGGTGATGAATATGCACCAAGACGAGGCTTATATACCTATGGTTATCATAAAGGCATTGAGGCGTTTGCCTCATCCCGCAGTTCATCGGTAGAGGATGCGGCTTTGCTCAATCTGATATACAGCAAATATTGACCGTCTTTTTATGCAGCCCTCTACTTCAGATTATCCATTTCGGGAATATTTTGTGTATTTTGGTGGGTGTACGATGTCAAAAACACAGTTTTTGCGAGTGCCTAGGGGTAGGGGGATATAAAGCCACTCTTGCCGCTCTGATAAATGACATAAGCCATTAGAACAGCGTTGCAATTGATTGCAAAACGCTCTTGAAATCATAGCTCACGGTTTGCTATACAGAAATGCTCGAAAACAGGCAAAAAACACACGATTTCACGCCAAAAACACATAAAAAGCGCACAAAAATATGGTTTTCAGCTGATAAAATGATATTATAAGATATCTCAAAGCGAAAGGAGGTATCTTATGCCAAAGCTCAAGCCCTCACCCGTCTCGGCCGCAGCTGAAATAGTCCAACGCAACATTGAAAGCCGGGCCTGCACCCTGTTCGGGGTAAACACAGGCAAAGATGTTGCCAAAAGGATCGGAATGAACGAAAGCACGTTCAAAGAGAAAAAGCGCTAGCCACGCACATGGACGCTGGAACAGCTCGCATTAGCTGCGCAGGCTCTGAAAGTCCCGCTGTCATGGCTGGTGACAGACCACAGCGGCGAAATCAAGGAATAAGCAGAAAGCGGCAAGCTATCTCCACAAACAGAGCGGCTTGCCGCTAATATATCCTTTTTAGGGTGTCGGGAATGTCGGAATACTCTTTTTAGGGACTGTGAAATCTGTGGATATTCCTTTTTAGGGCCTCGCAAATCTCGCAATAGCCTCTTTTAAGGTGTCAGAAATGACAGATATTTGATACTATAATTCAGATAAAGCCTGTTATAGTATAATCTAATATCGAAGGAGTGTTTCTATGAAACCAAAACACATTTACAATTGGAACGAAATTCCCGTTGTGGTTGACCCTGCACTCGCTGGGCTGCTTCTTGGTCTGCACCCCGATACGGTGGCTAGGTTTTGCAAATCGGGTGAGATCAAGGCTTTCCGAGTAGGGCGATTCTGGCGTATCAATCGCAGCGAACTAATGAGGATATGCGGCATAAAGCAAGAATAAGCAGAAAGCGGCAAGCTATCTCCACAAACGGAGCGGCTTGCCGCTTTATTTGTATCACATTCTAATGTTGCTGAAAATGTGCTGTATTGCGTTTTTGTGGCATTTGTGGATAGACAACCGCCCAAATGCTAAAACAGCTTATAGGGCATTGTGAGCGTTTCTGTGCGTTATGCCGCTGAGTAGTTCACAACAGCGATCTCTGTCAGTGCCTTTTCAAAGCCTGCCACAATCTGCTCAATACGAGCGGCAACCTCTGCATTGATTACCACCTCGCCGCACTGGCTGCACTTCTGGCAAGGTACATTTTTGATTACCACAATGCAGTTTTTAAGCTCTACAGTGTGGATGGTCGTGCTTTCTTCCATTGTTCCTTTGCAAAAGAAGCATGTCATATTAATCAACCGCCTTTCTTGTTTTCATATCGTTCTCCCATCTGCTATTATCGGGATAGTACGCAGTGATTATCCATATTTTATTATCTCCAACTCCGCAGCATACATGCAAAGCTGTACCTGCAATAGATGCACCCAGTTCAAGACAGCTCGGGAATGGATAATCATTCGGATATTGCTCGATGATCTCACCGTACAGCAGCACGTTTTGAATATCAGGTATCTGTATACCCCTTTCTCTGAAACGCTCAAGCACATGCAGAGTCAGGTTTACGTTTTTGAGGTCTGTTGCCAATTCTCGGATTTGCTCCGCTGTCAACTCGGTCACTGGGTATCACTCCTCTACATATTCCATTATATCGCCTGGCTGGCATTCTAGCGCCTTGCAGAGCTTTGCGATTGTACGGGTGTCAATATCGCCGCCCTCTTTGATTTTTTTCAATGTAGCCTGCCCTATGATATTTTCCTGCTTAATCTTATATGAGGTCAAACCCTTTTCCTGCATTAGCGAAAGCAGTTTATTATATATGATCGGCAATTCATCAACCCCTATCGGTATTATATTTCTGTAATTATATTATATCACACATATATCACTATTACAAGTGACAAAATTGACAAGAAATATCACTAAATATTGTGATGTTTGCCTATTGAATATCTCTAGAGTTAGTGATATAATAATATCAAGGTCAGAGGCAAACACCTCAACCAAATAAACCGAAAGGAACTACAAAGCATGAAATCAAAAGTTATGACGATCGCTAACCACCTTGTAAAGCAGGGCATGAGCAGATCAGCGGCAATGGTAAGAGCGTGGCTCACGGTCAAGCTCCGCAGGATTGAGACCAAGACTGCAGGTGTTACACATGGCAACAGACAGAAGCTGCTTGCAAGGCTCTCCCGGTACTCGCCCGAAGATATCACCATACAGCTTCAGCGTGAGAGCGGCAACACCTACGATAGCAACGCCGTTCAGATTGTGGCGGCGGTCAGAGGGAAAGGCTCGGCGGTTATGGGCTATCTGAACAGACAGCTTGCCGCTGCTATTGCTCCCCTGCTGGATAAGGGCAAGGAGATCCACAGCACGTTCAAAGCCATCACTGGCGGCGCAGATTATCGCCTTACTTACGGTCTGAATGTAGAATTATCAGTATAAAGCAAAAGCCCTTACAGCTACGAACTGTAAAGGCTAATGGAACAGCGGTGCGTGATACACCACCTCTAAGCAAGGATATTGTACCACGCTTGCCGCTGAATGTCAAGATGTAAAGGAGAATTATTTCATGGAAGTGCAAGCGCTTACTACCAAAGAGGTTATTGCAAACACACTTGAAGAGGCTAAGAAAGTGATAAAATCGGATAATTATTCCGTGTATTCTGCTTTTGAATATGCAGCAAGAGCGTTCTATTACTTTGCTGAACGCCATATCAAGAATACGACTTATAATTGTACACTTAAAGAGTGGGTTGAAATATTTACCCGTGCTGTAATGGATTCACAGGAGATCCCGGGCGTTTACTGCATAATCATCTCATATTACTACATTCACTGCATTGAGGAGCGCAGGAAAGTGCCATCAGACACCGAATTGCTTGAGCAGCTCAAAGCACAGATAAAAGAACGCCGAGAGCTTATAGCGGAATTGGACTCCGTCACATCTGCTATCCGAAAGATACTCAATCATCAAACTCTATCATTATATTGGGAATATGCCATGCCGCTGATAAAATGGCGCAGATTAAACGAAAGTCCAATCGATTATATTATGATGGATATCTTCAATTACGGTTACATCATAGGCAAGCGTGAAGAAAGAGCCAAAAAGAGAAAATCGAAGTCCGTAGCATGATTGATTTCGCTTTTTTTCTAAAAATATGGCTTAGCCATGCGCTTTTTACAAAAATGCGTACCGAAACGCCAAATTTATTTTTGGTTATATTGAGGCAAAGACTGCGCTCCCAGACCCGCACATGATAAAGCTCTGGGAAGTACCTTTTTTCTATTAACATCACAGAAAGGACACTACTATGACCGAACTTGAATACCTTACACGCATAGCAAACAGCCTTGCCGCTGAACGGCAAAGCGAAAATATAGCTGCAATACAGTCAGCGGCAAGCGGTACAGAAAAAGCCGCTCGTACTGCTGATGATGCAGATCGAAAGCCTTCAGCATGACAATACAGCAAGCGGAGTGTAACAGCTCCGCTTTTTGCATGCCTGTGAGAGTCTACAAGCCACCTTTGCGATATACGCAGACATCTCTTTTACCCCCCTCAGTCCTTGCCGCTATTACAGGTGATTTTCAGCGGCTATTCAAGAGAGATTTTTTATAATCACCCCCTTTTAGGGTGTCCGATTTGTACGGATAGCTCCTTTTTAGGGACTGACAAATCTGACAGTACCCCCTTTTTTAGGCATTACAAATCGGGTGATACATTCCTTTTTAAGGCCTCTAAAATCTCTAAATCTCCTTTTTAGGGCTGCCGAAAGTGCCGATATCTCTTTTTAGGGACTCAGAAAATGAAGAATATCATTCTTTTTAAGGTGTGTAAAATGGGTAAATAACCTCTTTAGGGACTCCCAAATCTCCCGATAGTGCTTATGATTTTATAAGCATAACAAGTTATATTTATAATACGCCTGCAGCGGCAAGCCTATATTTGCACTCGATTGCAAAACACGGTTATGCGCCCTGTTTTCGCTGTAATGGTATGGCATTGTTATAGTTTCCGCTCAGCCGCCCATTATCCGCCTTTCTCATAAGCTTCAAATGAGCGTATGGCAAGCCTGTGACCTCGTTTATTGATACATAAGCCTCTATCACTGTATAGCCCTTGTATAATCGCTCTACTGCTATTTTAAGCTCGTCATTGCGCTTGGCTTCTATCAGCCTGTTGAGCTGTTTGCCGCATATAGCGTTATCACTGGTGCGCTCGATCGGGCGGCGCAGATTTCGGGAGCAGTTCCATACACGGGAATGCTTTTCGGCACTCTCTGAGCCTTTATGCATATAATTGACAAGCTCGTTGAACGTACCGTCATTGTCAGGCTGCAGCCTCTTGATGTTAGAGCGGCCATGCTCCCATAGATCTTCGATCATATCACGGGATATTCCTACATTATTGACCAGGATATGATGATGTACACGTCCGTTTTTACCGCCGTTCTCTGTCACATACAGATATTTAAGCTCATAGCCGTTCTTCTTATATAAGGCTCTGAGCCTGCGAATATAGCGGCGAAGCTCCTCTGTTGCCGCTTTATTATCACCTGGTAATGATTCATTGTTATAGGTCGGAGATATCCAGTAATCCCCTTTATCGAAATTATTATGTATCATCAGTCGCATAGCACGGCGGCTGTTTTCATCATTGAGCTTCTTTTGTTTGGGAATAGTGATCTTTTCCCTTTCGGCTCTTGGAAGATTGTGCAGATTGTCTCCGCTGTGATGATATATTCCTACCTCTGTATAGCCGTTTCTGCATTCGCATTTCTTTTCTCTTATTCTATGCATATATTACACCTTTTTGGTCGAATTATTAATACTCATTACAAGCCCGTCAAGCGTGGACTACCACGCATTTTTCAAAACCATATAACTGCTTACAAAGCAGCGGCAAAGCATTTACAGCCTTGCCGCTCAACAGCGATTATTTACGTCTCTTTTTGCGCTTCTTGCGCTTACGTTTCGGTCCTTTGGGTTTATAGTGTATTACGGAGTTGGGGAACAGTTCAGCCATCCCCTGTGCGAGATCCTTGCAATTGGTTTCCACCTCTGCGCCTGCTTCAAGCATGGCGTATAGATCATCCGCCCAAGCGTAACAAGCATCTGAATAGTCATTTACACGTATCGGCATCATATTACGCCCCCAATCTAGAGCGATTATTCCTAGTGATGCTTGGCAGTTCACGAATGCCCTTAGATGTAGCAGGCTGCTCATCCAGTGCAGGCAGCGTAGCAGTGTTGAGAAATTCGGCGAATTTATCACAGTTTACAAGCACTTTGCCCGAAACACGAACGGCATTGATCTTGCCCTGAAGAGCCATTTTCCGAACAAAATAATAAGTAACGCCGAAAAGCTCAGCAGTTTTCTCCATGTTCTCCATACGTGGCGGCTTAAATTCGGGCGCAGTAAAGCGGCGGTTTTCAGTGGTGGGAAAATCGTTAGAATACATATTTTTCTCCTATCTGTTGAAAAGCCGCCGCAAATGTGGTATAATATATGCGGAGCTTTTCATACTTTCAATGTGGTTGTTGGATGGTGGGATTGCTCTTGCCGCTTGGCGTGTTGGCGCACGTCAGGCGGCTCTTTTTTTATGCTGTTGTTTCATTCTTGCTTATAAGCTCTTTGGCTTTCTTGCTCCAATAACGCTGGTTATGTATGCGAACACGGTCACGATTAGCCGCACGCCACTGGCGCTGATATTCTCGGCGCGCTTCAATTGCTGCTCTTTCCTCAGCTGGAAGCATACTGATATCAGTTCTTTTTGCCATAATAACACCTCCTTTGTAAATTTCTTTTTCTTTTCTCTTGACAAAGTTGCTTTTGTTGGCTATAATTGAATTATAGCACAAAAGAAAAAGAATGTCAATATAAAATTACCCCAAAATGCAAAAAGCCAATTAAGGTAACTCAAAGGAGAATTGTACGATATGGAAAATAATAAAGGCAGAAAAAAGAAAGAAATCGGATTTGACAGCCCTTTTGCTACGAGATTACGAGAGCTGCTCACCGAAACAAACACAACACAGCCCACTCTTGCCGCTGCTGTAGGTGTATCTCGTCAGGCGGTAGGACAATGGAAAGATGGAAATACTGTGCCCGATATTCTTGATTTCCAGAAGATTGCTGATTATTTTAAGGTATCAACAGATTATTTGCTAGGCCGCACCAATGTCCGATCACTAGATACAAATAAACGCGCTGCAAGCGAGCTAACAGGGCTTCCAGAGCAATGTATTGATTTACTTATGTTAGCTAAGCGGCACACAGATTTCATCCCCTTCGGCAATCTTATTTCAGAATTTGCATATGAATTATGCGAGAAAAGATATTTCATAGCAAAAACTGGTAGTGTTTTAGATATACTTGTTCCAAATAGTTCTGCACAACTTTCAGACATGCAGTATGATAAATTATATGATTTAGCCACAAAAAACGGATTTATTTTGCTATCTCACGATGAGACTGTCGAGTATCACTGCACGAAACTTCAAGGATTAGTATGTTCAGCTGCAGAAACAGCATTTCAAAAAACATTTAAGGAATGGTTGAGCAAGGAAAGTGGTGATTAAATGGCAAGCGTAACAAAGCGTGGCAGCACATACCTATTCCGTGTATCATGCGGCTTTGATGGCACAGGCAAGCGAATAATGAAAAGCCTGACATGGACACCGCCGCCGAACCTCACACCAAAGCAGGCAGAAAAGGAAGCTCAGCGGCAAGCTGTACTGTTTGAGGAGCAATGCCGCACCGGGCGAATACTTGATAATAACATCCGCTTTGCCGCTTTCGTTGATCTATGGATGAGCGATCACGCAGAAACACAGCTAAAAGCAACAACGCTGTCACGATACAAAGGACTGCTGAAGCGAATCAACGCCTTTTTCGGTAATATGAAGCTCGGTGAGATTCAGCCGCATCACCTTTACACGTTTTATGATAATCTGCGTGAAAGCGGCATCAGAGAGGACATTAAATACACCCCCACGCCTGAGCTTAACAAGATCATTGAAGATCTGAAGCTATCAAAGGAAAGCTTGGGAAGGGGTGCAGGCGTGGCGGCAAGCACTGTGCGCAGTGCAATGAACGGCAATAATATCCGCCAAGAAAATGCTGAAAAGATTGCCGCTTATTTAGGATATGATGTTCTAGATCTGTTCATTGCCAACGATGATAAAACCCTGTCCGATACTACAATATTACACTACCATAGGCTTTTATCGACTATATTGACAAAGGCTGTGCAATGGCAGCTGCTATATTCAAATCCCTGTCAGCGTACCGAGCCGCCAAAAGCTAAACGCAAAGAAGCTCGATATCTCGATGATATACAGGCTAAGAAGCTTCTAGAGGCTGTACAGAACGAGCCATACCAGTACAGCGTAATAGTTCAGCTATTGTTATTCACAGGCATCAGGCGAGGTGAACTGTGCGGCTTAGAGTGGCGAGATATCAACTTTATAACCGAATGCATGCATATACAGCGCAGCTCCCTTTATATCCCTGATAAGGGAGTATTTGAGGATGAACCCAAAAACGAAATGTCAAAGCGAGTGATCAGGATCTCAGCAAGCGCCGTGCGATTACTAAAGGATTACAAGGCATGGCAAGACGAACGCAAACGGGAGCTTGGCTCTTCTTGGCATGATACCAATCGACTATTTACCACATGGGACGGAACACCGATCAACCCCGATACAATAACAGCTTGGTTTCATCATTTCATCCAGCGCCACAATCTCCCTAGCTGCTCGATACACAGTCTGAGACATACCAACGCTACTTTGATGATAGCTAACGGCACACCAATCAAAACGGTATCTAAACGTTTAGGACATTCGAATGTTTCTACAACTGGAAATATATACACTCATGCTATCCAATCTGCTGATGAAGCAGCTGCTGAGGCATTAGATATCATTCTGACTACCGGCCCGAACACAAAATCACAAGCATTTCCAAAGGCTGAATAAACAAAAAAGCGGCACTCCTTTTCATGTGGAGTGCCGTTCTGTTTGATAGCATTTACAGCGATAATACATACTGGTGTGAACAAACTGTGAACAAATCGTGCATTGTGCATAGTTTTCCCACAAATAGAAAAAGACCGCAATCCGTTTAGGAATGCGGTTTTAGACTATGGCAGGGGCAGTAGGACTTGAACCCACGACACACGGTTTTGGAGACCGTTGTTCTACCAACTGAACTATACCCCTATTGGTGGTGCGCCAACAGGGACTCGAACCCCGGACCGACCGGTTATGAGCCGGTTGCTCTAACCAACTGAGCTATTGGCGCGAGTTTTAATATAGCGCACAAAGGGTAAAAAAAATGGTGACTCGTGGGGGAATCGAACCCCCGTTACCGGCGTGAGAGGCCGGTGTCTTAACCGCTTGACCAACGAGCCACATATAAGACTAAGGAATAGAGTTTCTATTCCTTAGTCTATTTTGGTACACCTTCAGGGACTCGAACCCAGGACCCACTGATTAAGAGTCAGTTGCTCTACCAACTGAGCTAAAGGTGCATATGTGTCGGCGCCTATCTATCTTCCCGGGCAGTTGCCCGCCAAGTATTGTCGACGCAAGTGAGCTTAACTACTGTGTTCGGAATGGGAACAGGTGGACCCTCACCGCCATCGGCACCGACTATATGAGAGAAAACTCTCAAAA
>JAZSEG010000121.1:0-13482 GCA_045531575.1 Oscillospiraceae bacterium | reverse complement strand
TGAAGGCTATCACTGAGGATACTCAGGATTACACCAACAACATGGCAGCTATGGAAGAGATCGCTGCTTCTGACTTCAAGTCCGACTTCCTCGGCGGTCAGAACCACATCGCTCTCTTCACAGAGAATGCTAAGAAGATCGTCATGTCCAACATCTCTGCTTATGACCAGGGTCTGAACGAGTCCTTCCAGGCTGCATTCAAGGATTACTTCGATGGCAACGCTGATTATGATACAGCTCTTGAGAACTTCTACACAGCTGCTACCACAAAGTATCCTGCTCTGACAAAGCCTGCTAACTAATTCAGGAATAGAGCAATTTTAGTCTGACTTAACATCTTCGGACTGCGGTGTAAAAGCCGCAGTCCGGTATGTTAATGCCATTTTACATTTTTTATCATTGTAAATCGGTATTAACATACCTAAATAGCAGTTGTGCGTTTGACTGCTATGGATGTTGAGTTGGCACAAATTCTATGAAAGTGATGGTGATTCTTCTGTGAAGCGCAAGTCGATCAGTTACGCAAAGTGGGGCTATTTCTTCATCGCTCCTTTCTTTATTACGTATGCGATTTTCTCTCTGTGGCCTCTTATTATGACAATTTATAAGAGCTTCTTTGAGAACTATTGGGATGGTCTGAATGAGATTGGTCCTAACTTCATCGGTCTGCAGAACTATGTAGACTTTATTACAGGTGCCCAGGGTACTCCTGTAATGACACTTGTACATAACACAATCGTAATGTGGGTAATGGGCTTTATTCCTCAGCTCGTTGTATCTCTGCTCTTCGCTTATTGGTTTACTAATAAGCGTCTGGATCTGAAATGCACAAGCATCTTCAAGTCCATCATCTATATGCCTAACCTTATCATGGCTTCGGCTTTTGCAATGCTGATTTTCTCCCTGTTTGCTAACACAGAAACAAGCTTAGGTAACTCTATCCTTATGGGTCTTGGCATTACTACCGAGAAGTTTGACTTCCTCTCTAATACTTGGTCTGCACGCGGACTGGTTGCACTGATGAACTTCATGATGTGGTTCGGTAATACAACCATCCTGTTGATGGCTGCTATGATGGGTGTTGACGAATCTCTGGTAGAGGCTGCTGATATCGATGGATGTACTCCTAATCAGATCTTCTGGAAGATCACAATTCCGCTGATCCGTCCTATCATGGTTTATGTGTTCATCACATCTCTCGTAGGTGGTCTGCAGATGTTCGACGTTCCTCAGGTTCTTACAAGAGGCAGCGGCGGACCTAACCTCACAACTAAGACACTTATCATGTACCTCAATGAGAACATCTCTGTTTCTCAGAACTATGGTCGTGCAGGTGCTATCTCTGTTATCCTGTTTATCGTATGTGCTGCACTCAGCCTTATGGTTTACTATTTCTTTACTGACAGAACACTTGGCGGTGCTAAGTCCTTTAACACAAAGAAAAAGAAGCAGAAGAAGGGAGTGTAAGCAATGGCTAATAAATATGATGTAGTTCATAACGAACGTAAATTCTGGCTGAACTTCAGAAGAACTGTTGCTTATATCGTGCTCACTTTCATGTGCATCCTCTGCCTGTTCTTCTTCTATGTAATGCTGATCAACTGTACACGTACTCACTCTGATATCAATCAGAAGGGCTTCGTGCTTTTCCCCGGCATCTACTTCATTGAAAACCTTGTTGCTGTTTTCTCTGATGTAAACATTCCTCTGTGGCGCGGTCTGATAAATAGTATCATCGTATCTTTCGGTACAGTGTTCTGTTCTGTTTATTTCTCCGCTATGACCGCTTACGGTCTGCACGTTTATGACTTTAAGGGCAGAAAGTTTGCTTTTAACTTCATCCTGATGGTCATGACAATCCCCACACAGGTTACCGCTCTCGGTTTCTTCCAGATGATGGTTGATTGGAAGATGACAAACAACTTCATCCCTCTGATCATCCCTGCGATCGCTTCTCCTACAGTATTCTTCTTCATGAAGCAGTACATGGACAGCTCGCTTCCTATCGACATCGTAGAGGCAGCTCGTATCGATGGTGCGAATGAGTTCAGAACATTCAACTCTATCATTCTCCCCATTCTGAAGCCCGCTATGGCTGTTCAGGCGATCTTCACATTCGTATCTTCCTGGAACAACTACTTCACACCTAACCTGCTGCTCTCCAGAAACATGAGAACACTTCCTATCATGGTTTACGCTTGGCGTTGTAAGGACTGGGCATCTATCAACATGGGTCATGTATACATGGTTATCACAGTATCCATCCTGCCCATCATGATTGTATACTTCCTGCTCTCCAAGTACATCGTTGGTGGTGTAACACTCGGTGCAGTAAAGGGTTAATTCCAAAATCAAACCTCCCGTACTTCGGGAGGTTTTTTGTTTGCATTAAAAAGCACGCTACATATGTAACGTGCTTTTTGATTATACATGATGCTTTACTCTGTCAGCTTCCTCGCTGCGCTTGGCGTTGTTGAAGCGATCAAGAGTTCCTACCAGATAACCTGTTATCCTGCGTATGCGCTGGAAAGGCTCGGTCTCAAAGTGATATGCGCAGTTGACGTATTCACCGTCAACCTCAAAATCGATGGCAGTGATCACTTTGTCAGGATACTTTTTCTGTGCCTGTTCAACATAATAGTCAATCTCGTACTGAGAAAGAGTTCCGTTGGTTACATTAATATCGATCATAATATCACCTCGTAAAGTAGCTGTTGTGGTTGTGATATTATTTTAGCACAATATATAGTGTTTGTCAACCGTGATATTTCACAATATAGAGGATTCTGTTTTGTGTATTTCTTTGGAGAGACAGAGAGATGTGAGGATGAATCCAATAATTGCACATAAGACACCGATAAGCAGCTCGGTGTAGTTTGATGAACTTGGAATAAGCTCTTGCATCGAAAATAACATAAATCCGATGATCACAAGGTAGGTAGCTTCAGTATTATCAAGCATTCTGGCTAAAAGCTTAGCTGTAAGCAATGTACCTGCTGCGCATCCAGCTGCCAGTGGGATAAGTTTCAGAATATTAAGCTCAGATATCGATATCATTACCTGCTCGTATAAACCAAGTGTAACCAGCATCTGTGAGCCGCTGATACCCGGCAGCACCAGAGCTACAGCCAGAACAAATCCACTTACCAGCTGCAACGCTATGCTGTCAGCGGTGTTCTCGCCTAAAGAAACGGGTGGAATGAGCGAGATCATACAAGCAGCAACTATACCTGCCACTATCAGAAGAAGTTTGCTAAGCTTCAGCGGCAGTGCATTTGATTTTTTCAGTACAGGTAGCATAGCAGCTGCAGCGGCACCCAGAAACGCATAACGGAGCGGCACTTCTGCTGTTGTCGAAAGCAACAGTGTAACGATCTTTGCAGCAGTAATAAAACCCAATACACCACCGATGGTGAATAATGATAGAAAAAGCAGTGAATTTTTAATGTCTGAAAGTATATTGGCGACTGAATATATCAATTTGTTATATATTCCGAGTAGGATCGCCAACGTTCCACCGCTTAATCCCGGAACACTCATGCCTGCACCTATAACAAAACCCTGAAAAAATGTTTTGAATCTGTTCATATCTGCCTCCTGTATGCTATATATTCTATATATGTGTCTAGAATTAATAATATACTTTGTTAGTTTTGTAACAATTGCAAAAAAGTATTGATTTTTTGGTTGATTTGTTGTATAATTTTAATATAATATTGCCTTACTATGCCTAGTAGGGAACATCTTGTTATGATAACAAATATTCCAAAGGAGTGAAATAGATTTGTTCGGTCTACATTCAATAAAACTGCCGCACTTCAGCAGCTCGGAGGACCAGGTAACACGCAGGCTTAAGCCGCCATCTGTTGTGTCTATCAGTATGTCTCAGCATATTGGCGCTCCGTGTGAGCCGCTGGTGAAGGTCGGCGATTATGTTACCGTGGGTCAGAAGATCGGTGATACTGATGCTTTTATGGCAGCGCCGATCCATTCAAGCGTAAGCGGCGAGGTCAAAGAGATAAAGGAAGTCGTAGCACTTAACGGTAGACTCTGCAAGACAGTAGTAATCCAGAGTGATAACAGGATGCAGCTTTGTGCTGATATCAAGCAGCCTGTAATTGAGACTCGTGAGGATTTCATCAAGGCTGTGCGTGAGAGCGGTGCAGTCGGACTCGGTGGTGCGGGATTCCCCACCCATGTCAAGCTTGCTTTCGATCCTGAAAAGGTGCATATCGATACTCTGCTTCTGAATGGTGCAGAGTGTGAGCCGTACATAACATCTGACTATCGTGAGCTTATGGAAAATACCGACGCAGTGCTTGGTGGTATCAAGCTCATCATGAAGCATCTGGAGATCCCCAGATGCATTATCGGTATCGAGGCAGACAAGCCTGAGGCTATCGAAAAGCTTCGCAAGATGACTGCTCCCATGCCTGCCATCAAGGTTGTAACACTGAAGTCTGCGTACCCTCAGGGTGCTGAAAAGGTGCTGGTATATTCGCTGACAGGCCGTGTCATCAAGGAGGGAAAGCTCCCCTCTGATGTTGGCTGCATGGTCATGAATGTTTCCACTACCGGCTTCATTTATAATTACTGCAGAACGGGTATGCCGCTTGTGAAACGCAGAGTTACTATCGACGGTAACGTGGTGAATTCTCCTGCAAATATGTTTATTGCTGTTGGCACTCAGCTGCATGAGATACTTCGTGACGCAGGCACCCGCAAGGATCCCGACAGAGTTATCATGGGCGGCCCGATGATGGGCGCATGTGCATTCGATCCCGATACTCCTGTAGGAAAGACAAGCAACGCAGTGCTGCTCTTTGCGGATTCTCCCGTATATAAGGAATCTCCCTGCATACGCTGCGGAAGATGCATAAGAGCCTGTCCGCTCAATCTCATGCCGACAGAGCTTGAACACGCTTATGACGCAAGGGACGCAAAGCAGCTGGAAAAGCTGAAGATAAATCTCTGCATGAACTGCGGCGCGTGCAGCTTTGTATGCCCTGCGAAGCGTTCGCTGGCAGAAAAAAATCAGCTTGCAAAGGACTATTTACGTCAGCAGCAGGCAAAGGAAAAGAAGTGAGGTGTTACCGTTGAAGAAGCTTATAATTGAGCCGTCTCCTCATATAAGGAGCAGTTGGACTACTCAGCGTGTAATGCTGAATGTAATTATTGCATTGCTGCCTGCATTTATTGCGGCAGTGATACTCTTTGGCATCCGTGCGCTGACTCTTACAGTGATCTGCTGCACAGCCTGCGTTCTGTTTGAATGGCTGTTCTGCTTCATCACAAAAAAGGAGCGTACAATATCAGACCTTTCTGCCGTTGTAACGGGTATGCTGCTGGCGTTCAACCTGCCTGTGGATATCCCCGAATATATGGCGATCATCGGCTGCTTCGTTGCCATCTTCATCGTTAAGATGCTGTTCGGCGGAATCGGTCAGAACTTTGCAAACCCCGCCATCACAGGACGTATCGTGCTGATGCTGTCCTTCACATCCTATATGAGCAGCTGGACCGCTCCGTTTGCATATAAGGATGGCGTGGACGCTGTTGTATCCGCAACACCGCTGGTGGCTTCCGCAGAGGAGTTGCCCTCGCTTATGGATATGTTCCTCGGCGTGCGTGCAGGATGCATGGGTGAGACCTGCGCTCTGGCACTGCTCATCGGTGGCATTTACCTCGTTGCAAGGAAGATAATCACCCCAGTGGCGCCGCTTTCTTTTATCGGTACTGTGGCTATTTGTGCTTTCTTCTACGGCGGCGGAGATGTTCAGTACATGATCTATCAGGTGCTTTCTGGCGGACTTCTGCTGGGCGCAATCTTCATGGCAACGGACTACTCCACCACACCGCTCACCAATTACGGAAAGCTCATCTTCGGCATCGGCTGCGGACTGCTCACATTCCTTATCCGTGAGTTTGCTTCTCTCCCAGAGGGCGTGTCCTACTCGATACTGCTGATGAACATTCTCACTCCCTATATCGACAAGATAACCATGCCGAGACCTCTCGGAGCAAGGAGGGCTGAGAAATGATGAATGCACTCAGACCCATACTTGTGCTGGCGGCTATCGCGGCGATAGTTTCCGCACTGGTCATCGTTACATACAATATAACCTATGTTGATACTTCGGGAATCCTTACCGATAAGCAGTCTGCTGCGGCTATCGCAGTGTACGGCGGCACGGCAGAGGATTACTCGGTAGTTCCCATGGATGAATGGCAGCCGCTTCTTCTCACCGAAGAGGACAGCGAGCTTGAACGCATCGAAAAGGTCATCCGCAAGTCTGACGGTAGTCTCGCATTTGAGGTGGTCGTAAAGGGCTACAAGGACGGTTATGACATCCTTGTCGGCGTCAAGGATGGCGCTGTGGCAGGCGTTTCCGTCGTGTCCACAGGCGAGGAGACTCCCAAGCTTGGTACAAAGACCGCAGAGCCTTCTTTCCTTGAGCAGTTCAAGGGCATTTCGGGTGAGGCGGTTATAGTTAAGAATGCTCCCTCCGCTGACGGAGAGGTGCAGGCGGTCACAGGCGCAACCTTCTCTTCCAAGGGCGTTGCGAGCGCTGTCAATATCGCACTTGAAGCATACGCACGCATGAACGGAGGTGAAGCAGGATGAGTTACACAAAAGAGTTCCTCAAGGGACTTATTAAGGAAAACCCCACTCTTGTTTCGCTGCTGGGTATGTGTCCCACACTGGCGGTAACTGTATCCGCTTCAAACGCTGTGGGCATGGGCGCTGCTGCGACCTTCGTGCTTATCTGCTCGAATCTCGTTATCTCGCTGCTGAAGAACTTTATCCCAAAGGAAGTCAGACTTCCTGCATATATCGTTATTATCGCAGGCTTTGTTACCATCGTCGGCTTTATCATGCAGCGTTTTATGTCGCCGATATATGACGCATTGGGAATCTTCCTGCCGCTTATCACTGTAAACTGCATCATCCTCGGCCGTGCCGAGATGTTCGCAAGCAAGAACACTCCTCTTGCATCCGTGTTCGACGGTGCAGGCATGGGCGTTGGCTTTACACTGGCTATGCTGGCAGTAGGCTCCATCCGTGAGATATTCGGCTGCGGCACTTGGTTTGATATCCCTCTGGCTCCCTCTTTCATCGAGCCTATGTCCCTGTTGATAATGCCCGCAGGCGGATTTTTCGTTCTGGGCTGCGTTATCGCACTGGTCAACAAGATCTCCGGCAAGAAGCCTCCCGAGGCTACAGGCTGTGCGGCATGCCCCAACAGAGAGGGCTGCATAAGCTGTGCCACTAACTCCGCAGCAAAGGAGGGGGATGAATAATGGAGCTTGCAAGAAGCATGATGATAATCCTCCTGACAGGCATCCTGACCGATAACTTCGTTCTTTCGAAGTTCATGGGTATCTGCCCGTTCCTCGGAGTTTCCAAGAAAGCAAGCAGCTCGCTCGGTATGGGTTGTGCTGTAACTGCCGTAATGGTGGGAGCTACCGCCGTTACATATCCGCTTTATCATTCCTTCCTCGTACCAATGGGACTGGAATACATGAACACTATCCTGTTCATCCTTATCATCGCTCTGTTCGTGCAGATCGTTGAGATGGTGCTGAAGAAGTACGTTCCTGCGCTTTACAAGACTCTGGGCGTATATCTGCCGCTCATCACAACAAACTGTGCGGTACTCGGTGTAACGCTGCTGAATATTGAGAGCGACTACAGCTTCCTTGAGTCCATAGTGAATGCACTGGGCGCAGGCCTCGGCTTTATGCTGGCGATGCTGATATTCTCGGGCGTGCGTGGACGACTGGAGCGCTGTGATGTTCCCAAGGCTTTTCAGGGAATGCCGATCACACTGGTGGCGGCTTCCATCGTGTCGCTGTCCTTCCTCGGCTTCGGCGGAGTGGTTGACGGCTTGTTCGGAGGTGTGTGATGGAGATATTTATGACCTACATACTTCCCGTTATCATCTTTTTGGTGATAGGTGCAGCAGCAGGCGGACTGCTGGTGCTTTGCTCGAAATTCCTGTATGTTCACACGGATGATACTGTTGCGCAGCTGACAGAGACCCTTCCCGGCGCTAACTGCGGTGCCTGTGGTTTCTCTGGCTGCGAGGGCTATGCGAATGCCATCGCAAAGGGCGAGGCGCCCACGAATCTCTGCAACCCCGGCGGCTCGGAGGTGGCTAAGAAGCTTGCCGAGATCATGGGCACCGAGGCTCTGGAGACCATGCGCAGAGTCGCATTCGTGCGCTGCAACGGCTGCATCGGCGCAACAGAGGATCGCTACATCTTCACAGGTACACAGACCTGTGCAGCTACAGAGCGTTTCTACAACGGTAAGAAAAACTGCCGCAGCGGTTGTGACGGTCTCGGCGATTGTATCGCAGTCTGTGACAACGACGCTATCTCTATCATAAACGGCGTTGCTGTGGTGAACCCCAGCAAGTGCGGCGCTTGCGGAAAGTGCGTTGAAGCTTGTCCCAACAAGCTTATCGAGATAATTCCCGTGGATCAGAAGTACGGCGTGCGCTGCTCCAGTATCGACAAGGGCAAGATCACCCGTGCGGTCTGCAAGAACGGCTGTATCGGCTGCAAGATCTGCGAGAAGAAGTGTCCCAAGGCGGCTATCGTGGTGGAGAACAACCACGCAGTCATCGACGGAATGCTCTGCAACGGCTGCGGAGCGTGTCTGGCGGCGTGTCCGCAGAAGTGTATTGCACTGCTCCCTCAGTGTGAGATAGAATAATTTTTTCGGAGGAAAAAACAATGATAACAAAGGCTGAATTCGGGTCTTTCCGCGGCTACAAGTGCTGGCTGATGACCCTCACAAACAAGAATGGCATGACCGCACGCATCACCAACTTTGGCGGTGCAGTGGTTGGTCTTGATGTTCCTGATAAGAACGGTAATATGGCTGACGTTGTGCTTGGCTACGATACTCTTGAGGGCTATGTTGAGGGCAACAGCTCTCACGGCGCTCTGGTTGGACGTTATGCAAACCGCATCGGCGGTGCGAAGTTCTCCATCAACGGCAAGGAGTACAACATCGCTCCCAACGACAACAAGGTTAACCACCTGCACGGCGGCTTCTTCGGCTACAACAAGCGTGTGTGGACAGTGGACGCTCTGTGCGACGGCGACGAGCCTTCCGTAACTCTCGGCTACATCAGTCCCGACGGTGAGGAGAATTATCCCGGCACAGTGAAGATCGCTGTTAAGTACACACTCACCGCAAACAACGGTCTGGAGATCGACTACACTGCAGTTTCCGATGCGGATACTATTCTTAATCTCACCAATCACGCATATTTCAATCTGAAGGGCGCAGGAAATGGCGACATCAAGGATCATATCGTGCAGATAAACTCCGAGAAGTACACTCCCGTAAACGAACTTCTCATCCCCACAGGAAAGCTTGCTTATGTTACAGGCACAGCGTTTGATTTCCGTGAGCCTAAGAGAGTTGGCGAGGACATGGACAATGGCAAGCTCCCCAACGGCTACGACCACAACTTCGTTCTCGGCGAGCCTAAGGTTATGCGCACCGCAGCTGAGGTGTACGAGCCTACCACAGGCAGAGTGATGACCGTCACCACCGACAAGCCTGCAATCCAGTTCTATATCGGTATCGGACTTGACGGCGAGGCTGGCAAGAACGGCGCAAGCTATAACAAGTACGCTGGTCTGTGCCTTGAGAGCCAGTACTCTCCCGATTCCCCCAACCAGCCCACATTCCCCGACTGTGTGCTGAGGGCAGGGGAGACATATCACTTCACTACTACTTATACTTTCTCTGCAAGATAATTAAATTGCTCCCCGAGGTCATGCTTCGGGGAGTTTTGCAAATAACACTGTAATAACTTGTGTGAAATAAAGGAAGGATAAGTAATGTTACAAAATCAGAGATACAACGTTGGCGATAAATTTGGTCCACTGACTATTGTGAGATGTTTCGGAGACTGCACTGAATATGAAATCCAAAAAGAGATTGAGGAACTTGAGGATAGAAAGCGTACTATTAAACCAGATGGGACAGGTGAATATACCGATTTATTAGATGAGGTTTGTGCGAATATACACTATCTTAAGCGCCGAGATGGATATGAATGCAGATGCAAGTGTGGTAAGATGCATTATCTTTCGAGTGGGTTACTACAATTGTATAAAGATAAAAGAAAAAGGACATGCGGTCATCCCGATTGCACTGTTAATCAGAACAAACATAAGTACGAAAGAATATATGATGATAACTATAATATAGAATATACAAATATGATACATGGCTCATTAATCATATTAGAGTGTATCGATGAGAACTATGAGGGAAACCCCAATCCTGGTATTGGTAAACGCAAAGGTTGCGTAAAAGTATATAAAAGATATAGATGCCAATGCTATCTGTGTGGAAAAGAGCATAAATATAAATCATCGGATTTTGATATAAGAAGTGATCGTTATGGGGCTAAAGCTGAATTAGGATATTATTCTTTAGCTTGTTGTGATTGTCATAAACTATCTTCTTTTGAGTGGAGAACGGCTCGTATTTTAAGAGAACATAATATCAATTATCGTATTGAATATCAATTTCCTGATTTGAAAGGTTTAGGTGGAATGCCGTTAAGATATGATTTTGCTATAATGAATGCAGATGGTTCGGTAAAGTGTTTGATTGAATGTCAAGGTATACAGCACAAGGAACCAGTAGAGAGTATGGGAGGAGAAAAAGGGTATAAAAAGCAAAAAGTGCACGATAAAATGAAATATGAATATGCAATCAATAACGATATTAAATTAATTTATCTTGATTATGATGATAATAAAAGTTATGCAAAAGAAGTGAAAAGCTTACAAGAAAGTGGTGTAATATAATTAAATGTAACAAAAACCAACTCTCAGATTTCAGCGGGAGTATTTTGTTCATATCAATTTATTGTGCAGTCCATGAATGTAAACAAAAACTCCCCCTGATCTCTCAGGGGGAGCAGTTATATAATCAGAAATTACTTAACGAAGGGGTTCTCGGAGGGATACAGCATACCAGCGGGCTGGTTGAAGCCGATATCCTCTACGCCGAGGTATCTGAACAGGTTGAACAGAGCCTTGCCGTGGTGACCGAATGCAACAGCACCGTGGTGAGGATAGTTCTTCTCGATCAGAACGTGACGGTAGAAGCGGCCCATTTCGTTGATAGCGAATACGCCGATGCCGCCGAAGGACTTTGTAGCAACAGGGAGGATCTCACCCTGTGCAACGTAAGCACGGATCTGAGCGTCAGCAGTGGACTGCAGTCTGAAGAATGTGATGTCGCCGGGAACGATATCGCCCTCGAGAGTACCCATGGTAACCTCCTCGGGAAGGCTTCTTGCCATGATCATCTGGTTCTTCATTGTGCCCTTAACGAGCTTGCTGCTGCAGGTGTTACCGCAGTGGAAGCCCATGAATGTATCGGTGTGCTTGTAGTTGAACTTGCCCTTGATGGACTCCTCGTACATATCAGCAGGTACGGAGTTGTTGATATCCAGCAGAGTAACAGCATCCTGAGTGATGCAGGTGCCGATGAACTCGGACAGAGTACCGTAGATATCTACCTCGCAGGATACGGGAATGCCGCGGCCTGTCAGTCTGGAGTTTACATAGCAGGGAACAAAGCCGAACATTGTCTGGAATGCAGGCCAGCACTTGCTTGTGAGAGCAACGTACTTTCTGTAGCCCTTGTGAGCCTCTACCCAGTCAAGCAGAGTGATCTCATACTGAGCAAGCTTAGGCAGGATGTCAGGCATCTTGTTGCCGTCGCCCAGCTCCTTAGCCATATCAGCAGCAACCTCAGGGATTCTGGGGTCATTTGCGTGCTTCAGGAAGGACTCGTACAGGTCAAGCTCGGAGTTCTCCTCGATCTCAACGCCGAGGTTGTAAAGCTGCTTGATAGGAGCGTTACAAGCGAGGAAGTTGAGAGGACGGGGACCGAAGCTGATGATCTTCAGCTGAGAAAGACCAACCATAGTTCTTGCAACAGGCAGGAACTCGTGGATCATATCAGCTACCTCAGCAGCTGTACCAACGGGGTACTCAGGGATGTAAGCCTTGATGTTGCGCAGCTTCAGGTTGTAGGAAGCGTTCAGCATACCGCAGTAAGCGTCGCCTCTGCCCTGAATGAGAGAGGTGTTGGAGTCTTCCTCAGCTGCAGCAGCGAACATAACAGGGCCGTCGAGATGCTTAGCGAGCAGAGTCTCAGAGATCTCGGGGCCGAAGTTGCCGAGGTAAACGCACAGAGCGTTGCAGCCTGCAGCCTTGATGTCCTCGAGAGCCTGTACCATGTGGATCTCGCTTTCAACGATGCAGATGGGGCATTCGTAGATCTCAGCTGCGCCGTACTTTTCTGTGTAAGCCTTGATAAGAGCCTGTCTTCTGTTTACGGACAGGGACTCAGGGAAGCAGTCACGGGAAACCGCAACTACGCCCAGTTTAATTTCAGGAACGTTGTTCATTGGTGTGGATTCCTTTCGTTTTTTAATTAGGCGCAGGGTATCGGTAAAACGTTTTCATAAAACCATAAAGTAATACCCTAACACCACTTATATATAGAATATCACAAATCATCGTTTTTGTCTAGTATTTTTTTATCGGAAATGTGTAAAATAATGTGATATGTGTCATTTTGGTGAAGACGGGCAGAAACACTGCTTATATAAGCAAATAACCCTTGCAATTTCGTGGCATATGTTGTATAATGATATATGTAATGTTGTGCTTTACAGCACTGAATTATCGGCGAAAGGACAAAAGAAAGAAATGAACATAGCAGTTATCGGTCTTGGACTTATCGGAGGATCTATTTGCAAGGCTCTGAAGGCCAATACCTTCCACCATATCATGGGTATCGATACCAACAAGGAGGCTGTACGCAAGGCTCTGGAATGCGGCGCTATCGACGAGGAGATAGACGAGAGCCGTCTCGGTGAAGCAAACCTCACTGTTGTTGCACTTTACCCTATCCCCACTGTTGAGGTCATCAAGAAGAATGCAGATAAATTCCGCAAGGGCAGTATCGTTATCGACGTGTGCGGTGTAAAGAGCTATATCGTAAACGCCTGCACACCTGTTCTGGACGAGCATGGAGTTATCTTCATCGGAACTCACCCCATGGCAGGTACAGAGAACAGCGGCTTCGATTACGCTACTACAGACTTGTTTGCAAAGGCAAGCTACATTCTCACCCCTACAGAAGCTACACCGCAGATCGCCATCGACCTTGTATCCACCCTCGGTGCCTGCATGGGCTTCGGACAGGTAGTTATCGCAACACCTGAGCAGCATGATGCGAACATTGCCTACACATCTCAGCTAGCGCACGTTGTTTCCAATGCGTATGTAAAGAGTCCTGCGCTGTTCAGGGCGGACGGCTTCTCCGCAGGAAGCTTCCTAGACCTTACACGAGTTGCAAAGCTGAACGAGGAGATGTGGTCAAGCCTGTTCCTGTGCAACAAGGAGGCACTGCTTAACGAGATA
>JAZSEG010000093.1:0-2766 GCA_045531575.1 Oscillospiraceae bacterium | reverse complement strand
AAAACGCCGACCCTCCGTCGGCGAGGATGAACATCAGGAGCGAAGCGACCATCTTTATTCCATTAGGGGAATGCGAAATGGAGTTTGCACGAATCGACAGCAAGCTGTCGACTCTGCGTAAGCAGTGTAAGCGGTGGAAGCGTAGCGTCACTGCGTCACTGCGTCGCTGGCAAATTCCGATTTGCTGAAATATACACAAATTTTTACTCCTCGCTACCGAAATGATATGATTTGACGAAATTTTGATTTTGTGGCAGAACAATCTTGCATTTTACGGGCAAATGGAGTATACTGTGATATATAGTTTTTTCGCAGGAGGACTGCATTATGTATAGAATAACAAGAAAAGAAGTGCTTAATCCGTTTGTAACGCTGATGGAAGTTGAAGCGCCGCTGGTTGCAAAAAAGGCAGAGCCCGGTCAGTTCATCATTCTGCGTGTGGATGATGAGGGCGAGCGCATCCCGCTCACCGTTGCGGATTTTGACAGGGAAAAGGGCACTGTTACGATAATCTTTCAGGTAGCTGGAGCCACCACAGAAAAGCTCAGCCATCTTGCAGAGGGGGAGAGCATACACGATTTCGTAGGCCCTCTCGGCACTCCTACACATACAGAGGGGCTGAAGAAGGTCGCTGTTATCGGCGGCGGCGTTGGCTGCGCCATTGCATATCCCGTGGCGAAGAAGCTGCATTCTCTCGGCGCAGAGGTGCACAGCGTCATCGGCTTCCGCAATAAGGATCTCGTTATCCTTGAAAAGGAGTTCGCCGCAGTGAGCGACATTACCGAGATAGTGACGGACGACGGCTCCGCAGGCACTAAGGGTCTTGTTACAGATGTGCTGAAAAAACTTATCGAGGCAGGCAACGAGTATGACGAGGTAGTGGCTATCGGGCCGCTCGTCATGATGAAATTCGTATCAAAGCTTACTAAGGAATACGGCATAAAGACCGTTGTTTCCATGAATCCCATAATGATAGACGGCACGGGAATGTGCGGCGGCAGGCGCCTTACCGTTGGCGGAGAGACAAAGTTCGCCTGCGTGGACGGCCCTGAGTTTGACGGACATCTCGTGGATTTCGACGAGGCCATCGAGCGTGCCGCAATGTACAAGGATTTCGAGTCCCACAAGCGTGAGGAGACCTGCAATCTCTACAAGAAGGAGGCAGAATAATGCCTAACATGAGCCTTAAAAAGAATGAGATGCCCGTGCAGGATCCGCTGATCCGCAGGAGCAATTTCGGCGAGGTAGCTCTCGGTTACACTGAGGAGCAGGCAGTGGACGAGGCAGAGCGCTGTCTCGGCTGCAAGCACAAGCCCTGCGTAGGCGGCTGCCCCGTTTCTATAGATATCCCTGAGTTCATCGCTAAGATAAAGGAGCGGGATTTCGAGGGAGCGTATCAGGTGATAGCACGCAGCAGCTCGCTGCCTGCTGTCTGCGGCAGAGTATGTCCGCAGGAGACCCAGTGCGAGAGCAAGTGCGTGCGTGGCATAAAGGGCGAGCCTGTGGCAATCGGCAGACTGGAGCGCTTTGTTGCGGACTGGCACAATGCCCATTCCGAGGGTGTGTCGGAGATACCTCAGCCAAACGGCCACAAGTGTGCGATAATCGGCGCAGGTCCCAGTGGTCTCACCTGTGCAGGCGACCTTGCAAGGATGGGTTACGATGTTACGGTATACGAGGCGCTGCATCTTGCAGGCGGAGTTCTGGTGTACGGTATCCCCGAGTTCAGACTTCCCAAGGCTATCGTTCAGCGTGAGATAGAGAACCTGCAGGCGCTCGGTGTTAAGGTGGAGACAAACGTAGTCATCGGCAGGACGATAGAAGTGGATGAGTTGTTCGAGCAGGGCTTTGACGCAGTGTTCATCGGCTCCGGAGCAGGTCTGCCGAGATTCATGAATATCCCGGGCGAGAACCTGAAGGGCGTGTATTCCGCAAACGAGTTCCTCACCCGTGTGAACCTGATGAAGGCGTACAAAGAGGATTCCGATACTCCCATCAAGAACAGCAGGAGCGTAGCGGTCGTTGGCGGCGGAAACGTTGCAATGGACGCTGCACGCTGCGCAAAGCGTCTCGGTGCGGAGAATGTTTATATCGTGTATCGCCGTGGCGAGGAGGAGATGCCTGCCCGTCTGGAGGAGGTACACCACGCAAAGGAGGAGGGCATCGAGTTCCGTACCCTCACGAATCCTGTGGAGATACTCGGCAATGAGCATAAATTTGTTACGGGCATGAAGTGTGTGGAGATGACTCTCGGCGAGCCTGACGAAAGCGGCAGAAGAAAGCCTGTAGTCAAGGAGAACAGCGAGTTCGTGCTGGATGTGGACTGCGTTATCATGGCGATAGGCACAAGTCCCAATCCACTCATCCGCAACACCACCGAGGGACTGCTCACCAACAAGTACGGCTGCTTTATCGCAGACGAGCACGGACTGACCTCCCGTGAGGGCGTATACGCAGGCGGTGACGCTGTTACGGGCGCTGCTACTGTTATCCTGGCAATGGGCGCAGGCAAGACCGCAGCCGCAGCGATGAATGAGTATATTCGCTCCAAAAGTGAGAGATAAATCGGAATTTGCCAGCGACGCAGTGACGCTACGCTTACACCGCTTACACTGCTTACGCAGAGTCGACAGCTTGCTGTCGATTCGTGCAAACTCCATTTCGCATTCCCCTAATGGAATAAAGATGGTCGCTTCGCTCCTGATGTTCATCCTCGCCGACGGAGGGTCGGCGTTTTCCTGCGGAAAAACGGACGAACACACATCG
>JAZSEG010000104.1:0-1580 GCA_045531575.1 Oscillospiraceae bacterium | reverse complement strand
GGAGTGACAACGCAGATGGTACTTTATCGACAGCAAAAGACCGCCCATTACGGACGGTCTTTTGCTTATTTAAGGAGAGTCTAAGCCGCTCTGCCAAACGGCTTATTTCATGAACACGAATTCGTGGATGCTGAGCAGCTGTCTGCCCTTCATGCTATCCGCAAACCAACCCTCGTAGCCTGCCTCAACTACGAAATAAAGAGCGTGTCTGCCTGTGACAGCCTTTACTCTGCCGCCGATAACGCCGCTGTCCTCGCCAAAGGTGAGAACGCCCAGCTCCTCGCCGTCCTCGCTGTCAAGCAGCACTCTTATCCTGCCTCTGCTGCCCATGCCGCCGATCTTTATGCGCAGCTGCATGGTCTTTGAAGCATAGTCCTCGCCGAAATCGAAGTACTTCCAGCCGAGAACGCAGCCGTCTGTGATGTTCACAACAGGGCGCTCGAAAACGTTCAGCTCGGTGATGAAGCAGCCGCCCTTCAGCACGCAGGCGGTGTCTGCATAGGTGGGAACAAAGGGATTCAGCGCCTCCTCAAAGCCGAGGGAGGTCATCTCCACCTGCGGGATGGTGCCGTCGGGGAGTATCTCGATCTTCTCAACACAGCCGCGGCGGGACATGATGGTGCCGTTGGTCATGCGGTGATAGAAGATATACCACTGACCATTGATGTTGCAGATGGAGCCGTGGTCGTTGCCGCCGGGGAAATCAATGGCGTTGTCGATGATGGTGCCACGGTATGTAAAGGGGCCTGTCGGCTTGTCAGAGGTTGCATAGTCCAGTCTGCTGCCGATCTGGGGGGAATATATCATATAATAGGTGTCGCCGACCTTTCTGGGGGACGCTGCCTCAAAGAAGCGGTGCGGCTCGGTGACGGGGATGATATCGGGCTGATATGTTCCCTCCACCATCTCATACATATTCGGCTTCAGCTCGCACATATAGCTGCCCTGATAGCCGCAGTAGCAGTAAACCCTGCCGTCATCATCCACAAGAACGCCGGGGTCGATAAATGTGCCGTTGTCGTAGTGATTCTCCACGTTGTACTCGTATCTGGAGAGCAGTTCAAAGGGGCCTTCGGGTCTGTCGCTCACGCCGACACAGCCCTTTGCGCCTACGATATATGCATAGAGGTAATACTTACCCTCACGCTCCACCACATCGGGAGCAAACAGCAGATTGTCTGTCCAGTCCACATTGGAAGCGCCGTCGTGGCCGTCACGGGTGCGGAAGCAGTCGCCGTGGCAGGTCCAGTTCGTGGGGTCGGACATGGGCGCAGACCACACCTTCAGCTTGTAGTCGCAGAAGTCGATGGAATCAACTCTGTCATGAGAGCCGTAAACATAGATCCTGTCTCCGAAAACTCTCGGCTCGCCGTCGGGGATGTATTCCCACATGGGAAGATAAGGATTAGCCATGATATCACCTCATAGGGCATAAGCCCTCTTTCTTTAGTTGCTTATTTAAGTATAACACGAGTTCAGTGCTGTTTCAACCACGATAGCGACATCAAACAGGACAAAAAAGACATGACCAGTGACCTTTTCCCGTATGCCGCATACAATGACAGTGGGAATATATTTCC
>JAZSEG010000307.1:0-2605 GCA_045531575.1 Oscillospiraceae bacterium | reverse complement strand
CAGAACCCCACCGAAACACAGGGAACTTATCCCCTCCCCGAGGCGCAGCTTGACAGATTCATGGTGCGCATAACCCTCGGATATCCTGCAAGGGATGAGGAGATAGACGTTATAAAGAACGGTCGCTCTTTCAGCGCACTGGAGGAGCTTTCCGCAGTATGCTCCGCTGCCGAGATAACAGAGGCACAGAAGCTCATAGACTCCTGTACCGCAAACGACGCGGTATGCGGCTATATTGCGGATATCGCAGCCGCTACACGCTCCCATGCCGCGGTGAAGCTGGGTCTCAGCACCCGTGGCGCAGTGGCGCTGAAGAGGATGTCTGCGGCTCTCGCAATGATGAACGGCAGAGACTACATCATGCCGCAGGATGTGGCGGGGGCTGCTCCCTGCGTTATCAGACACCGCCTTATCTGCCGTGGCTACACCGTTTCGGGCGGCGCAGACAGAACAGCTGACGAGGTCATCCGTCAGGTGCTGGACAGCGTGGCTGTTCCCACTGAGAGCATCGGAGAATAAGCATGGCTCTAATCGTAATGGCGCTGATACTGACCGCTGTGCTGGCGGTGCAGTATTTAGTGTATAAGAACATCGGTCTTTCGGATATGGATTATAAGCTGACGATAAGCAAGACTGAGGCTTTCGAGAACGAGGAGATCGAGATAACCGAGGAGATACAGAACAACAAGTGGCTGCCGCTCCCATGGGCGAGGTCTGAGATAAGCTGCTCACGTTGGCTTGTGTTCTACGGAAACTCCCAGTCCGTTGCAAAGGATGCGCAGAAGGGTCTTGTTTCTGGCATATTCACGCTGAAAGGTCATCAGCGGCTGAAGCGTGTGTGGAAGGTGCGCTGTGAAAAGCGTGGTATCTTCAGGATAGAGGATGTCACCCTCTCGGTGAGCGACCTTTTCGGTCTCACAAAGTCGACAGCGATCATGAAGCTGTCGGAGGAGATACTGGTGCTGCCCTCTCCCAGTGATATGCAGATGCCGCAGCTTTCAAGCGAGGCTTTCATCGGCAGCAACACAGTGCGGCGATTCATCCTGCCCGACCCGTTCATGATATGCGGCGCAAAGGAATACACTGGCAGAGAAGCCATGAACCGCATCCACTGGGGCGCTACGGCAAGAACAGGCGACCTGATGGTCTACAACAACGAATTCACCACCGAGCGCAGGATGCTCGTGATACTCAATATGCAGCGTGTGTTTGCGGATGAGACGCATAGGCTCTCGGTCTCGATGCTTGAAGCTCAGATAAAGGCAGCGGCGTTCGTGCTTGACCAGTGCTACCGCTCCCATATTGCGGTGGGCTTTGCGATAAACGACAAGGAGCTTACCCGTGTGCAAGCCGCCGAGGGATATGAGCATACCGTAAACATCCTGCGCACTCTCGCACGGCTCAAAAACCGCTGCGGAATGCACATTGACGAGTTCGTGCAGAAGCTTGACTGCTCCGAATACACGGACGTGCTGCTGATAAGCAATATCCTTACCGACAAATGTGCGGAATTCATGCAAGGGCTGCAGGCTCAGGGCATCTACACTGCGCTGCTTGCAAACGAGATAGACGAAACAGGCTTCTGCGACGTGTGCCATGTTCCACGCACGAGAAGCTACCCCGGGGAAAGCGGTGACGATGATGAATAACAGATCTCTCAGAATAGCCGCTGCGGCAGGTCAGCTGCTTGCCGTGCTGCCCTTTGCAGTGCTGTGCGAGGGCGTAGGCTTTGACGGATATATATGGTGGCACTACCTCGCTATATATGCGGTGTTCGGTGCGTTTTACGGCATCGGCAGGCTGTGCGGCGCATGGGCGGTGTCTCCACGACATTCACGGTCGTTCAGGCCAAAGGCGATATTCCTTTCAAAGGCGGCGCTCACAGTGCCGATAATAGTGTTCTTCATAGTGTGCATGGCGCTGGAGCTTTCCACGGGGCTTTATATCTACATCCTGCCTGCTGCGATAATCATGTTCCACGGCGGCTACTCCACTGTGAACAAGGAATACACCGATATCTTCGGCAGAGGATGGTTTGCGCTGTATTTCGTGGCGGCGGTCATCGTCAGCGTGATACTCTGGTTCACCCACGAGCAGGAGCTGATGGATATCGGCAACTTCCAGCTGTGCTTCGGATTCGGTCTGCTGATGATACTTTCCGCAGTGCTTACGAATCAGACGAACATAGACTCCTGCACACATCAGCGTGACGCAAATAAAATGTCGCTGCCGAACGGGCTGCGTGGCTACAACACGAAGCTTGTGGCGGCGGTCACTGCGGTGACTGTGGCGCTGTTCCTTTTCACAAAGCCACTGGCGACATTGCTTTTCACAGGCATAAAGCAGCTGATAAGAGGCTTGATGTGGTTGATGACCCGAAACGGCGAGTTCGAACCCACGGACGACATTGTTTTCGGCGGCGAGGGCGAGGGCGCTCTCACCGTAGGCGAGGCGGACAACTCCTTTGCCGAGGCTACAACCATACTGATAGTCCTTGCGCTGCTTGCGATAGTGTTCATCATCCAAAAGCAGCTGGCGGAGTTCTTCAGAGAGATCTTTGCGCCGCTGTTCAGGCTGCAGGAGCCGACCGAGACTCTCGCCTACA
>JAZSEG010000060.1:0-21506 GCA_045531575.1 Oscillospiraceae bacterium | reverse complement strand
AAAACGTCACTTAAGTTAGCACACGAAATTATGAAAGCAGAAGTAAGGCTTGGCGATATCGGTGCCACAATCCAGAAGCATTGCGGGGACGCAGGCTTTTCGGTAGTTCGTGACTTTGTCGGTCACGGCATCGGTCGTGAGCTTCACGAGGACCCCTCGGTACAAAACTTCGGTAAAGCGGGCCACGGTCTGCGCTTGCCAAAGGGCACAACAATTGCCGTTGAGCCAATGATTAACGAGGGCACTCACAAGGTTGTAATCGACCGCAACGACGGTTGGACTGTAACAACCCTTGACGGTAAGCTTTCGGCACACTACGAGCATACTTTCTATATTGATAATGACTGTGCGCATATTCTGACAGTGCAAGAGTAGGACATATTCGGAGGATTAATTTATGTCAAAAGAAGATATGATTGAGGTAGAGGGTAAGGTCGTTGAAGCCCTTCCCGGTGCCACTTTCACAGTGGAGCTTAATAACGGACATCAGATACAGGCACATATTTCCGGCAAGCTTCGTATGAACTATATAAAGATTTTGCCCGGTGACACGGTAAAGCTTGAAATGTCACCGTACGACTTGACAAAGGGCAGAATTATCTGGAGAGCTAAATAAAGGAGGAATTTACTATGAAGGTTAGACCCTCAGTAAAACCTATGTGCGAAAAGTGCAAAGTAATCAGAAGACATGGCAAGATCATGGTTATCTGCCAAAACCCCAAGCATAAACAAAAGCAGGGTTAATAAAAAATTTGGAGGTGTATTTACCAAATGGCAAGAATTGCTGGTATTGATTTACCCAACGAAAAACGCGTTGAGATTGGTCTGACATACATTTACGGTATCGGCAGAACAACATCAAACAAAATTCTCCCAGAGGCAGGCGTAAATCCTGACACACGTGTTAAGGATCTTACCGATGACGAAGAGAACAGAATTCGTGAAGTTATTGACCAGGGTTATGTTGTAGAGGGTGACCTCAGAAGAACAGTAGCTCTCAACATCAAGCGTCTCGTTGAGATCAACTGCTTCCGCGGTACACGTCATCGCAAGGGTCTCCCCTGCCGTGGTCAGCGCACAAAGACTAACGCAAGAACTCGCAAGGGTCCTAAGAAGACAATTGCAAACAAGAAGAAGTAATCACACGAGAAAGGTGGTATTTTAATGGCAACTAAGGGCAAGCAGGTTATCCGCAGACGCCGCGAGCGCAAGAACATTGAGAATGGCGCTGCTCATATCCAGTCCACATTTAATAACACAATCGTGACCATCACAGACCTTCAGGGCAACGCTCTTTCCTGGGCAAGTGCAGGCGGACTCGGCTTCAGAGGCTCCAGAAAGTCCACTCCCTTCGCAGCTCAGACAGCAGCTGATGTTGCAGCTAAGGCAGCTATGGAACACGGTCTCAAGACAGTTGAAGTATTCGTAAAGGGCCCCGGCGCAGGTCGTGAGGCAGCTATCAGAGCACTTCAGGCAGCTGGTCTCGAGGTTAAGCTCATCAAGGACGTTACACCCATCCCCCACAATGGATGCCGTCCCCCCAAGAGAAGACGTGTATAACAGATAACACCGAGCTATTCGTTTACTCGGCGTCGGCAGCTTGAGTGCCGATATTAATATTGAATAACGGAGGAAATTACAATGGCAGTAAATCGTGATCCGATTTTAAAGAGATGCAGAGCGCTGGACCTCAGCCCCGCAGTTCTCGGTTATGACAAGAAGTCTAACAGAAATCCCCAGGGCAACAGAAGAAAGAAGGAGTCCGAGTACGGCTCTCAGCTGAAGGAAAAGCAGAAGCTGAAGTTCATCTATGGCGTTCTGGAGAAGCAGTTCTATCACTACTATGAGCTCGCTACAAAGATGGAGGGTATCGCAGGTGAGAACCTGATCAGCCTCCTCGAGTCCCGTCTGGATAACGTTGTATTCAGAATGGGTCTGGCTTGCACACGTCGTGAGGCAAGACAGCTCGTTTCCCACGGTCATTTCTGTGTGAACGGTAAGAGAGTTGATATCCCTTCCTACAGAGTTAAGGTTGGCGACGTTATCTCCCTGAAGGAAACAAGCAAGAAGAGCAAGAAGTTCGAGCAGATCAATGAAGTAGCAGGCGGCAGAATCACTCCCCTGTGGCTGGAAGTTAACAAGGAAGCTTGCACAGCTAAGGTACTCCGTGCATTCCAGCGTGAAGAACTCGATTACGAGATCGCTGAGCACTTAATTATCGAGCTGTATTCTAAATAATAGCCTAGAGGCATACAGATATTTAGTGCAGTTATTTTTAATTCATGATCTGCGCCTGCTGTTTAATTTCTGCAGACTGTGCCAATACTTAACAGTAAAGGCACAGGCAGAGTGTGATTTAAAATTAACAGCGAATACGGCAATAAGCACAGGATAATTAACAGACGAGAACTTGTGGAGGGTTACCAAATGCTTGAAAAAATCGAAAAGCTCAATATTGAGACCTCTAAATTAAGGTCTGACGGAACTTATGGAATGTTCGTTCTGGAGCCTCTCCAGAGCGGATACGGAAACACCTTAGGCAACAGCCTGAGAAGGGTGCTACTCTCCTCATTACCGGGTGTGGCTGCTACATCTGTCAAGATCGACGGTGTTCAGCATGAGTTTTCCACCATCCCCGGAGTTAAAGAAGATGTTACAGAGATAATCCTCAACATCAAGGGACTCAGAGCAAAGATGTATGGCGAGGCTCCCAAGACCATCTACATCGAAACTGAGGGCGAAGGCGAAGTTACCGCCGGCGATATCAAGACCGACAGCGAGGTAGAGATCCTCGATCCCGGTATGCACATCGCTACTCTCAGTGCAGGTGCAAAGCTGTACATGGACATTACACTTGACAGAGGCAGAGGCTATGTTTCTGCTGAGCAGAACAAGGAGTATCTCCAGCCTGTTATCGGCGTTATTCCGATCGACAGCATCTATACTCCCGTGCTCAAGTGCAATTACACCGTAGAAAACACCCGTGTGGGTCAGAGAACCGATTTTGAAAAGCTCATCATCGAGATCTGGACCGACGGTACTATCTCCGCTAAGGAGGCTGTTTCCTACGCAGCAAAGATCCTTATCGACAGACTGAAGCTCTTCGCTGAGCTGTCCGATGATTCGGAGCAGCCCGAGCTGATGGTAGAGAAGGAAGAGAACCGCAAGGACAAGCTGCTTGAGATGACTATCGAAGAGCTCGAGCTGTCCGTTCGTTCCTTCAACTGCCTGAAGAGAGCTGGTATCAATACCGTTGACGACCTCATCAACAAGTCCCCTGAGGATATGATGAAGGTCAGAAACCTTGGTAAGAAGTCCTTCGACGAGGTTAAGGCTAAGCTCAACTCCCTCGGATTTGACTTAACACCATCTGAAGATAACAACTAATAATTGTTGGCAATAAAACCGAATTCCTATTGAAAGGAGAATGAAAATGCCAGGTACAAGAAAGCTGGGCAGACCCAGCGACCACAGAAAAGCAATGCTCAGAGCCATGGTTACATTCCTGCTGGAGAACGGTAAGATCGAAACTACCGTAACACGTGCGAAGGAAGTTCGTGCGGAGGCAGAGAAGATGATCACACTCGGCAAGGCTAACACCCTGCATACAAAGCGCCAGGTTCTTGCTTATGTAACTAAGGAAGATGTAGCTAAGAAGGTATTCGACGAGATCGCTCCTAAGTACGCAGACAAGAACGGTGGTTACACCAGAATCTATAAGATCGGTCCTCGCCGCGGCGACGCAGCTGAGATGGCTATCATTGAGCTGGTTTAATTTCAGTTAATAAAGACCCCTCCGAGTTTTCGGAGGGGTTCTTGTTTATTGACAATTATATTCAGCGATGCTATAATGATTTAAAGGAACAATACAGAGAAGTGAGGTGTGATATGAAAGCGGACATAGTTGTTAAAAGTATAATTTACAACAGAGCGATCAATAGGTTACTGATTTTGCAAAGGTGCAGACAAGATGATATCGGAGCAGGAACATGGGAGAATGCAGGCGGAAACGTTGAGTATGGTGAGCATCCCGAAGAAGCGATGAAAAGAGAAATATCCGAAGAAACAGGTATCACCGATATTAAAATTGATCGAGTGGCTTATGTAACTCTGGTGAACGCTGAAAATCCATATCTTATTATTGCATACCTTTGTGAAGCGTTGACCGAAGATGTGAAATTAAGTGACGAACATCAGGCGTATATCTGGGCGGATGAAGAGATGAGCAGAAAGATGCTTCCAAAGCACATTATTGATGACTTTGATAAGAATGGGATCTTTAAATATATATGATCAATAATACAGCAATAAAAGGTGGGATCAACGTGGAGATAAAGGAACTCGGTATCAACAACATCGAAGAAATAAAGTCGTTGTTTTACGATATATTTACAAAAGAACCTTGGAACGACGACTGGAGCGATAAGACTCAGCTCCACGAATATATAACAGATCTCATCGGGAACAGAAATTCGCTTTCGCTCGGTTTGTATGAGGGAAACGAGCTGATAGGCTTGTCGCTTGGTAGCATCATGCACTGGTGTACAGGAACGGAATATTACATATTTGAATTTTGTGTTAAGACAGAGAGACAAGGAAAAGGTATCGGAACTGCATTTTTACAAGCGGTGGAAGAGTGTGCAAAAAGCAAACACATAACACACATTTTTCTTCAGACCGAAAGAACAGTTCCTGCATTTAATTTCTATAAGAAAAACGGATTTTCAGAGTTACAGGATCATGTATCCTTGTTCAAGTATTTTGACAAAGAGTAATAGGAGAACAAATGAATACCATCACATTTCCCGACGGACGGGAGATAAGATACGAGCTCACCCGCAAGCATGTAAAGAACGTCAATATGCGGATAAAAGAAGACGGAACAGTACATGTTTCGGCAAACACACGGGTAAGCGTAAAGCGTATTGAGGAGATACTGACAGAACGTGCAGATTACATACTCAACGCAGCTAAGCGCTTGCAGGAGCGTGAACAGCGCAGTGAGATCACCTCGGATAAAATGCGCTGGCTCGGAAAGGAATATCCTGTGCGCATCATACGAAATCACAGTGAAAGGGTTGCTCTTGAGGAAAACGAGCTGCGTGTATTCACCACTCACCCCGAAGAAGCACAGCAGAAGCTCTCAGAATGGGCTGTAGCGGGCTTTTCGCAGCTGATCAAGGAACTTGACATCGAAGTGCGAAACACGCTTATTACGCACGATTTAGCGCCTCCTGCAACAGTGATAAGCATCAAGGATATGAAAACACGCTGGGGCAGCTGCTCATATACCCGTGGACACATCTCGATAAACTTTCGCCTGATGGCATACCCGAGAGAAACGATATTGTCTGTACTGTGGCACGAATACGCCCATTATTGGCATCACAATCATTCCGAGCGGTTTTATGCATTCTTGCTGCGGTATTATCCCGAGTATCATAAATGGAACAGTTTATTAAAATAACAACGGCTCCCGATGTGACGGGAGCCGTTGAGTTTTATGCGATCTTATTACAGAGCGCTCTTAGCCTTCTTTGCAGCTCCGGATGCGGAGTTGATGTAGGTGTTAGAAGTGCTCTTGAAGCCTGAGAGCGTGTTATCATACTGAGCCATTGCAAACAGATCAGCAAGGCTGTTCAGGTTATCTCTGGCAGACTTGATAGAAGAATATGCGGAGGAGTATGCAGAAGGTGCAGAGCTGAGGATATCGCAGTAGGATGCAACAGCCTGTGTATACTTTGCAGCCTTCAGGTAGGTGGTTACATTGTCGCTCATTGTGCTGAGGAACTGACCTTCGAAGTCAGAGAGGTTAGAAGCCTTGCTGCGCAGAGTGGTGTATGCGGATACAGCATTCTCTGCAGCGGTAACTGCATTGCTTACTACAGATGCGTAGTACTCTGCCTTGTCGGTAGCGTTCTGAGCGGATGTCTCCATTGCGGACAGCGAGAAGTTGCTCTTTGCATAGCTGGAGAAGCTGCTCATATAAGTATCGCACTTGGATTCATAGTTGCTGAACTTGGTTGCATTAACAACATAATCAAGATAGTTGTTGTACTTATCCTCCAGTGCGCAGAGAGCCTTGTATGCGGAGTTAAGTCCGGAAGTGGAAGGCTTTGCAGCAGCCACGGCAGCAGCAACAGAGGATTTACCGCTCTTGATATTCTTGATCATTGCAACTGCAATATCACGCTTATAGAAGGACTTACCTTCGACATCAGCGTCTCTTGTGCTGAAGTTGATAGCATAAGAGGTAACTCGTGCCAGCAGATCTACCTTACCTACTTCTTCAGCCATAAGCTCGTAAGCCTTGATCATCGCGTCACGCTCCTTGTTCTGGGACTTGATTGTCGCAGAAGGAGTATATGCTGCAGAAGGCGCAGGAGTTGTGGTGGTCACCTTAGTGGTGGTTGTAGTAGCCTGAGGTGTTGTTGTGATTGCGGAAGAAGTCTGAGTTGTTGTATCGGGTGTGGATGCTGTTGTGTCCTCAGTTGCAGAGGTGTTAGCGGGAGTAGACTCTGCAGGTTCAGCTGTCTCAACCTCAACAGGAGTAGTATCCTCAGGAGTGGTTGCGGATGTGGTGGTCTTTTCTGTAGCCGCTGTGGTAGTTGTAGCGGAAGTTGTTGTGGATTCTTCGGGAACAGAGCTTTCCTTGTCAGCGGCAGTTGTCGTGTTATCGGCATTGAGCTGTTCGTTGCCGGAAACGCCGCTTGTGGTGGGTTTGGAGGATTCAGTGTCAACAAGAGGATTGCCTGTAAGAGATGGAATCAGCAGGAAACCAACCAGCACAAGCACGGCAACAGTAATAACGATAGCAGGAATGCTGAAGATACCGAACAGCTTGAACGGCTCCTTAGGCTTGCCGTGATCTACATAACGGCTCTTGTACTCAGGGCCTCTTGGAGCATTACAGTTTTTGCAGAATTCCTCGAACTCGTACATATCCTGTCCGCAGTTACGGCAGTAAAGCAGACGGCCAAGGTCAACGGGCGGCTCTTCGGCAGCGTCAGCTGCAGCTGCCATTCCGGCTCCCATCATAGCGTTCTGCTCGTTATAATACGAGTCCGTGGGGGTGGAATTGTAATCGTACGAAGGATAATCCTGAGCAGGTGTACTGTTGTTCATAAGCACAGTTGCATTTTCGTCAGGATTATAAGAAGACGCATAGTTATCGGCTTCAGAATTGTTCAGCAGCACGGTAGCATTGTCGTCCGCAGCTGCGTAAGCGGCAACGCCTGCCGCAGTAGCTGCGGCTGCAAAACCGAGATCGCTGTTATCGGACTGAGTTTCTTCATAAACTGGTGTTTCAACCGCAGGCTCTTCATAAACAGGAGTTTCAACTGCAGGTTCTTCATAAGTAGGAACTTCTGCTTCAGGCGCACTGAACAGAGGAATATCAGAAGAATAAGCAGGTGCTTCAGGCTGAGCGTATGTATCGGTATTATCTGAGCCATAGAGGGGGATCGCGTATGCTTCGTCCTCGAATGCAGGCTCTTCAACTGCAGGCTCTTCGTAAACGGGAGCTTCAACTGCAGGTTCTTCGTAAACAGGAGCCTCAACTGCAGGCTCTTCGTAAACGGGGGCTTCAACCGCAGGTTCTGCATAAGTTGGTGTTATGGACTCAATAGGCTCTGGAGTCATAACAAAAGCATTGGGATCTTCAGGCTCTGGCTCATCAGGGTCAAATTCCATGGAAGCACCCTCTATGACAGGCAGTGCGCCCTGGTCAACGTACTCGTCGTCAACATAAGAGGTATCCATTGCGAAGTTTTCCACCTTCACTATCTCATCCTGTATTGCGGTATCCTGATGACCGATGGCAGGCATTTCATTGCCGGAAGGCTGCACCTGGTTAGTATACTGGGATGCCATAGCCTCCATCTGGGATACAGTTCCCTCAATGGCTGCAATAGAACTGCCGTCTGCACCGCCAACAGCATTGGCAAATGCATCACCGGCGCCGATCTCGTTATATTCTTCCTCAGGCTCAGCTATGCCGCCACCGTTCATGAAGTTGTTGATCTGCTGGATCTCACCCTCAGTCATGGTCTCATAACCATAATCCACCTGCTCGGTATTCCAGAGCGGAACGCTGCCATTCTTGGGAAGATTTGAATAAGGATCGTTGCTGTTGTTGGTGTTGTTTGCCTGAAGCTGCTGACCGCACTGCTCACAGTATGCAGTGGAAGACTGCATGCGCATACCGCAGTTCTGGCAGAACACCAGTGTTCCACCGTCATTGGAGAGCGGTGGGATCTCGGGCATGCCCTGAGGCTCTTCGGCTGCTGCCTGATCCTGCTCCAGATTCTGGGGCGGAACAGGTGTGCCGCATTCAAGACAGAAATTATAACCTCTTATGAGGCTCTTTCCGCAATTTTCGCAAAACATTATTAGTATCCTCCTGCCGATTGTAGAGTTATATGCTACCATCTTCAAACCAGATTTTATTTAAAGTATGGTATTACAATCCATTCTTTAGTATACTATATTACTTAATAAAAGTCAATTATAACAGAGCAACATTGTTAAAATGAAATAACAATATCCTTTTGTATTTGTGCATTATGGCATCAAAATGACCCCCACATAATGTGAGGGCCAACGTTTATGAAGTATGTCAGAATGTCGAAAAATAAAGTCCTGCAAACACACCTGCCACGATAGCCATTATCGCTACTGCACCAAGACAGAGAAGAATATGATTGAAGGTGTAGTATTTTTCTTCTTTCACAGGCTGAGCAACAGGGGGCGCAGGCATTTCACCTGTAAATCCTGCAGGAGTAATGGGCGGAGCATAAACGGGTGCCGCAGGCTGTGGGGCAGCAACCTCGGGTGCAGGGACGGAAGCTTCGCTTGTGGCAGGAGCTGCCTGCTCAGCAGCCGCTGTATCGGGTTCAGATGCTTTTACAACCGCATCCTCGTTTTTGGCTCCGCAGAAGGAGCAAAATGCGCCATGCTCTGTGAGTATATTTCCGCACTGGTTACAATACATAATTGATATTCCTTTCAGTAATATGATTAGCTTGATTTACTATTTGTTTTCAAGACCGCCGTTGTTGCGGACATAATCAAAAAGATATTGCTGAGCGATTCCCTCAACTCCCTTAGTGCATTCAGGCAGTCCCTCGGGATAGAATTCTGCCATAAGGCGTTTCACCCAGACATCCTTCGGGAAAGCATCATGCTTAGCGAAGCCGAATAGCAGCACACAGTCTGCAACTTTATCTCCGACACCAACGATAAGCTTCAGCTTTTCCCTTGCTTCATTCAGCGGGAGAGCGTCAATTTCGCCAAAATCTACGATGCCGCTGTTTACTTTATCAACTGCATCGCATATGTATCTGGCACGGAAGCCTGCCCGAAGCGGTGCGAGATCCTCAGGCTGCACGCCTTTCAGCTGTTCTGCCGTAGGGAACGAATATCCGCCGTTTATTTCAGAGCCGAAGCTCTCACAAAGTCTGCCGATTATTCCTGATATGCGGGGAATATTGTTGTTCTGGCTGATAATAAAGCTAATCAACGTCTCGAAAGGCTCCTGCCGCAGCAGACGTATTCCGCCCGAGGCCTTGCAGGCATCGGCGAGTGTTTTATCAGCCGAAAGCCGTATGATGACATCTCCGTAATCGGTAGAAAGATCAAAATAATCCTCCCACAGCGGGATATCCTCCTCTGCAATATCATGGAGAGTTACGCAACCGTCGCCCTGCGATAATGAGATATATCGGCCGTGGGCAACACCGTGAAATCTGCCGTCCTCCCTTTCCTGCCAGCGGAAGCACTGACCGCAAAGGAAGGTTCGTCTGATATCGAAGTTGCTGTTTCTTATCGTGAAATCCATTATTTTTTGCCAAACCCCTTGATTATTTATCTTAATTATAATACAATATAAATGTAAAATCAAGTAAGTCGGCTGTATTTTCAGCTTTTTATCACCATTTTTTCTGAAAAGGAAGGACTATCGCCATGCGAGAAAGTATACTCACTATCCCGATAAACGAAGTATTCGAGCCGAGAGAGGGCTGCCCTATCTGCGCCATGAGAAACACCGTGGAGCAGCATATTTCCGAATACATCATGGGCGCTGCAATGATGGAGCCTGATGTGCGCATCGAGACCAACCGCCTCGGATTCTGCCACACTCACTTCAATTCCCTGCTGAAGCAGAACAACCGCCTTTCGCTGGGACTTATGCTCAATACATATCTTGCCTCGGTAAGGAATAATGTATTCGAGAACAAGAGCATTTTCTTCACTAAGGGCGCAAAGGCGAAGAAGAGCAGCGAGATAGAGGAGACCTGCTTTGTATGCAGCAAGGTGGACTGGGGCGTTGAGCATATGCTGGAAACGGTGTTCACCATGTTCAGGGATGATGCAAAGTTTCGCAATCTGTACTGTTCGCAGAAGTATATCTGCATTCCCCACTATAATCTGCTGATGTCACATGTGCCGACAAAGCTCGGCAAGAACGATCAGAAGCCGTTCATCGAGGCTACGGACCGCCTTATCGAGAACTACATCAAGGAACTGAACGACGACGTGAACGAGTTCTGCAACAGCTTTGATTACCGCAATGCAGGAAAGCTGCACAACGAGGACATGGAGCATGTGCGCAATTCCATCGAAAGAGCCATTGAGTTCCTGACATCGAGAAAACCTGACGTAAAATAAAATCGTAGGGACACGGCTTGCCGTGTCCGCTGCTTAAAAAATGAAAAGGACAAAAGACATGGATATTCTTGCAATAGAAGGCTCCTGCGACGAGACCGCTGCTGCGGTCATCCGTGACGGCAGGGAGATAATAAGCTCGGTCGTGGCGACGCAGATCGAGGAGCACAAATTATACGGTGGAGTAGTTCCTGAGATAGCAAGCCGCCGCCACTGCGAGAGCATCATCGGCGTAGTGAATGAGGCTCTTGAAAAGGCAGGCAAGACTGCCGCAGAGATGGACGCCATTGCTGTGACATATGCCCCGGGACTTATCGGAGCGCTGCTTGTGGGAGTGAATTTCGCAAAAGGACTGGCGTTTTCTCTGGATAAGCCGCTGATTCCCGTACACCACATCCGTGGACACATAGCGGCAAATTATCTTGCTCACAAGGAGCTGGAGCCGCCGTATATCTGCCTTGTAGCGTCGGGCGGACACAGCCATATCGTAAAGGTAAACAGCTACACTGATTTTGAGACCATCGGCAGAACGGTGGATGACGCAGCAGGCGAGGCATTCGACAAGGCTGCGAGAGCAATGGGATTCCCCTACCCAGGCGGTGTGCATATCGACAATGCGGCAAAGCTGGGCGACAGAAAGAAGTACACACTCCCACACCCCAAGACCGCAAATCCCTATGATTTCAGCTTTTCGGGCCTTAAAACGGCGGTGATAAACCTCATTCACAACGCAAAACAGAAGGGCGAGGAGATCGACGTAAATAGCCTTGCGGCGTGCTTCCAGTACACCGTCAGCGATATACTCACATCAAAGTTCATTCAGGCGGCAAAGGACAGCGGCTACAAGACGATAGCCCTTGCAGGCGGTGTAGCGGCAAACAGCGGACTGCGCTCTATGCTTGAGGAAAGAGCCGCAAAGAACGGCATGACGCTTTATGTGCCGCCTCTCTCCCTGTGCGGTGACAATGCAGCGATGATAGGTTGTCAGGGATATTATGAGTATCTGGCGGGACACACCGCAGGTACTGACCTCAATGCAGTGGCTACCATGAAGCTGGATAAGGTCACATACTGATACAGATATTTAGCAAGAACAAAGGAAAGACACATGAAAAAGAACATAGTACTCATCGGAATGCCTGCCTGCGGAAAATCCACCATCGGAGTTCTGCTGGCGAAGGCGATGGGATATAGATTTATAGATACGGATATAGTTATCCAGAATGACACAGGCAGGCTTCTGCAGGATATCATCGACAGTGAGGGCCTGGATGCTTTCTGCATCGCAGAGGAGCGTGCTATCCTCTCTGTTGCTGAGGAGGGTGGCTGCGTTATCGCAACAGGCGGCAGTGCGGTGTATTCCCGCAATGCCATGCTGCACCTGAAGCAGCACGGAATGATATATTATCTTTCCCTGCCTGTACCTGAGGTAGAGAAACGTCTGCACAACATAAAGAGCCGCGGCATAGCCATGCGCCCCGAGGATACCATACAGCAGGTGTTCGAGCGCCGCAGAGCGCTGTACGAGGAGTATGCGGATATAACGATAGAATGCCTTGGCAAGACTTTAGAGGAGACCGTCAGCGAGATAGCGGATTATCACCGCCTTATCTCGGAGTAAGAAAGGAGAACGAATGTCAGAGGAGATATTAGTTGCCGAAAACGCACAGCCAGAGGATAAGATCCCTGATTTCAAAAAGGTGTGCGTGCGCATCGGCATAACCATGATCGTAGTATTTGTGGCAAGGTGGATAGCCACTATCCTGCTTACGATGATGTCGCCTGTTTTTGATGGAATGAATGACATTGCGGCGTATGCTATTGAATCGGTGATATCCTTCATATTCCTTTATGCTATCCCGATCGGTTCGGTGGTCATCCTGCTGGGCGAAAAGGGCATGATGGGCAGAATGTACAAAAGGCCTGTGTATTTCAGCAATGCGATGGGAATGTTCCCTGCATTCTATGGCCTTGCTATTTTCGCAAACCTTATGACCATGCTCATTTCCCTACTGTTCAAGGATACTGATCTGAACGATTCTTTTAACACTGTCAACGAGCTTCAGGCCGATAATGTGGCAAGCGCATTGATACTGCTGTTTCAGCTTGTGGTTATTGCTCCGATATTTGAGGAGTTCTGGTACCGTGGCGTGGTTATGGAGAAGCTCAAACCCTATGGCAACGGCTTTGCGATATTTGTATCTGCCCTGCTTTTCGGACTTACACACGCAAATCTGCAGCAGTTCTTCTATGCTACGACACTGGGTGTCTGCCTCGGATATATCGCAGTATCTACAAAGTCCATCGTAGTCACTACTGTTATGCATGCCATGTTCAACAGCATTTCGGGCATATTGCTGCTGTTTATGTCGGTGCCTCAGGTGCAGGACTATATGGCGGCGCTGGAGAGTGGCGAAGCGGTCGAGGCCAAGGGCATAGTCATCGTATATCTCATATATCTGTTTGCTGTGGTCATGCTGCTTATCGTGGGTGTGCTGATGGCAATATGGAAGCTTCGCAAGATAAAGAAATACCGTGTGCCGAAGGTGTGGGAGGTAAGCACAGCGAAGCGTTGGGGCATTTTCCTTTCCCGTGTTACGGTCATCATAATGTTGGTGCTGGCGGCGGATACTCTTACCTTCCGATTTATTCCCTCGGCAATATATAAGCTGATATCAGGCTCATGAGAGATATGATAAAACGAAACGAGGACTTGTTCAGAGTCCTCGCAGCTTTTGTTGCGGCACAGGCGTGCACAGCGCTGCTGATGCTTCTGCTTTCGGGCAGCGGTGAAGGGTTTGTGTTCAACATCACGCTGAATATAATCTGCACGCTCGGAGTGAATATGTCGTGCTATCTGCTCATATGCGGCAGAATAGATCTCCCGAAGAAAAGCGGCAATTATTCGAGATTTGAGCCGTTCGCCTTCTTTTTTATGACGGTGTTCCTCGCCTGCATGGCAGGTATGATAGCGCAGCTCATTCCGAGCAGCGAAGACTCAGGCGGCGTTTCTCCCGTAGGTTGGGAGTATCTGCTGTATTTTATGTATTCCGTCATACTTGCTCCTGTGGCAGAGGAGATAGCATTTCGTGGGGCGGCGCTGTCTGTGTTATCTCGTCGTGGTCAGAATACGGCGGCATTGATATCCGCGCTGTTATTTGCGGCGTATCACATGAATCTGTCGCAGGTGCCGTACACGCTGGTGCTGGGATTTTTCCTTGCTGTGCTTGCACGGAGAAGTGGCAGTATCATTCCGTGTATACTTATCCATGTGGCGAATAATCTGCTCACTCTGGCTGTAGGATTTTCGGATGTCCTGTCCAGAGCGGTGAATATCGCCTTGCCTGTGCTGGGAATAACGGGTCTTGCATGGCTTATCCTTACGGGGAGGCTTTTCGGTGCCAATCAGACATCTCTATCATAAATACTCTCATCTCTTCACTGATTGTATTATATTCATAATCGTGAATATAATGAGGACAATCCAAATTTATGAGTTTGCTGTTTTCAGTATTTTCTAAATATCTATTTTGATACTCACGCCACTCTTCTTCATCCCATCCTGTTCCAATTCCATTTGAAACAAACAGTAGCATAGGTACTTGTGGCACGCCATTCTCTTGAACTATTTCGGCATTCTCTTTAATACACTTAACTTCATTCAACATTGTTGCAGTAGCAGTTTTTTTATAAAATATAGCTCTGTATATCTCTTTCTCAGTATCAGTAAGCGTTCCATATTTAATTGCATCACTCTCTGAAATGCCTGGTAAAATTCTAGTAATTCCGATCCGTGCCGCAAATTGACTCATTTTAAGCATTGGTATATTTATATTGTAATCTTCATATGCCTCTGGAACTGCCATATCAAGTCCAATAATTGCTTCAACTTCTTCTGGATATTGTTGTGCCCAATATAATGCCTCTATCCCAGACATTGAATGAGGACATAACACATAAGGTCCCTCGATATCAGCTTCTGCCAATGCTGTTCTAGTATCTTTTAATATTGAATCTATACTTCTATCCTCATCAACAACATCACTAAAACCATAACCAAATTTCTCTACTACAACAATTTTGTAGTCATTAGATAATATTGAATATAAAGACCTAAAATCTAAAATCGGAGAACAAGTTCCTCCGCCCGACATAAAAACGATTGTCTTGTCACCCTTGCCATCTACATAAACACTCATTTGATGACCATCCACTTCAACAATTTTTCCAAGTGGAGTTCTTAACTCTTCCTCTTTATTCAACCTAATCCTGTGGTTTATATAGATTGCTACCAAAAGAACGATAAATGCAACCAATAAAATAATAACAACCTTTATAATCTTCCTTGCCTTCTTCATATTAACTCCTGAATATACAAAACTATGCGCAAACTTCTTATTTATCATTGAGTCAATTATAGCAAAGTATCCATATAAAGTCAATGCCATACGCAACGCAAAGCCACTTTTGACACAATATCAAAAGTGGCTTTGTAATACTTCTATATAGTTGTCGCACTTATCTTTCAGGGGATATTTGTCACCATTTCCTTTTCTCGTGCGGACAATATCCATCTGCCCTCGCCGCACGAAGCTCGGCATAGCAGCCGCATTTCAGACAGGTGCCGCCGCTGAGAGCCTCACATTCAGTGCAGAGGGAGAGTCGCCGTGAGTACTCCGCATCGTCGCAGCGGAGAGCCTCAGGTATTTCGGAGATACGTTCCTTTATCATTTCAGATACATCCCGCTTCCCTGCTTCTTCAAGCAGGCAGCGTGTGCAGGGCTTTTTCTGTTCCATTATACCTTGAGAGCAACAGCGGCAACGCTGCATGCAGGGAGAACAACATAAGCTCTGCCATCCTCAACACGCACATCCAGGGGCTTGATAACTACGTTCTCTGTCTCGGTGAAGGTGTTGTGATCGTGGGCGTCGCCTGTAACCATTCTTGCGGTTGCAGACTTCACCTCGCCGAACGCAGAGCCGATCTCCATCTCAAATTCCTTGTTCAGGGCGCAGTTGGAGAGGGTAACAAGTATATCGCCGTTTTCGTTGATGGATGCGGAGTGGCTGATGCAGGGAATGGAGGTCTCGCCTTCGGTGCTGTCGTTCTCGGTGTGGCTGTAGATGAGGGTTGCGTCCTGATGCTCCTTGAACAGATCGAAAACATGATATGTGGGAGTCTTTACAGTAACCTTGCCCTCGGTCAGCAGGATAGACTGCAGAACATTCACCGCCTGGGCGATGTTTGCCATGTGTACTCTGTCAGAGTGGCTGTTGAAGATGTTCAGATTGATAGCGGCAACGATAGCGTCACGCATGGTGTTCTGCTGATACAGGAAGCCGGGGTTTGTGCCTTCCTCCACGTCAAACCAGCAGCCCCACTCGTCAACGATGAGTCCCACCTTCTTTTCGGGGTCGTAGCGGTTCATTATCTCGCCATGGCGGGTGACCAGCTCCTCCATGTACATTGTAGCTTTGATGGTCTCGTAATAATCTGCGTCAGTAAACTTTACAGCATCGCCCTTGTGTTCCCAGTTTCCATAGGGAACGGTGTAGTAATGCAGTGAAAGACCCTTCATATTGTGCCACGGTTTGATGTTCTTCATAACTACTTCTGTCCAGTTGTAGTCGCTTGCGTTAGGTCCGCATGCGATCTTGTACAGTTGATTTCCGCTGTATTCTCGGCAGTAGGTCTGATATCTGCGGTAAAGATCGCTGTAAAATTCGGGGGTCATATTACCGCCGCAGCCCCAGCTCTCGTTTCCGATTCCAAGATACTTCAGCTTCCAGGGCTGCTCTTTGCCGTTTTTCTTGCGCAGCTCTGCCATGGGGGAAACGCCGTCAAAGGTCATGTATTCTATCCACTGGGAAAGCTCCTCCACCGTACCGCTGCCCACGTTGCCGCTGATATAAGGCTCGCAGCCCACCAGCTCGCAGAAGCGCATGAACTCATGGGTGCCGAAGCTGTTATCCTCAACAACGCCGCCCCAGTGGGTATTTATCATCTTCTTGCGGGAGGACTTTTCGCCTATGCCGTCCTTCCAGTGATATTCGTCGGCAAAGCAGCCGCCCGGCCAGCGAAGCACGGGGAGCTTGATCTCTCTGAATGCTTCAACAACATCCTTGCGGAAGCCCTCGATGTTGGGGATATCGCTGTCCTCTCCGACATACAGACCGTCGTATACGCATCTGCCGAGATGCTCGGAGAAGTTGCCGTATACTTCACGGTTGATATGGCTGCGCTTGTCCATGGGATTGATGGTAAGTCTGAGCTTTTTCATAGGGGTGTCCTCCTGAATAATTCGTTATATTTATTATATACCTCTTGACAGGGTCTTTTCAATGATGTATCATATTAATAAAACTGATATATCCTACGATTTGAGGTGAACGTATGCAGCTCCATTCCCTTGGTATGGATTACCACCATGACAGTGATTTCCTGATAGAGCGCCCTTGTGGCTCGGGTGATGAGCTTATCCTTATATTCAAGACCCCTGCTGTTATAAGGCTGAACAATAATATTGAGCATATCCCGGCGGGCAGTGCGGTGGTGTATTCGTCCGATCATCATCAGTATTACGGCGCTGACAACGGAGAGTATGTCAACCACTGGGTGCATTTCGAGTGCGGCGATAAAGCTTTTGCCGACAGGATAGGCCTGCCGTTTAATACGGTCATTGCCGTGAAGGATATGACGTCGGTGGAGCATTATATGGAGCTTCTCAGCATAGAATCCGTGTCGGAGGGAGCAAATTCGTTGGAAAGCTCAGCGTTGCTTTTGCGCCTTATTCTGACAAAGCTTGCGGAGAGCGCTGACAGAAAAGCCGTATTCAGCTCGCCGCACTGCACGGCGTTGAGAGAGCTTCGTGCTTCTATACGCAGAAGCCCTGCCGACAAACGCAGTATAGAAGACATGGCACAGTCGATATCACTCAGCCCGTCTCATTTTCAGTATCTGTACAAGCGGGAATTCGGCGTAAGCTGCTATGAGGATATCCTTTCCGCACGGCTTGATATGGCAAAATACTATCTTCGCAGCACCACGCTGCCCATAAACCGAATAGCGGAGCTGTGCGGCTATGAGAACGATGTGCATTTCATACGTCAGTTCAAAAAACGCACAGGCGGCACTGCAGGAGATTACCGCAGGCAGAAATAATTTTTCAAAGCTATTGCAAAATCCGCAGATATGTGATATTATATTCAAGGTATCTGCGGATACTATAATTTAATACGGTGTTTTCTTTGCTTAACCACCGTTAAAAAACAAGGAGTTTTTTTATGCCCGAAAATCAGACCTTTGAGGTGAAGAACCTCGCACGGCTTGCCGTTGTGGCGGCGCTTTATGCAGCGCTTACACTTGCTTTGCCTGGAACTTCGTTCGGACTTATCCAGTTCCGTTTTTCTGAACTGTTGGTGCTGCTGTGTTTTTATCGCAGGGACTACAGCGCAGCACTCATCGTAGGCTGCTTTATCGCAAATTGCTTTAGCCCGATGGCGCTTATGGATATGGTGTTCGGAACGCTTGCTACGGCTATCGCAGTTCTCCCGATGTATTCGGTGAAGAATATCTGGCTTGCTTCCCTGCTGCCTGTAATAAGCAATGCGGTCATCATAGCGCTAGAGCTGTTTATCGCATTTGATCAGCCGATATGGCTGGGTATGCTTACTGTCGGTCTGGGAGAGCTTGTAGTGATTACGATAATTGGTTGTCCGTTGTTCAGATATATCGTGGAGAAGAACAGCGGGCTTGTGAATGTGTTAGGACTACGCAGAGCGAAGATAACTTATGACGCAAAGCGCTGAATCGTATTCGGGAGGTGTAACATGGACGCAAGAAAATTATTGGATGCCCTGAGCGTAGCAGAGAGGCTGAAGGACGCTACCCGACACTGCTATACCCGCAACGGCAGACATGAAAGTGTTGCGGAGCATAGCTGGATGATGACCCTGATGGCATTCTTTATAAAGGATGAATTTCCCGAAGCGGACATGGACAAGGTCATAAAAATGTGCATCATCCATGATCTGGGTGAAGCCTTTACAGGTGATATTCCCACTTTTGAAAAGACCGCCCAAAATGAAAAGACAGAGGAAGAAATGCTGCGTGCATGGGTAAATACTCTGCCAGAAAACTACAGAGCCGAAATGACTGCCTTATATGATGAAATGGCAAAGCGTGAGACCATCGAAGCAAAGATATATAAGGCGATCGACAGCTTAGAAGCGCTGATACAGCACAATATTTCAGATCTTTCCACATGGATACCGAGGGAATATGAGCTTAACAAAACATACGCTGATGATAAGGTCGCCTTTTCCGAATATCTCAAGGAGTTAAGAGAGGAAATCCGCAAAGACACCTTCAAAAAGCTGGGAGAATAGAATTAAAACAGAAAAGTCGGGAAGCTATGATACTTCCCGACTTTTTGTATATATGTCGCCATTAATAATACATTTTCAGATGATATAGTAGAGATCATCCCCGTAAAACTGCAGCTTCGAGCCTTTTGGCGCCTGTTTCAGCACCTGAAACACGTTGTAGCAATCGGGATAGGGTGATACCATACCCATTATAGCGACTCCGAACAGAATACCGTTGAACGCTTTGTGTTCTGCAGGCATCATCCAGAATGATATCAGCGGCACTATTCCGAGCACAAACGGAAGCATTGACATTACGATAAATCTTGCCTTTGACAGCGGATATGATGCCAGTGCCACGGCTGCGAATTGCTTCGGCATTATTCCTATGTATACAGTTGCGCCTTCGGGATATACAACAGCGTGCAGCCATTCATGCAGCGGCAGTAATATGATTCCTATAGCCGCTCCTGCAGCAATATATGGGAATGATATCACGCGCTCGCCGCTGAAGAAAGTCTTCAGAAACATTGACACAAACATGATAACCATCGGCGGAATGATAAAAGGCACGGCTTTCAGCATCGTTTCACTTACCGTGGATGGCATTTCGAGCTTTTGAGCATTCGGAGCAAGTTCCCCACGCTGAAGCTTTGCGGCATCCCTGACGATGCCTGCCCACTTGATTTTTGGCATTGGGTACCTCCTTTTACAGTCTGGCTATCATGATGTATTCTTCATCATTCTCATCCACTATCTCAAATCCGACAGCAAGATACATCTTTACAGCATAATTAGCCTTCTGCACAGCAAGAGACGCCTGTCTGTATCCGTTTTCTTTCAGAGCGGACAGCATCTGTTTCATCAGTGCAGTTCCAATACCTATGCCGCGGTATTCTTTGTACAGAGAAATAGCAAAGGAGGGAGTTTCGTCATCCACATGGCCGTAATCGTTCATGATGCGCACCCATACTGCACCAACGACTTTGCCATCTGTTTCTGCAACAAAGCACCTGTCGTGCCGGCTCCTGCCGAAATCCTTTATATACACCTGAATATCGTCGTTTTCGATGATGGAGCGCGGCGGAGGCTCAACACCTTCGGGGATGAAGATAGCTTCATAGATGAAATCCTCCAGCAGAGGGTGCTCGTCTTTGTGTATCGGGCGGATGATGTAGTCCATGTTTTCCTCTTTCTATAAGTATCCCCACAGATGGCTCTGTGGGGAAGCTGTTATGTAGTTTTCTTTCCGATGCGGATAAGCTTCACGATGGTTGGGCTTAATACGAGATTTACGCCCAGTTCGATGAAGAAGTTGATGCCGACGAATCCAACCAGAATGAACACGAAAGCATTTGTAGCACCTGCAAGCTGCTTTACAAAATCCATAAAGAACAGCAGACATCCAAGGATGAAGAAGCCTGTATTCATGACAGGTGCAATTACGGCTGCGGCGAGTACGGCAACGAACTTGTTCTTCTTTTCGAGGAGCTTGTACATCACGCCTGCCATAAGGCCCGCCATAGTGCCTTTGACTATACAGGTGATGATGGTGCCCGGGATGCTTATCGCAAAGAATGCGCCTGCATCCAGCAGAGTGAGGCACGCAAATACGAAGCCAAGCCATGCGCCTGATTTCCAGCCATACAGCGCTGCGCCTACAACTATCGGCACGAGTGCGATGGTAAAGCTGAACATGCCTGCTCTGGCAACTGCCGTCGTCAGAAGCTGAAGTACCACGACTATCGCTGTCAACAGCGCCAGACCCGTGAGCTTTCTGACATCAAATTTGGTGTTGGTTTGTGTGTTCATAAGAACTCCTTGCTGGCATTCGGACCTTCATTCCGATATGCCGCGGGTATATATTTACGGACTTATATCCGCAGACCCCTGAAACAATTATAACTTCCTGTATAAAACGAGATAAGTTTTACCAAATTGGGTTACTGTTTTACATTTTTCTTATAGATATCCAGCAGACCTGTCATGATAAGAGTACGGTCGAGGATGAAATCATTCTTGCAGAGAGGCTTTATAACAGAGGAGAATCCGCCCGTTGCGATAACGGTACACTTCTCGCCAAGCTCCTTTTCGAAGTTCTCTATCATGCCGTCCACCATGAATGCTGTGCCGTACAGCAGTCCCGAACGCATGCAGTCGATGGTGTTAGTGCCGATGACGTTCTTCATAGGAGGATCGTTGCTTATGCTGATAAGCGGCAGACTAGCCGTGCGGTTTGCCAGTGCCTCGATGGAGATCTTCACTCCCGGGGCGATTATGCCGCCGATGAATGCGCCTGTTTTTGTTACAGCAAGCACCTTTGTGGCGGTGCCGAGGTCAATAACGATGGCAGGCAGCGGATAATGCTCTTTTGCCGCAACTGCCACGGCAGCCATGTCTGCGCCGAGGGATGCAGGCTCGTCGATCTTGATATCAAGACCTGTCTTGAGTCCCGGTCCTACGGTGAGCGCCTT
>JAZSEG010000131.1:0-6162 GCA_045531575.1 Oscillospiraceae bacterium | reverse complement strand
GCAGATCGTATATCTGAGAGAGGCACTGCCCACCACATTCTTCCTGATCCCCGGTTACGGCGCTCAGGGCGCAGGCGCTAAGGATATCGCAGCTGCATTCGACAAGAACGGTCTCGGCGGTATCGTGAACAGCTCCCGCGGCATCATGTGCGCATATCAGAAGGAGAAGTGCGACGAGCGTGAGTACGCTCAGGCAGCACGCAGAGAAGCTATCCGCATGAGAGACGACATCATGAGCTTCGTTGGCAAGATCACACTGAATAAGTAAACAAAGGAAATATAAATATATTCGGAGGCAGAAAATGATATTTGAGAACAACAAAAAAGCCAGCCTTGTTCTTGCAAACGGCACAGTGTTCGAGGGTAAGTCCTTCGGCGCTGAGGGCAAGGTATTCGGAGAGGTAGTATTCAACACCTCCGTTGTAGGCTTTCAGGAGATACTGACCGACACAGGCTACTGCGGTCAGCTCATCGTACAGACATTCCCCCTCGTAGGCAACTACGGCGTGAACAAGGAGAACGTTTCCTCTGCAAAGGTAACAGCGGCAGGCTACATCGTTCGTGAGCACTGCGAAGATCCCTCCAACTTCCGCTGCGAGGGTACTCTGGACGCTTATCTGAAGGATAACGGCACCGTAGGTATCTACGATATCGATACCCGTAAGCTGACAAGAATACTCCGTGAGAACGGCACCATGAACGGCTGCATCGTATGCGGTGACTTCGACAAGGACGCAGTTCTTGCAGAGGTAAAGGCATACAAGGCAGAGCGTGCAGTTCCTGCTGTGAGCGTTAAGGAAAAGCAGACCATCGCTGCTGAGAACGGCAAGTACAACGTTGCTGTGATCGATCTCGGAATCACAAACTCTGTAAAGAACTCCCTGCTGAAGCTGGGCTGCAACGTAACTCTGCTGCCCTACAACGCAACAGCTGATGAAGTAATGGCAGAGAATCCCGACGGCGTCATCATCACAAACGGCGCAGGCGATCCCGCTGAGAATACAGAGACCATCGAGACTGTAAAGGCTCTGCTGACAAAGAATGTTCCCATCTACGGCATCAACCTCGGCCATCTGGTGCTGGCTCTTGCAAGCGGCGCAAAGGTAGAGAAGCTGAAGTACGGCCACAGAGGTGCAACTCAGCCTGTAAGAGATACCGAGACAGGCAGAGTGTTCATCGCAGGTCAGAACCACGGCTATGCAGTGGCAACAGACAGCGTGAACGACAGCATCGGCAAGGTGAGCCACGTTATCACCAGTGACAACACAGTTCAGGGCATCAGCTACGCAAATGCTCCTGCATTCGGAACACAGTTCGCTCCCGAAATGACGGGCAATCCTCACGATACAGGATACCTGTTCGATCGTTTTATTAAGATGATGGAGGATAGAAAGTAATGCCGTTAAGAAGTGATATCAAGAAAGTTCTCGTGATAGGCTCAGGTCCTATCGTTATCGGACAGGCTGCCGAGTTCGACTATGCAGGAACTCAGGCTTGCCGTGCCCTGAAGCAGGAGGGTCTGGAGGTAGTTCTCATCAACTCCAACCCCGCAACCATCATGACAGACAAGCACATGGCTGACAAGATCTATATCGAGCCTCTGACTCTCGATGTTGTAAAGCGCATCATCGAGATCGAGAAGCCCGACAGTGTGCTTTCCACACTGGGCGGCCAGACAGGTCTGACCCTTTCCATGCAGCTTGCTGAGGAGGGCTTCCTCGAGAGCCACAACGTAAAGCTGCTGGGTGCTGTTCCCGAGACAATCCACAAGGCTGAGGACAGACAGGCGTTCAAGGATACAATGGAGGAGATCAACCAGCCCTGTATCCCTTCTAAGGTCGTTGAGACCGTTGAGGACGCTATGGAGTTCGCAACCGTTATCGATTATCCCGTTATCGTTCGTCCCGCATTCACACTGGGCGGCACAGGCGGCGGTATCGCTTATACTCCCGACGAGCTGCACGAGATCGCAACAAACGGTCTGCGTCTCTCTCCCATCACACAGATCCTGGTTGAGAAGTGCATCAGCGGCTGGAAGGAGATCGAGTTCGAGGTAATCCGTGACAGCAAGAACAACGTCATCACCGTTTGCTCCATGGAGAATATGGACCCCGTAGGCGTTCACACAGGTGATAGTATCGTAGTTGCTCCCGCAGTTACCCTCGCTCCCGAGGAGTTCAATATGCTGCGTTCCGCTGCTCTGAACATCGTTCAGGCTCTCGGCGTAGAGGGCGGCTGTAACTGTCAGTTCGCTCTGAAGCCCGACAGCTTCGAGTACGCAGTTATCGAGGTAAACCCCAGAGTTTCCCGTTCCTCCGCACTGGCTTCCAAGGCTACAGGCTACCCCATCGCAAAGGTTGCAACACGCATCGCTATCGGTTACACACTGGATGAGATCGTAAATCAGGTTACAGGCAAGACCTATGCATCCTTCGAGCCTACCATCGACTACCTTGTAGTTAAGTTCCCCAAGTGGCCCTTCGATAAGTTCGTTTACGCTAAGAAGACCCTCGGCACACAGATGAAGGCAACAGGCGAGGTAATGTCCATCGCTCCCTCCTTCGAGGCAGGTATCATGAAGGCTGTTCGCTCCATCGAGCTTGGCATGGATACTCTTACAAAGAAGGCATTCCTTGAGCTTTCCGACGAGGAAGTGGAGAAGAAGCTGTACGACGTTGACGTTGACCGCTGCTTCTGCATCTTCGAGGCTCTTAAGAGAGGCATCTCCGTTGATAAGATCAACGATATCACAAAGGTGGACAAGTGGTTCATCAACAAGCTGAACAACCTTGTTAAGCTGGAAGCTTGGCTTGCTGACGGCGAGCTGACAGAGGAGAAGTACAACACCGCTAAGAAGTACTGCTACCTCGACAGCACCATCGAGCGCATCTCCGGTCAGAAGGTACAGAACAGAAAGCTTGCTGTATATAAGATGGTCGACACCTGCGCGGCTGAGTTCGCAGCACAGACTCCCTACTTCTACAACACCTTCGACGAGGAGAACGAGGCTAAGGAGTTCATCGAGCAGCACGCTAATGATAAGAAGAAGATCATCGTATTCGGTTCCGGCCCCATCCGTATCGGTCAGGGTATCGAGTTCGACTACTGCTCCGTACACTGCGTATGGTCCCTGAAGGAAGAGGGCTGCGAGGCTGTTATCTGCAACAACAACCCCGAGACAGTTTCCACAGACTTCGACACAGGCGACAGACTTTACTTCGACCCCCTCACCCGTGAGGACGTTGAGGCTCTCATCGAGACTGAGAAGCCTTACGGCTGCGTGGTGCAGTTCGGTGGTCAGACAGCTATCAAGCTGACAAAGCACCTCACAGATCTCGGCGTAAGGATCCTCGGTACATCCGCTGCGGATATCGACGCTGCAGAGGACAGAGAGCTGTTCGACGAGCTGCTTGAAAAGTGCGGCATTCCCAGACCTCAGGGCTCCACAGTATTTACTACAGAAGAGGCTCTGAAGGTTGCAAACGAGCTTGGCTATCCTGTTCTGCTGAGACCCTCCTACGTTCTCGGCGGTCAGAACATGATCATCGCTCACTGCGACAACGACGTTCAGGAGTATATGACCATCATCACCGCTACCGAGCTTGAAAACCCCGTACTGATCGATAAGTATATGATGGGTACAGAGGTAGAGGTAGACGCTATCTGCGACGGCGAGGACTTCCTCATTCCCGGTATCATGGAGCACGTTGAGCGTGCAGGCGTTCACTCCGGCGACTCCATCTCCGTATATCCCTGCCAGACTCTGACTCCTCACATCAAGAGAGTCATCATCGATTACACTGAGAAGCTTGCAAAGGCTCTGCACGTTATCGGTCTGGTAAACATCCAGTACGTTGTATACAACCACGAGGTATATGTTATCGAGGTAAACCCCAGATCCTCCAGAACAGTTCCTTATATCAGCAAGGTTACAGGCGTTCCCATGGTGGATCTCGCCACAAAGATCCTGCTTGGCAAGAAGCTGAAGGACATGGGCTACCAGAGCGGTCTGTACCCCTCTGCGGATTATATCGCAGTAAAGGTTCCCGTATTCAGCTTCGAGAAGCTGCATGATGTGGATAACCAGCTCGGCCCCGAGATGAAGTCCACTGGTGAGTGCCTTGGTATCGCAAAGACCTTCGGCGAGGCTCTGCTCAAGGGTCTGACAGCTGCAGGCTACAAGATGTATGACAAGGGCGGTGTCCTCATCTCCGTTCGTGACAGCGACAAGCGCGAGGTCATCGAGATCGCAAGCCGCTTTGAGGAGCTTGGCTTCGAGATCTATGCAACAGGCGGAACAGCTTCCGTACTCAACCGTAACATGATCGCTGCAAACCATGTATATCGTATCTCCGAGGGCGAGCCTAACGTTATCTCTCTGCTGGAGAGCGGCAAGATCAATTACGTTATCTCCACATCCGAGACAGGCAGAAAGCCTTCCAGAGACAGCGTAAAGATGCGCCGTAAGGCAGTTGAGCGTTCCATCGCCTGCCTGACCTCCATCGATACAGCGAACGCTCTGCTCGAGTGTCTTGAAATGCACAAGAGCGTGGATGACGTGGAAATGGTAGACATCACAAAGATCTAAACGGCTGGCGATAAGGCGGCACCTGCTACCATATCGGCACCCTTGTAGGGGCGGCAATCTGCCGCCCGTGATTTTCGATGAAAACAATTCATACCCAACGGCGGGACTTGTATCTCGCCGTTTCGGGCATTTCCGAAAGGACGCAAAATGAAAGTAGGCAAATATCCCGTAAAACATTCCTATAAGATAGCACGGCTGATATCCGATGTGTTTTCTCTGGGTATTGCGGTGGTGATAGTTTCCGTTACCGTGGGATTTTTCAGGCAGTATAACGCACTGCTCGATCAGTTGCGCATCGGTCAGGACAATGTGGAGATAATCGTGCAGAATTTCGACTCCTCCATCGTGTGGAGACAGTGGCTTGCGCTGATATTCCCCGCACTGGTGCTGGCGATATTCGCCGCATATCTGATACTTACGCTTAAGAGCCACAAATTCAGCCGCTGGCAGGTCACAAAGCGCACCGCTCAGGAATGCTACGATACCTTTGCCTTCTGCGTATCCCTGTGCAAGATACCTGCATTGCTTGCGGTGTTCGATATCATGTATATCGTGCATAATAAGCTGCTGTTTATCAATGTAAGCTGGTTCAGTCTGCAGGTGCTGCTCGATGCGGTGATGATCGCAATAATCGTCCGCTTCACCATGCACAGGCTTGACAACATAACAGCAAGACCCGAAAGAAAAGACAGCGCCGCCGTAAAGATAGGCTCGGTCGCTGCTGACGATAAGAAAAATAAAACTGAGGAGGAATGACCATGAGTTACTTCTGCGATAAGTATCAGGTTATCGAGAAAAAGACGCTGGCAGGCGGCATATTCTCCATAACAGTAAAGTGTCCCGATGCGGCTAAGGCTGCCGAGGTGGGACAGTTTGCAAACATTCTTGCAGACGGCTATACACTGCGACGTCCCATTTCTATCTGCGATATTGACAAGGAGGCAGGCACACTGCGCTTCGTATTCGAGGTAAGAGGCAAGGGCACAGAGATCATCTCCCGTGTGAATGTGGGCGATAATCTTGATATCCTCGGCCCGCTCGGAAACGGCTTTAAGGCTCCCGCAGGCAAGAAGATAATTGCAGTGGGCGGCGGCATCGGTGTTCCTCCGCTGCTGGGACTTGCAAAGCAGTTCGGTGCGGACTGCACAGCCATCCTCGGCTTCAGAAGCTATGACAAGATAATCCTTGATAAAGAGTTTGCAGCATACGGCGCAAAGACCATCGTCTGCACCGACGACGGCTCCGTGGGACATCACGGCGTTGTTACCACTCCGCTGACAGAGGCTCTGGCATCCGGCGATGTGGGAATGGTATGCGCATGCGGTCCCGAGCCTATGATAAAGGCTGTTGTAAAGGAGTGCGAGGACAATAACGTTCCTTGCCGTGTTTCTCTGGAGCAGAGAATGGGCTGCGGCGTAGGTGCATGTGTTGTGTGCAGCTGCATGACCGTAAGAGGCGGCAAGGAATACTACGCAAGAGTCTGCAAGGACGGACCTGTATTTGACGCAAAGGAGGTAAGATTCGATGGCTGATCTTTCTGTTAAGGTTGCGGGCGTTGATTTTCAGAACCCCGT
>JAZSEG010000272.1:0-9802 GCA_045531575.1 Oscillospiraceae bacterium | reverse complement strand
CGTAGGTCTGGGTATCGTTCACTCCATGGCTCACCCGCTCGGCGCGCTGTATGACACACCCCACGGCGTAGCTAATGCTATCATTCTTCCCACTGTTATGGAGTACAATGCTCCCTGCACAGGCGAGAAGTACCGTGACATCGCAAAGGCTATGGGCGTTCAGGGTACAGAGGCCATGACTCAGGAGGAGTACAGAAAGGCAGCTATTGACGCTGTTAAGCAGCTCTCCGCTGACGTTGGCATTCCTGCTGACCTGAAGGAGATCGTAAAGCCTGAGGATATCGCATTCCTCGCACAGTCCGCTTACGATGATGCTTGCCGTCCCGGCAACCCCAGAGACACCTCTGTTGAGGAGATCACCGAGCTTTACAACAAGCTGATGTGATAATCCAAACAATACGAAAGCCGCTCCGTATGGGGCGGCTTTTTATGTTACATTTTCTTTATTTTGATCTTGAAGCGCTTTCCGCAGCCTCTTGCAAGCTTATCACGAAGCTCCATGGGCGTTCCGCAGAGGAACTGAGTCTTGTCGCAAATTATTGTGTCCATGCTCTTGCCCTCGGCATTCACGGGGCAGATATAGAAGCTGTGGCTGCATTCGTATGCAACGGCAATATTTTTGTATGGGATTTCCGTAACGGTGGTGGAGGATTCGTCCTTTGCCAGCTGCGAGCGCCTTGCCACTGCATTGCCTTCCTCATCCAGTTCCTGTTCGGAGGGGATTGCCTTGCTGACGGAAAGCTGTATGCATTCGTCTGCAAACTCAGCGTTGATGATCTTTCCGTAGGATTGCTCCAGAGCATCCGCCTGCTTGTTGAAGTAAGCGATGCGCATATTGTGCGGCAGTGTAGCCAGCACAAAGAAGATGATTCCGAATATGATTATGAGATACCACACATTTCTCGGATCGTCGGCTTCCTTGCCTATGGTACACCACAGTGCGGCGAGAGTAAGCAGGAAAAATGCAGCGGCACCGTAGTAGCAGAGCGTCTGAAGCGGCTTTACACGCATAAGGTAAAGAAAATCCGAAAGCGAGCGTATACGAGCCATTGTACACATCGTCTCACATACCAGTCTGTCGGTGTTCTTGCTGTCCTCACGGGCGGAGTTCATCTCTTGAAACATCCGTGTGAGCTTTGATTCCTTAGATTCGGTGATCTCCTTTTTGGATTTTATTCTGTTGAGATTCATTTCTGTTCCTTTCAGGCGGGGGAAATCTTGTTTTATACAAGTATATCATATTTTCTGTTAAATTGCAACGTGGATATTCGGCGGCTTGCAAAAAATATCCAAAAGCTGTTGTGATATCATGTTAAAGTATGTGGAAAATGCAGAGGAATTATTACAGAATGGTGACAATATAAGCAAAACTGTTGACATTTGACCGCATTTCGGTTATATTGTTAAAGAATAGAATAAAATATATTAATATGAGTTACTATGCCTAACTCTCAGATGAAAGGTTGACAATTATTTATGTTAAAGGATACTTCACTCTGCATGGGGTGTATGTGCGATAAGACATACGATGGTCCATGCAAGCTGTGCGGCTACAGCGATGATACTCCCTGTATCCCTTCGTATCTGCGTCCCAAGACGTTTTTGAACGAGCGCTATATCATCGGCAAGGTGATAAGCTATAACGGTGAAGGCGCCGTATATATGGGATTTGATACCGCAACAGGCACAAAGGTCACCATAAAGGAATTCATGCCCGATACGCTGTGCACCCGCAGGAAGGGCGAGGATGTGATATCTGTAAATTCCGATATGATGCCGCTTTACAAGACATATCTCTCGGAATTTGTGGATCTTAACAGGACACTTATGAAGTCAAGGGGAATGTCTCATCTGCAGACAGTGCTGGATGTTTTCTCGGAAAACAACACTGCTTATGTTGTGTTTGAGTATATCAGCGGAATTCCGCTCAGCACATATCTTGCAAACTCTTCGGGTGAGCTTACCTGGGAGCAGATAAAGGAGCTTTTCCCGCCCATTTTCACAACCCTGAGTTTAGTGCATGCTGCAGGCGTTATCCACAGAGGAATAAGCCTTTCCACCATCTATGTTACGGATAAGCTGGAGCTTAAGCTGACAGGCTTCTCTATCTCTGCGGCACGCACCACCAACACTGAGATCGCCTGCGAGATATTCGGAGGATATGCCGCTCCCGAGCAGTATACCAACGATGACTGGAACGGCACATGGACAGATGTATACGGCATTGCAGCGGTACTTTATCGCTGCCTGACAGGCTGCACGCCTACCGAGGCTATTGCAAGAACCGGCACAAGCCTGCTTGAGCCTATGATGATAAACCGCAATGTGCCGTCTACTGTTTCCAGAGCGATAATGAAGGGACTCAACCTTTCCACAGAGGGAAGGATACGCACCATAACCGAGTTCGTTGACAAGCTGTTTGAGCAGCCGAAATATGTTGGTATCGACAGAAATGGCGATAAGCCGCTCACAAAGCAGCAGGCAAAGAAGCTGAAGAAGCAGAAGAAGGAGCGTGCAAAGACCATTGCGGCGCTGGTGTTCGCAGGACTTGTACTGATTGCATTCGTTGCTGTATTTGCATGGGCGCTGAAGCAGGAGCCAAAGCCTTCTGACAGCTCTTCTGATATCGTGACAGAGGAGGTAACGACCACTGTCCCTGTAACCACTACACCCACAGTTGAAACAGAGGAGCCGAGCGTTCCCGAAACCGTAGAGCCGCTGCCGCCCGAGGCTAATATCAGCCTTCCCGATTTCACAAACCGCCCCTATGACAGCACTGTTACACGCTATGAGGGCAAGTTTACTTTCACGCCTACCTATGAGTATACGGATGAATATGAGACAGGCGTGATGTATGGTCAGAATATTGAAGCAGGCACGATGGTGGCTGCAGGTATCACTATAGAGGTCAAGGTAAGTAAGGGTCCCAGCCTTGTAAAGCTGCCTGATTTCAAGGGCAAGAAGGTAGATAAGTATGTTCAGGAGCTGAATGAGCTTAACATTAAGTATCGCCTTGAAAACAAGGAGACCAATGAATTCAAGCCCGGCACGATCGCAGACTGCAGCAAGGCTGCGGGAGATCTCGTGAATGTCGAGGAGAGCGAGGAGATCGTAGTATATGTTGCGGTGGAGAAGCCTGAGGAGCCTACCGAGGAAGCTCCTGCAGCAACGGAAGAAGCTCCCGCTCAGGATGTCCCTGAAAGCGGCAGCGGTATAAGAGTAGAATAAAAGAAGAAGGTCAGAACAGTGGAACTTGATTTAGGTGAGATCAGAAAAGATATAGATAAGATCGATGAGCAGCTGCTGGAGCTTTTCAAGCAGCGTATGACACTTGCAGGGGATGTGGCACGCTATAAGGCTGCAAATAACATGGTGGTCTTTCAGAGCGACCGGGAGAAAGCTATCATCGATAAGGTCAAGGAAAATTCTCCTGAGGAGCTGAGAAAGAGTGCTGCGTTTCTTTTCATGAACATCATGGATATCTCGAAGTGTGCGCAGGCGAATGATATCACTCCCGATGTTCCGATACCGCATCTTTCTAAGATAATGCATCGCCCTTCGGTTGCTGTTCAGGGTGTCGAAGGCGGTTATGGTCACGCAGCGTACAATAACCTGTTCGAGAACGGCAATGCAAGCTTTTTTGCAAGCTTCGCAGAGGTGTTTGAAGCAGTGGAGAACGGTGATGTGGATTACGGAATAATTCCCATCGAAAACAGCACTGCAGGCGAAGTGACAGTCAATATGGAGCTGCTGGAGAAGCATCATGTTTACATAAACCGCACCACAAAGGTGGAGTGCGCACATGTCCTTGCTGCAAAGCACGGCGTGAAGGAGGAGGATATCCGTATCCTTTTCGGCCATGAGCAGGCTATCCGTCAGTGCGATGATTATATCAGCCGCCGCCGTGAGCTGACTGTCATTCCCTATCACAACAACGGTGCAGCAGCGCTTATGGTGTCTGAAAATCCCAGTAATGTGCTTGGTTGTATATGCTCTGAGGAGTGTGCGGAAATGCACGGACTCAGCATCCTGCATAAGGGCATTGCTACCGATCCAAATAATGCCACAAGATTCATCTGCATTTCGAAGCAGCTTGAGGTATATGATGAAGCGGAGACAGTTGCAGTTTCGCTTTCCGTTCCCAATATCGCAGGTTCGCTGTACCGTATGCTGACAAAATTTGCGGTAAACGGCATAAATATGAGCAGGATACAGAGTAAGCCGCTTCCTGTGGATATCCGCATGAAGTTCCCCGAGGATCACATGTTCTATATCGAATTCCCAGGCAGCATCAATGAATCCCAGACGAGAAAGCTGCTGAAAAATTTCGAGACGGAATACAACTATTTCAAGTTCCATGGTAATTTCTGAGAGGTAGACTTATGTTCTCAGCGATAATACTGGCAGCAGGAGGCTCCACCCGAATGAAGGGGACCAATAAGCAGCTGGCAAAGATAAACGATACGCCTGTGTTCGTTATGAGCGCACTGGCGTTTCAGCATTCCGAAATGGTGAAGGAGATCATCATCGCCGCACCTGAGGAGGAATGCTCCAGATATGAAAAGATGGCAAGAAATTTCGGTGTAGATAAGCTGAAAACAGCCGTTGGCGGCGGCGCTACACGCTTTCTTTCTGTAAGGAATGCGTTGGCGCAGGTCAGCAAGGAATGCACGCATATTGCTATCCATGATGGCGCAAGACCTCTGATATCCACAGCGGATATCGACAGAGTACTCGCCGATGCGGTGAAATATGATGCCGCCATAGCTGCGGCACCTGCTACGGATACGGTAAAGAAGGTCAGCTCCAACGGCTTTATCGAAAGCACTCCTGCCAGAGATAAGCTGTATTATGCGCAGACTCCGCAGGCTTTTTCCAAAAAGCTGTATCTTGACTGCGTTGCGAAGCTCGGCAGCGCTGCAGAGACTCTCACTGACGACAGCGCGCTTATCGAGCAGTGCGGCGGATATGTCCGCATAACCGAGGTAACTGCCTGCAATATGAAGATAACCCGTCCTGAGGATCTGGCAGCGGCAAATGCGATATACACTAACAGAAACACGGTGAAAAGATTATGATAAGAGTAGGAAACGGATATGATGTTCACAGGCTGGTGCCTGACAGAAGATTAGTTCTCTGCGGTGCGGAGATACCCTGCGAGGTAGGTCTGCTGGGACATTCCGATGCGGATGTGGCGGTGCATGCTCTGATGGACGCCATTCTCGGCGCTCTTGCGCTGGGTGATATCGGCAAGCTTTTTCCTGACAGTGGCCCTGCCTACAAGGGCGCAGACAGCATGATGCTGCTGATGGAGGTCATATCCAAAATGGCGGAAAGAGGCTATACACTCGGCAATCTCGACATAACGATAGTTGCTGAGCGCCCGAAGCTTGCGGCGTACATCCCTGAGATGCGTGGCAATCTCGCTGCGGTTTTCGGCTGCGACGTGGGAAGGATAAGCGTCAAGGCGACCACGGAAGAGGGGCTCGGACTATGTGGCGAAGGCATAGGCGCTTATGCAAGTGTATTACTGATAATGATGTAGGACGTCGGTCAATAAAGCATCACCTGCTGCGTCAATCGCACAACGGCAGGCATAAAGCCTAGCCGTTGCACGGTTTCCTTGCATCTGACGCTTTCTTGATCGACTTACTTTTTACGTCAAAAGCGGCTTATCTCTTGCCGCAAAGGAGAAGATATGCAGAAGATATTAGGCTATATCCGTCGTGCCTGTCAGGAATTCGACCTTATCGAGGACGGCGACAGGATAGCGGTAGGCGTTTCAGGCGGTAAGGACAGCCTTGTCCTGCTGGCAGGTCTCGCTCACATGCGTCGCTTTTATGAGAAGAAATACGAGCTGGTGGCGATAACTCTCGATCCCCGTTTCGGTGGCGAGGATGGGGATTATTCCGCTGTTGAAAGGCTGTGCGAGAGCCTCGGAGTGGAATTTCACCTGCTGCGCACAGACATCGCTGAGATAGTGTTCGATATCCGCAAGGAATCAAGTCCCTGCTCTTTGTGTGCAAAGATGCGCCGTGGCGCACTGCATGATGCGGCAAAGCAGTTCGGATGCAATAAGATAGCACTGGGTCACAATAATGATGATGCTATCGAGACTTTCATGATGAATCTGTTCAAGGAGGGCAGGATAGGCTGCTTTGCGCCGATATCCTATCTATCTCGAAAGGATATCACCATGATACGTCCGCTGGTGTTTGCACCCGAGTATGCGGTGCAGTCCTGTGCAAGGCGCAATAATTTTGAGATAGTAAAGTCCAAATGTCCTGCCGATAAGAACACCACTCGCCAGACCACCAAAGAGATGCTGGCAAGGATGGAGCATGAGGACAAGGGTATAAAGCAGCGTATTTTCGGAGCGCTGAGAAAATCAGGCATTGACCGCTGGGGCTACAAGGAGGAATAATGAGACGATTTCTCTATATCCTGTGGCAGTGCAGCTGGGGCTTTGTGCAGAGTCTTGCAGGCGCAGTGGTGTTCCTGATGTTCATAAAAAGACCGCACCGTTTCTATCACGGAGCGGTGGTAACACAGTGGAGCCATGGAGGCAGTATTTCGCTGGGAATGTTCGTCTTTTTGTCGGACAGGCTGAGCGAGCGCAGGTCAAGATGCATTCTCGCCCACGAATACGGCCATACGATACAGTCGCTGATATTGGGACCACTATATCTGATAATTATCGGTCTCCCGTCGGTGTTCTGGGCAGGAATTCCTGCGTTCAGCCGTATGAGGAAAAAGCGCAACATGTCGTATTATCGCTTGTATACGGAGCGGTGGGCGAACCATCTCGGCAGACGTATCACAGGGGAAGATACACCTGAATAAAAAGAACGGGCGGATACTGTATCCGTCCGTTTTCGCCTTATGAAAGCAGCTTTTTGATAAATTCATACACCGCAAATTTTATCTCCACCGTTTCGCCCTCGCCGTAAAGTGAATCAGGTATATCCTCTGTTGGCTCGGAGACCATCGGAATGCACAGCGGCGGGAACATCACGCACCACCAGTTTCTGCCCTCGCCGCTGCCCAGTGTTATCCTGAGAGCAGTATAATCGCCTGCAGGCAGAGTTACATCCTCGTATGTACGGGTGGAGAAATACATTTCGGTCAGTTCTGCAGTGGCGGAGTAATCTGCACCGTTTTCGTGCAGAAAGCTGCAGCAGTCTGCTTCTATTTCGGGCAGCAGCGTTTGTATATGCTCCTTTGCGGCGGAGATGTCGGATTCGCAGGAAAGTTGCTCTCCGTATACGGTCAGTATGTGATCCCGCAGCTTCAGCTTTATGCGCTGATCGAATGCGCTGTCGGAGTTAGCGGGAATATGCAGGCGCAGCACCTCTGACTGAACACTCTCGCAGTCCGCTGCAAAGCTTTTCATTCCCCCAAGTGCAATGGACAGGATCAATCCGAGTGCCATCAGGATATCAACAGCGGTCTTTTTCATAATATCAGCCCCTTTCGCTGATATTATTGGCAGAAACAGCGAACATAAACAAACGATCCCGATAATTTTCGGGATCGTAGTTATTTCGGACGGAACACTTTTACTGGAACATTGCGTTTCCTGCAGTTGTTGATAACGAATGCCGTGCCATTGGATACGCCGTCCCAGAAAGCCAGCACCATATCGGAATATTCGATTATATCTATGTTGCGTATCAGTGGAGCCTGCCTGCCGTGGGTGGTGTAATCGGGGAGAAATTCGGTCAGCTTTATTCCGTGCTGCCGTGCATATATTCTGGCAGAGGTGTCCACGCCACGGGCGCCGCCGCTTACTATTTCGGTGGTGTCAGGCGGGAGATATTTGCCGAGATCGTCTATTGCCAGACCTCTTGAGCCTATAACTGCTACTTTCATGGTGATTTCCTTCCGTGGTTATGATGTCGTTATAATGTCATTATACCATCATTTGCGCAAAAATGGGGCGAATTATGCTAGAATGATGTCATAATTTCACCAAAGGGGACAAAATATGGACGACAATATTATCAGATATACTCTGCGTACTGATCGTGAACTGTTCCGCAAGTTCAGATATATTGCCGATTACGATGGTCGCTCTGCAAATCGGGAGCTTGAACACTTTATCAAGAAGCGTGTGCAGAGCTTTGAGCGAGAGCATGGCGTCATCCCCGAGGAAGATATCAAGGACGACAACGAATAACTCACCGACCCGATATTATTCGGGTCGTTTTTCTTTCTCTCTTTGCTCTGCCTCCATTTTTGAGAAGACGCAGCCGCAGTAGTTTTGCCGATACAGACCGTATTCCCGAGAAAGCTCGATGGAGCGTTTGTAGCCGTTGCGCTTTTTGAAATCCGAGGGCAGATGCTTTACCGGGTATATCTCGGAAAGCTCGCCGCCTATCTCGTTAAGCTTTGCGGTGTTCTTCAGCGGACTTATCGACAGGGTGGAGCAGAAGTAATCAAAACCATGCGCTGCAGCATAAGCTGCCGCTCTTTCAAGCCGCAGACGGTAGCATACAAAGCAGCGCTCGCCACCCTCAGGGATATGCTCCAGTCCCTTTACTGCGGAGTAGAATTCCTGCGGATCGTAATCATCCACAACTACGGTCACGGGATTTTTCAGAGGCATCTGTGATACCAGTCGCTGCTGCTCCTTTGCACGCTTGAAGAACTCCTCCTCAGGGGAGATGTTGGGATTATAGTAGAGTATCGTGATGCTGAAATACTGCGAGAGATATTCGATGCAATGGCTGCTGCAGGGCGCACAGCAGCTGTGGAGCAGCAGAGTAGGAACAGTATTGCCTAAAGCTGAGATGATACTGTCAAGCTGCTTCTGATAGTTTATCTTGTTTATCTGTTTTTCCATGTCATTCACCGATAATATTATAGCCTGCCGCACGCAGGGCAGATATTGCTTTTCCGAATTGATCCGTGCGTGTCAGGATGTAGTCTGTATTGTATGTGGATACGGCGAAGATACCTATGCCGCTATCCGCAAGCACCTTTGATATCCCTGCCAGTATGCCGATGAGCGAGAAATCCAGCTGCCCCTCAATACGGAGCATGCTCCAGCCATCCTCACGGGCGGAGGTGTCCTCAGGAATATGGTCTGTAGGGCAGACAAGCGATATCTCTTCATCCGTGACTGACAGAAAGCAGTATGGTGAAAGCTCACTTGTATCGCAGAGACTGTTAAGCTTGCAGACGGAGAATCCGCTGCCTATAATTATGATATCCATATAAACACCTCCTTAATATTGTATCATTTCAGAGGATTTATGGCAATATAAATCAAGTTGATGTGTGCGCTTTTGTTGAATTTGCCTATTGAAAACGTTTTACTTTTGTTGTATTATATTAATATGGAACAATGCTCGTGAAAATGTTTTTCATTAGCGTGTTAAATTATATGAAGAGGTGAACCGTTTGAATATCACTATCAAGGATGTAGCAAAGGCGGCTAATGTTTCAGTTGCGACGGTTTCCCGTGTACTGAACAAAAAGACCAATGTTTCAGACGAGGCTGTGCAGGCAGTAAACCGTGCCGTGGAGGAGCTGGGCTACAGCCCGAATTTCCTCGGCAGAGATCTCCGCAAGAGCGAGACAAAGCGTATTCTCGCCATCATTGCATCCACCGAGCATAGCTTCTATTCAGAGGTGCTTCGTGGTATGCAGGAGGGAGCGTATACGCATGGTTATGACGTGCTGATCGCCACCACGAGAGATGACCCTGAGCATGAGATGCATCTGCTCAATATGCTGTTTTCCAAGGCGGTAGACGGTGCTGTGCTGCTTGCTCCGAAGCTGGATTCGGATACTATTT
>JAZSEG010000237.1:0-2301 GCA_045531575.1 Oscillospiraceae bacterium | reverse complement strand
CGAGAGACTTAGGCTCCAGCAGCTTTATGGTAACGCCTACGCCGATAGCGGAGTCGATAGCGGACTTCAGCTTCTTCTTGTAAGCCTCCACATCTCTGATGTTATCGGTGAACATATCGTCACGGACTTCAAGCTGTACCTCGAGAGTATCGAGATTGTTTACTCTGTCGACTACCAGCAGGTAGTTTGTAGCCTTGTTGTCAACACTCAGCAGAGCGGACTCGATCTGGGACGGGAATACATTTACGCCACGGATGATGAGCATATCATCTGTTCTGCCCTGAGGCTTCAGCATACGGGCATGAGTTCTTCCGCACTTGCAAGGCTCGTAAACGAGAGTTGCGATGTCTCTTGTACGGTATCTGATAAGGGGCAGAGCCTCCTTTGTGATGCAGGTGAAAACAAGCTCGCCCTGCTCGCCCTCGGGAAGCACCTCGAGAGTATCGGGATCAATGATCTCGGGGATGAAGTGATCCTCGCAGATGTGCATACCGCACTGGTATTCACACTCGCAGGATACGGAGGGACCCATGATCTCAGAGAGACCGTAGATATCATACGCCTTGATGCCGAGACCTTCCTCGATCTCATGACGCATCTCCTCTGTCCAGGGTTCTGCGCCGAAGATGCCTGCCTTCAGCTTGAGGTCATCCTTGCTCATGCCGATCTCGTTCATAAGCTCGATAAGGCTGATAGCATAGGAAGGAGTCATGCAGACGATGGTGGAGCCGAAATCTCTGAACATTTCAAGCTGACGCTGGGAGTTGCCCGCAGAGGCAGGAATAGCTGTAGCACCCAGCTTTTCTGCGCCGTAGTGCATACCGAGACCGCCTGTAAACAGACCATATCCATAGGAAACGTGAACGAAGTCGTTCTCGTCGCCGCCGCAGGATGCAAGCGCTCTTGCCGCACACTCTGCCCAGATGTCGATATCCTTCTGTGTGTAGCCAACGACTGTCTGCTTGCCTGTTGTACCCGAAGAAGCGTGGATACGAACTACCTCGCTGGTGGGTGTGGCAAACATGCCGTAGGGATAGTTGTCACGCAGATCCTGCTTTACTGTGAATGGCAGCTTGTGAAGATCCTTGATGGACTTGATATCCTCTGGCTTCACGCCTGCAGCATCCATCTTTTCACGGTAAGGCTTTACGTTGTCGTAAACACGTCTGATCTGCTGCGAGAGACGGAATGACTGCAGAGCCTCCAGCTCATGACGGGGGGCGCATTCGATCTCTTTCTTGAAATACTTCATTGGTTTAACTCCTTAATTTATGTAGGGGGAGCGATGCTCCCAAAAGAACTTATTTAGCGTAGCTCTCGCCCAGTGCGAAAGCCTTGCGGTTGATCTCCAGAGCCTTTGCGGGAACGCACTCCTCCAGAGCCTTCTTCCATGCGTCTGCAGGGATATCGCTCATGGTGGAGAGAACGCCCATCAGAACTACGTTTACTGCTCTTGAAGAGCCTGCCTCGTTTGCGAGTGCAAGAGCGTCCAGCGCAGTGATATCAGCACCCTTTTCCTTTATCTTCTCGATGATATCGGTGGGGTACTCCATAGCGCCTGTGATAACGGGCATAGGCTCCACCTGCTGAGTGTTGGTGATGATCTTGCCGCCCTTCTTCAGGTAAGGAAGCCATCTTGCAGCCTCCAGTTCCTCGAAGGAAACGATGATGTCAGCCTCGCCCTTTTCGATAACGGGAGAGTACACCTTATCGCCGTACTTGATGTAGGTAACAACGGAGCCGCCGCGCTGGGACATTCCGTGTACCTCGCTTACCTTTACTTCATAGCCCTGAGAAAGCAGTGTGTTGCCGAGTATCCTGCTGGCAAGGAGAGTACCCTGACCGCCCACGCCTACGAGCATTATAGATTTTGTGTTCATGTTTATTTCCTCTCTATCAAATTAGGAATGAGGAGTGAGGAATGAGGAATTTCGGTGTCTGCTTCGCAGACGGATTTCAAAGCGGCTTCGCCGCAGCTTATCATAATTATGTAGCAATATTACGGTGCAGCCGTCATTCGGATATATCGGCGACAGCCGATACATTAATTCCTCATTACTAATTCCTAATTCCTCATTATTCTTCTATCGCATCAAACTTGCACATCTGTGTGCAGAGGTTACAGCCTACGCAGAGCGTTGCGTCGATCTTTGCCTTGCCGCCTGTCATGGAGATAGCGGGGCAGCCGATCTTCATGCACGCCTTGCAGCTCTTGCACTTGTCAGCATTTACCTTGAAGGGGGGCTTGTGCTTAACGCTCTTCAGCAGTGCGCAGGGCTTTCTCATGATGATAACGCTGGG
>JAZSEG010000230.1:0-13564 GCA_045531575.1 Oscillospiraceae bacterium | reverse complement strand
AGAGTTCAGCTCACCGAGCGTCGCAGACCTGCGTCCTTTATATTTGTAGGTCCCACAGGTGTCGGTAAGACCGAGCTTGTAAAGGTGCTTGCAAAGGAGATGTTCGACACTGTCGAGCCTCTCATCCGTCTTGATATGTCGGAATATATGGAAAAGCACAGTGTTTCCAAGATAATCGGCTCGCCCCCAGGCTATGTGGGATATGACGAGGCAGGCCAGCTTACCGAAAGAGTGCGCAGAAAGCCTTATTCCGTAATTCTGTTTGACGAGATCGAAAAGGCGCATCCTGATGTTATGAACATCCTCCTCCAGATACTGGATGAGGGCAAGATAAACGACGCTCACGGACGTTCCGTAAGCTTTGAGAACACCGTTATCTGCATGACTTCCAATGCAGGCTCTGGCCACAACAGCGTGGGAGGTATCGGCTTCTCCCGCAGCGAGGGCGATATGAGCAAGGAAAAGGCGATGAAGGGTCTGAAGGATTTCCTTCGCCCCGAGTTCCTCGCAAGAATAGACGAGATCGTTGCGTTCGCACCTCTGACTGAGGAAGCGTATGCTAAGATAGCAAAGCTGATGCTCTCCGAGCTTGAAAATCCGCTCAAGGAAAAGAATATCGAGCTTTCTATTGCTGAGGATGTATACGCTGCAGTCGCAAAGAAGGCTTTCGGCGGTAAGTACGGCGGACGTGATATCCGTAAGGTCATCCGCAGCGATATCGAGGATGTCATCGCAGAGACCATAATCGACAATGCGGATAAGCAGCTCACAAAGCTCAGCATAACCGCTGAGAACGGTGAGATAAAGGTGAACGCAGAATGAGCGTTGTAGTAATAACAGGCGGCACAGGCGCTATCGGAAGCGCCATCGCAGCAGAGTTTGCAACGACCGATGATGTTATCATCACCTATAATTCCCGCAGGGAAGCGGCTGAAAAACTTTGCGCCGAACTCCACTGTACAGCTGTACAGATGGATGTTTCGGATAGAAATTCCGTAGACGCAGCCGCCGCTGAGATACTGAAAAAGTTTGGTCATATCGATATTCTTGTCAACAATGCAGGAATATCGCACATAGGTCTGTTCACCGATATGACTCAGGATGAATGGAACAGAGTTCTGGGTATAAATCTTACAGGCTGCTTTAATGTGACTCAGGCTTGTGTGAAGTCTATGATATCCCGCAAAAGTGGCGCCATCGTGAATATCTCCTCGGTGTGGGGAGTTCATGGCGCTTCATGCGAGGTGGCTTATTCAGCTGCAAAGGCAGGAATGATCGGCATGACGAAGGCTCTTGCAAAGGAACTCGGTGCATCGGGCATCACTGTGAATTGCATCGCCCCCGGTGTTATCGATAGTCCCATGAACAGCTCTCACCTTTCCGAGGAGGAGCTTCAGGAGCTTGCGGAAAGCACTCCGCTCATGCGTCTCGGCAGGGCAGATGAGGTTGCAAAGGCTGTTCGGGCGATTGCAGAGAACAGATTTATCACGGGACAAGTACTCGGTGTGGACGGCGGATTTTATTGAAAATAGTCTGTTTGTGCAAAAAGTGACTAAAGTTTGGTTAAAGTTCGTCAAAAAAATCTCAAAAACCTGTTGAAATTTGCAGAAATATTTGTTATAATAAAAGTAATGTGTTTCAATTTGTGATGGCAATGTGTGAATGCGTATCGTGAGGTATCAATGAGCGCACTGCTGCGGTTGAAACGAACGAAAAAGTTCCTATCAAAGGAGACGTAATATGAATTTAGCATTTTCCATTCTGTCAGCTGCATCAGCGGCTGCCGAAGAGGTCGGCGTTATCGACAGACTTCAGGCGTATGCAGGCTCTGAGGAGCAGTCGATCGCACAGCAGCAGCTTGCCGATCCCGATTACTGGAGTTCGGTAGGTATCATTACAATCACAGGCCTGCTTATGGTATTTGTCATTCTTGCACTGCTCATTTTCATCTTCTGGGCAATGGGTAAGTTCTTCATGACTCTTGACAAGAAGAAGGCAGCAAAGCTTGAAGCAGAAAAGGCTGCAAAGGCTGCCGAAGCTGCAAAGAAGGCTGAAGCTGCTCCCGCTGCCGCCCCGGAGATCGAAGAAGAGATATCCGATGACGATGAGATCATAGCTGTCATCAGCGCAGCAATTGCAGCTTATTCCGAGCAGGACGGCAAGCAGTATGAGATCAGAAGCATCCGCCGCAAGGATAGCAGGACTCGTTCAGCATGGAGCCTTGCAGGCATCGGCGAAAATACCCGTCCGTTCTGATCGGGACAGAAAGGAAAGTTTAGTATATGGAAATATTTGTTGACACCCTTGTCGGACTGGTTGATTCGTCCGGTATAATGGGCTTCATGGTAGACGGCGGATGGAGAAACATCATTATGATCCTCATCTCCTTCGTTCTGTTCTATCTCGCTGTTGTAAAGCAGTACGAGCCTCTGCTGATGCTCCCTATCGCATTCGGTATGCTGCTCACAAATCTCCCTGTTACAGGTCTTTATCATCCTGAGCTGTGGAATCCCGCTACAAACCCCTACTTTGCTCCCGAGTACATTGAGACTGCGAGTGGCGTGGTCGTGAACTATGTCAAGGAAGCTAGCCTTGATTACGGAAAGGTCCTCCACGAAGGCGGACTGCTGGATATGCTCTACCTCGGCGTTAAGCTTGGTATCTATCCTCCTCTGATCTTCCTCGGCATCGGCTCCATGACCGACTTCGGTCCGCTGATCGCTAACCCCAAGAGCTTCCTGCTTGGTGCGGCTGCACAGGGCGGTATCTTCTTTACCTTCCTCGGCGCTTGCCTCATCAACCTTACAGGTCTCGCTGACTTCACACTGAAGGAAGCAGCATCTATCGCTATCATCGGCGGTGCGGATGGTCCTACAGCGATCTTCCTCACATCCAAGCTTGCTCCTCAGCTGCTTGGCTCTATTGCCGTAGCCGCATACTCCTACATGGCTCTGGTACCCGTTATCCAGCCGCCTATCATGAAGCTGCTCACCACTGAAAAGGAGCGCTCTGTAAAGATGGGTCAGCTCAGACAGGTATCCAAGATCGAGAAGGTCGTATTCCCCATCGCTGTTACTGTTATTGTAGCACTTATCGTTCCCGATGCGGCTTCCCTCGTTGGTATGCTGATGCTGGGTAATCTGATGAAGGAGAGTGGCGTTTGTGAAAGACTTGTAAAGACCGCTCAGAACGAGTTGATGAACATCATCACCATTTTCCTCGGAACAACAGTTGGTGCTACAGCAGTTGCAGGAAACTTCCTGACACCTAAGACGCTGTTCATCATCGCACTCGGTCTGATCGCATTCAGTGTAGGTACTGCATGTGGTCTGCTGCTTGGTAAGCTGATGTACCTCATCAGCGGCGGCAAGATCAATCCTCTGATCGGCTCCGCAGGCGTATCTGCAGTTCCTATGGCTGCCCGTGTATCTCAGAAGGTAGGTCAGGAGACCAATCCTTCCAACTTCCTGCTGATGCATGCTATGGGTCCGAATGTTGCAGGCGTTATCGGTTCCGCTGTTGCAGCAGGTGTGCTGCTGAGCGTTCTCGGATAAATCACAAAAACATAAGTGCCTGTAGAGATACAGGCACTTTTTGATATCATAAATAAATGCCGTGCATCGGAAAATGCACGGCGTATTTGTTATCTCATAAGTGTTCTTTCATCGCAGTATTCGCAGATGAGGATATCACCGTAGGTGCGGAAGCTGTTGGGGAGGTAAAGCTCCGTCTGAGTCACGCACTTGGGATTGTGGCAGCGCACATCCTTGTGGATTGCTCCCGAAAGCAGAGCGTTGGGGCGCAGCTCGTTGTTGAGTGTAGAAAGTATCAGCGCCATGCGAACATACATTCCGTAGTTTGCCTGCGCGAAATACTTTGCTCTGGGGTCGTCGTCCACTTCAACCGCGATCTCATCTACGCGGGGCAGAGGATGCATAACGATCATATCGCTCTTTGCCAGTGCCATTTTTTCCTTTGTGAGACAGTAAACGCCCTTCTGCTTCTCGTATTCCTCCGCACTGTCGAAGCGCTCACGCTGGATGCGGGTCATGTAGAGCATGTCCAGTTCAGGAATAGCCTCGTCGATGGTTGCCACCTCATGGAACTCGCAGCCTCTTGCCACAAGTATATCCTTGATGTAGGATGGCAGTGCAAGATGCGGTGTGGATATCAGTACAAACTTGTTGTTGGGATAGCAGGAGAGAGTTTTCAGCAGCGAATGAACGGTGCGGCCGTTTCTGAGGTCACCGCACAGACCAACGGTAAGGTTGTCCAGTCTGCCAATCTCGGTCTGCAGAGTCAGCAGGTCGGTGAGTGTCTGAGTGGGGTGGAGATGTCCGCCGTCGCCTGCGTTGATGACGGGACACTCAGCATTCAGCGCCGCAGCCTTTGCTGATCCTTCCTGCGAATGTCTCATAACGAGGATATCCGCATAGTTGCTTACTATTTTTATAGTATCCTTAAGGTTCTCGCCCTTTGCAACGGATGAGTTGCCGGGGTTATCAAAGCCGATGATGCTGCCGCCGAGACGTATCATAGCGGTCTGGAAGCTCATCTGTGTTCTTGTGGAAGGCTCGTAGAACAGTGTAGCCATTATCTTACCCTTGCACTTCTCCGAATAGCTTTCGGGACGTCGCATTATATCCTGCGCAAGACGTATCATGGCGTTCCACTGATGTACGGAATAATCCTCCGTGTCTATAAGATGGTTGAATTTCTGATTCAAGCTTATCACCCTTCTTTGTTTATTCCATTTAATTATATCAAATCTGCTGTCGGATTTCAATATATTTTGAAAATTTAATATTGATATTTGCATTTGATTTTAAAATATGCTATACTTAATTAATATTGTATATCATTTAAGGAGAAACCATGACTTCATCCTATTACCATCACGAAAAATACCGCAGCGAATACAGCATGGATATTGCTGTTGCCTGCGATATCACGCCATCCTGTATCAGAGCGGTGTTCTATGATCGTTCACTGGCACGCAGAGTTGCACGTTCAGTTTATGTTATCGCCGATATCACAGCCGAGAATGCCGCAGCAGAGCTTGCAAAGCTGATCTTCATCGCCATGAGGGAGCATGGTATACCGTCCAGTGCAATAACAGCCATCGGATGCTGCGCTCCCATAGATATTTCCACGGCAATAGAAGAGGAGCTTTCCCCCACTGATATGTTCCTGCGCCCTGATGTGGAGATCACCGTGCTGCCCTTTGTCAGCGCTTATGCTGACGGCCGCTTTGCGGCAATGCTTGCAACCGTACCGATGAGCGAGGGAACATTTATTGCAGATTTCGGCTCGACGCTCAATCTGGCATATTATACGGGTGGAAAGCTGGAGATAGCGTCCTTTGCACTTGCAGGTGCCTTTGACGGCTCCGCTTTCGAGGACGGCATCGCCTGTGAATTCGGTGCCATCGATGAGGTAAGCGGCGAGGATAACGGCACGATATGCTATATCGTATCGGGAGATCAGGACAGCTGCGGAATTGCAGCCTCTGCGGCTCTGGACGGAGTCAAGATAATGATCGATCGTGGTATACTCGACGAGGACGGCATCATGACCGACAGAGATCTCTTTTACATAGGAGAGGATTTTTATATCACGCAGAAGGATGTGCGTGCCGTACAGTCGGATAAGGCAAGAGCGGCAGCTGCTATCGAGTGCTTCCTGAAAAGATACCCTGCACCTGTTGAAGTGTTCCTGACAGGTGATGTGACAGTCAACAATGGCGTGCAGCGTCTGGCAGATCTGGGAGTTCTGCCTGCGGAGCTTGCCAAAAAGGCGCATTCAAGTCCTGTTTCGGCAGAGCAGGGTGTGATAATGTATCTCAGCGAGAGCGGAAAAACGGATGCTCTGAACGGCCTTATAAGTGCGGCAGCAGACGTTTCTGCCGATATCCTCGATGGATTTGACGATTTGTACATAACAAATCTTAGTTTTTAGGTAATTTTGTCAGAAAATTCGCAAAAAACTACTTGATTTTTTTATTCGAAAGTGTTATAATAGAAAAGCATTTAGTATCCGTCGGTATGCCCTTTTGTGAAAAACGGTATCCGATGTGAGTTAATGCGAGGTGCTTGCACCAAACATTATCACGGATAGTCCGCTGAGATCAAGGCAAAGCCCTTGGCGTATATCGCTCGAACAGGTCGGTCTTAAGAATATCCGAAACGTCTAGGAGGAAAAAATGGACGCATTAAAACTTATTGAGCAGAGCAGCATGAAGGCAGAAGCCCCCGTTATCGAGGTCGGCGACTACGTTAAGGTAGGCGTTAAGATCAAGGAGGGCGATAAGTTCCGTATCCAGGTATTCGAGGGTACAGTTATCGCTAAGAAGCACGGCGGCATCAACGAGACATTCACAGTAAGACGTGTAGCACACGGCTGTGGCGTAGAGAGAGTATTCCCTCTGCATTCTCCGTCCGTTGAAAAGGTAGAGATCGTAAGACACGGTAAGGTTCGCAGAGCTAAGCTGTACTACCTCAGAGACAGAGTTGGTAAGGCTGCTAAGGTTAAGTCCAGAGTTTGATCTGAGAGGTCAGACATCCCCAATCCAAGCTATAAGCCCCCGTCAGTTGATCTGTCGGGGGTAAAGCTGGGATTATGTGAGAAAGAGAATTTGCTATGTCCGAAAACAGAGATTACGAAAACATCAACAATGCTGAAGAGATGAACACCGAAGCTGCGTTTGAAGCAGGGGAAGAAGCTTCCCTCGCTCCTGCGGATGCTCCGAAGCCTTTTGCAGATGCCCTTGACTGGGCTGCAAGCCTTGTTTATGCAGTGCTTGTTATGCTTGCACTGAATCTTTTTGTGTTCAGATCTATAACAGTTGACGGCGATTCCATGAACAACACCCTTGAGGATCAGGATCGTGTTATCGCTACTAATTTTCTGTATACCCCCGCGCGTGGCGATATCGTAGTGATCCAGGCAGATCTGCTCAGACCGAGCATCGACGCTCCTTACGGAGAGCCCATCATCAAGCGTGTTATCGCTGTCGAGGGTGATACTGTGAAATTTGATTTCGAGAATGGTATCGTATATCTCAACGGCGAGGTGCTGGAAGAGGATTATATTGCAGAGCCGACAGTACGTCAGCTCAATATGGTGAGCGGCAGGGATTATGTCGTTCCTGAGGGTCATGTTCTGGTCCTCGGCGATAACCGTAATAACTCCACTGACAGCCGTGATATGCGAGTAGGACCGGTAAATGTTGATTCCATAATGGGCAAGGCGGTATTCCGCTTCGCACCATTTGATAAAATGGGTTTATTATGAGTGATGTAGGAAATATCCAGTGGTTCCCCGGGCATATGACCAAGACCCGCCGTCTTATCGAAGCGGATCTGAAGATGGTGGATGCCGTGGTGGAGATCACTGATGCACGCATACCCGAATCGAGCAGAAATCCTATTCTGGATGAGCTTGTGAAGGATAAGCCCCGCATTATGATAATGAACAAATGCGATTATGCTGATGACGGCGCAACTTCACGCTGGAAGCAGTATTATGAGAAGCAGGGCATCATGGTTATCATCTGTGACTGCCGCAGCGGTAAGGGTATCAATCGATTCCTGCCTGCTGTGAAAACTCTGCTCTCGGAGCTTATAGAACGCCGTAAAAAGCGTGGTATGATAGGAAAAGCTCTCAGACTTATGGTAGTCGGAATACCGAACGTCGGAAAAAGCTCGTTCATAAACCGTATGGCTAAGACGAAAAAGACAAAGGTAGGCGATAGACCCGGTGTCACCCGCGGAAAGCAGTGGGTGAGCATCGATAAGGATGTTGAGCTTCTGGATATGCCCGGCATTCTCTGGCCGAAGTTTGACGATCAGGAAGCGGCACAGAGACTTGCGTTCACGGGCGCAATAAAGGACGATGTAATGGATGTCGAGGCTCTTGCAAGAGCGCTGGGTGAACTCCTGCTGGAACGCTACCCTGAGCTTATCAAGGCTCGCTACAAGATAGCGGGCGAGGGCGATGTCCTTACTGAGATCGCAAAGGCGAGAGGTATGCTCATCTCAGGCGGCGAACCTGATACAGAGCGTGCAGCCGCCACACTTCTTGATGAATACAGAGGCGGTAAGATTGGCAGGATCACACTTGAACAGATCCCCGTCTGATGAACTTCAGATGACTTTTGAGGATCTTGCAAAGACAGGGCTTTTCGGATATGACTCGGAGATACGCTCTGAATATACCGTAGTCTGCGGTATCGACGAAGCAGGTCGTGGACCTCTTGCGGGCGATGTTTATGCAGCGGCGGTGATATTCGATGAGGGAGTTGTTATCGAGGGTATAAACGACAGCAAGAAGCTCACAGAGAAAAAGCGTGATCTGCTTTTTGACGAGATAATCGCAAAGGCTAAGGCTTACTGCATTGCAACGGCATCCATCGCTGAGATAGAGGAGATAAACATCCTCAATGCTGCGATGCTTGCTATGAAGTGTGCTTACGAGGGCCTCGGAATGAGCGCTGATATCATCCTTGTTGACGGCAACAAAACTCCGCCCATTGACGGAGAGATACGCACCGTCGTGAAAGGCGATGCAACATCCGCTTCGATAGCAGCCGCTTCGATACTTGCAAAGGTGGCACGAGACCGTTATATGGATGAGCTTGCGGCTCAGTATCCCGAATATGGCTTTGAAAAGCACAAGGGCTACGGAACAAAGGCGCATTACGAAGCGGTGGACAAGTACGGGCTCTGTCCGATACACAGACCTTCTTTCTTTATGAAGTATTTTGCACAAAAAAATGGATAAACGAGATAAAGGCATTCTCGGCGAGGATGCGGTGTGCAGCCGCCTTGTTGAGAAAGGCCACAGGATTATCGAACGTAATTTCCGCAAGTCCTTCGGCGAGATAGATATAATCTCGCAGATCGATAATATTATAGTTTTCACCGAGGTAAAGACACGGCAGGAAAACAGTATGGTCAGCGGTCTGGAAGCGGTCACACCCGCTAAACAGAAGAAGATCATTCTGACAGCCGATCATTACCTGTGCAACATATATCCCGGACTGCAGAACAGAACGCTGTACCCGAGATACGATATTGCCGAGGTCATAATTACACGGGGAAGTACACCAATGGTGCTGCGCATAGATATCTATGAGAACGCATTTACGGCCGATGGCATATATACATTGTACTGAACCTATGAAAGGACGACTTTATATGAACTACAGAAGTACGAGAAATTCTACTCTGAAGGTAACAAGTGCTCATGCTATCACAAAGGGTCTTTCCGATGAGGGCGGACTGTTTGTTCCGGAGAGCATTCCTCAGTTTACTGAGGCTGAGCTGCTTGCTATGTGCGATAAGAGCTATGCAGACCGTGCATACGATATCTTCAGCAGACTGCTGACAGATTTCACCCCTGAGGAAGTACGTCACTGCGTTGATTCCGCATATAACGACAAGAATTTCGATACAAATAATATCGCAGAGATCTCCCACCTGCTCACTGGTACATATGTTCTGGAGCTGTGGCATGGTCCCACATGCGCATTCAAGGATATGGCACTGCAGATCCTGCCTTACCTGCTGACAACTTCCGCAAAGAAGACAGTAGACGGCAAGGAGATCGCTATTCTGGTTGCTACTTCGGGCGATACAGGCAAGGCTGCTCTCGAGGGCTTCAAGGATGTAGATGGCACAAGCATTACTGTTTTCTACCCTGAGGATGGCGTGAGCCGTATGCAGAAGCGTCAGATGACCACACAGGAAGGCAAGAACGTTCATGTGTGTGCAGTAAAGGGCAACTTCGATGATTGCCAGAACGGCGTAAAGGCTATATTCACTGACAATGCTTTCGCTGATAAGCTTGCACAGAGCAATATCCTGCTCTCCAGTGCAAACTCCATCAACTGGGGCAGACTTGCTCCTCAGATCGTTTACTATGTTTCCACCTATGTGGAGCTGGTAAAGAACAAGGAGATCCCCTTCGGCGAGAAGATCAATATCGTCGTTCCTACTGGAAACTTCGGCAACATTCTTGCTGCTTACTACGCAAAGCTTATGGGTATTCCCGTAAACAAGCTGATCTGCGCATCCAACAGCAACAATGTCCTCACCGATTTCATCAATACAGGTATCTATGACAGAAACAGAAAGTTCTTCACAACTGTTTCTCCCTCTATGGATATCCTTATCTCCTCTAACCTCGAGCGTCTGCTGTATCACCTCTCCAGCGATAACGATGCAGTTATCAACGATTGGTTCGGCAAGCTCAAGACAGATGGCAGATATGAGATCTCCGCTGATGTGAAGGCAAAGGTAACAGACCTCTTCTACGCGGGCTGCTGCAGCGATGAGGATACCAAGTCCACCATCAAGGAGACATTTGAAAAGTATTCCTACCTGCTGGATACCCACACTGCAGTTGCAGTCAAGGTATACGAGGATTACCGCAAGGCAACAGGCGATGAGACCAAGACAGTTATCGCATCCACCGCTAACCCCTATAAGTTCAGCGGCGCAGTTTACGAGGCTGTCGGCGGCGTTATCGATACCGATGATGAGTTCGAGATCATCGACCGTCTTGAGAAGCAGACAAACACTCAGATGCCTGCACCTCTCGCAGCAACAAAGAACAAGGAAGTACGCTTCACAGGCTCTGTTGAAAAGCAGGAGATGCCCGGCGTAGTTCTGGATTTCCTCAAGTCCTGAGACTGAAGAAGGGAGGCAAATGTGCTTTACACAATTGGCGACCTTCATCTTTCGCTGGGATGCGATAAGCCTATGGATATCTTTTCAGGCTGGACGAATTACCTTGAACGTCTCGAAGCCAACTGGAACAGCATGATAACCGATGATGACACCGTGGTGCTTCTCGGAGATCACAGCTGGGCGCTGAAGCTGGAGGAGGCATACAAGGATCTGGAGTTCATCCATTCCCGTCTGAAAGGAAAAAAGATACTTGTTAAGGGTAACCACGATCTTTGGTGGGGAACCATGAACAAGATAAATGAGTTCGTTAAATCGAACGGATTTGACAGCCTGCAGTTCCTGTTCAATAATGCTTTTCTGGTCGATGGCATCGCAATATGCGGTACCCGTGGCTGGATAAGGGAGAACGGGGAACAGCCTGATATGAAGGTTCTGAACCGTGAGGCCGGCAGACTTGAAGCTTCCCTGAAGGAGGCTCAGAAGCTCGGCGGAGAGCCGATAGCATTCATCCATTATCCTCCCGTCTACCGATCGGAGGAGAATATATACCTCACTGATGTGCTTCAGAGGTACGGCGTCAAGCGCTGTTATTATGCACATCTCCACGGCGGCAGCATCAAGGGCGCACTAAACGGCGTGCATAACGGCGTTGAATACCGTCTGGTATCCGCTGACGGCGTGAATTTTACTCCGGTAAAAATTGAAATGGATCGCTGATCCGAAAATTAAAAAATAAATGTCCTAACGGACAGGAAGGAATTTTGCAATGGAGATCATTTCCCAGAACAAGACAGTAACAAATACTTACGCTATCGAGTTTACATTCAGCGCAGAGGAGTTCGAGGCTGCTGTAAACGCTTCTTTCAACAAGAGAAAGAAGAACATTTCTATCCCCGGCTTCCGTAAGGGCAAGGCTACCCGTAAGATGATCGAGGCTCACTACGGCGAGGGCGTTTTCTATGAGGATGCTGTAAACTCCCTGTACAACAACAATATCGCTGATATCGTTGAGAAGACAGGTCTCGAGGTGGTAGACGTTACCGATACAGAGGTTGTAGACGTAAGCAAGGAAGCAGGCGTAAGCTTCAAGGCTAACATCATCGTTAAGCCTGAGGTAAAGATCTCCGACTACAAGGGATTAGAGATCAAGAAGACTGTCAAGACTATTGATGACGACGCAGTTAACGCTGAGATCGACAAGATGAGAAGCAGAAACGCTCGCATCATCTCCGTAGATGACAGAGCTACCGTTATGGGCGATACAGCTGTTATCGACTTCGACGGCTACCTTGATGATGTAGCATTCGAGGGCGGTAAGGGCGAGATGTTCCCCCTGGAGCTCGGCAGCAACACCTTCATCCCCGGCTTTGAGGAGCAGGTAGTTGGTAAGAACATCGGCGAGGAGTTCGATGTAAATGTAACATTCCCTGAGAACTATCAGGCAGAGAACCTGAAGGGCAAGGCTGTTGTATTCAAGTGTAAGCTGCACGAGATCAAGGGCAAGGATATGCCCGAGCTCGACGATGAGTTTGTTAAGGACGTAAGCGAGTTCGATACAGTTGACGAGCTGAAGGCTGACATCAAGGCAAAGCTTGAGAAGTCCGCTGCTGAGCAGTCCGATCTGGACGCTGACAACGCTCTCGTTGACGCTCTCGTAGCTAAGATGGAGGCTGAGGTTCCTGAGGTTATGTACGAGCGCCGCATCAACGATATCGCTCGTGAGTGGAGCATGCGCAACCGTATCAAGGTTGAGGATTACCTGAAGTACACAGGCATCACAATGGATCAGTTCAGAGCAAGCTTCAAGGATATCGCTAAGAAGCAGGTTGACCTCCGTCTGTGCCTGGAGCAGATCGCTGCTGCAGAGAACATCGAGGTTACTGCTGAGGATATCGAGAAGGAGTACGCTGAGCTCGCTGAGCAGTACAAGATGACTGCTGAGAACGTTAAGGCAGCTCTCGCTGAGGACGCTATCAAGGGCGACATCAAGATCGAGAAGGCTCTCGACCTCGTTCGTGAGAATGCAAAGATCGAAGAAGTAACTGAATAATCATTCGTTATCTACGGAAAACCGCCTACACAGTAGGCGGCTTTTCGGTTTAATCGGATGTCGGCAGATTCCGACATTTTCCGCAATAGCGGAGAAAGGATGGCAACTATGGCTTATATCCCTTACGTTGTAGAGCAGTCCAGCCACGGCGAGCGCTCCTATGACATTTTTTCCAGACTTCTCAATGACAGAATCATTCTTCTGCATGACGAGGTGAATTCCGCAACTGCAAGCGTAGTTATCGCGCAGCTGCTGTATCTCGAGGGTCAGGATCCCGATAAGGATATCTATTTCTACATCAACAGCCCCGGCGGCTCTGTCTATGACGGACTGGCTATCTATGATACCATGAAGTATATCAAGTGTGATGTTTCCACCATCTGCATGGGCATGGCAGCTTCTATGGGTGCATTCCTGCTCTCCTCGGGTACAAAGGGCAAGAGAATTGCCCTCCCCAACAGCCAGATCATGATCCACCAGCCCCTTATCTCTGGCGGTGGCCTTTCAGGTCAGGTAACAGATATCCAGATCCGTGCAGATAACCTGCTCAAGACTAAGGAAAATCTGAACCGTATGCTCAGCGAGAACACCGGCAAGGACTACGAGACCATCTGCCGTGATACCGAGCGTGACAACTTCATGACCGCTCAGGAAGCACTGGAATACGGCATTATCGATAAGGTATACAGCAACCGTTCTGACATCAAGTAAAAAACAGGAGGAACAGCAAAATGATGGTTTGCTCCTTTTGCGGCAAAAATGAAAATCAGGTAAGGCGCATTCTGTATGGCGGCACTGAGGCTGCTATCATCTGTAATGAATG
>JAZSEG010000089.1:0-29155 GCA_045531575.1 Oscillospiraceae bacterium | reverse complement strand
AGCAGACGACGCAGCAGCGGACGCAGATGCAGAATAAAAATACACTTAATTATTCCGAGGGGGGATTTCGATGGCTGAAGTTCTGACGCAAGAGCAGATAGACGAAATGCTAAGAAACGTCGCAGCCGGAGCAGCTCCTGTGGTTACTCAAAAAGAGGAGGAGAAGATCAAGGAATACGACTTCCGTGCTCCTAAAAAGTTCACGAAAGAGCAGATCAAGATTCTTGACAGCATCTTTGAGAACTATGCACGTCTTATGTCGTCCTACCTTACAGGTCTGCTCAGACTCTACTGCAGGGTAACGCTCGTCAGCATTGAGGAGCAGCGTTACAGCGAGTTCAATAACGCTCTTCCCGACTATGTTATGATGGGCATGGTTGATATGGGAATCGCCAATGACGAGGTCAGCGAGACCAATGTTATCGTTCAGGTATCCAACGCGATCACTTACACGATGATCGACAGATTGCTTGGCGGTAAGGGTGAGTATCGTGATGTCAACCGTGATTTCACCGAAATTGAAATAACTATCATGAACGACGTAATGGCTTCCATGGCAGGACTGCTTCAGGAGCCTTGGTCGATGCATATTGAGCTTACTCCCAAACTGATCGGCATTGAGACTAATTCCCGTGTGGTACAGACTATCGGCCATGAGGATACGGTTATCATCGTAGCCCTTGAGGTTGAGATAAACGGAGTAAAATCTGTTGTATCCGTTTGTATCCCTGCAATCAATCTCGATGAGATCATGGGCAAGTTTATACCCCGTTACTCCTCCACAAAGCGCAAGACTGATGAGCACCGTGAGGCAGAGCGTCGTGACAGCATCATGACTGGTATCAGCACGACGGAGCTTGACATCACGGCAGTGCTTGGCGAGATCAATCTTGATCTGTATGAGGTGCTGACGCTTCAGGTGAATGACGTTATTCCGCTTGGCAAGAACATTAATACCAATGTTCAGGTCAGAGTCGGCGGCAAGCCCTGGTGCGATGGTAAGATGGGAACGTATAATAATAAAAAAGCTATTATGATAGATAATTTTATTCAGAATTGAGGTATGATAACTGATGGCAAACGAATTGGATACAAACGTTGAATTCAGCACATACGAAATAGACGCGGTCGGTGAGATACTTAATATAAGTATGGGCGCTGCTGCTACCGCTGTTTCGGAGCTGCTGAACGCAAAGGTCTGGATCACCACGCCTCAGGTAAGTGTGGCAAAGGTCTCCGAGCTGAACTACACACGTCTGGAGCCTGCTATCTGCGTTAAGATCGTATATGTTGCAGGCATCACGGGTGTGAATATGATGGTTCTCAAGCAGGATGACGTTCAGATGATCCTGAATCAGCTGATGGGTAATCCGCTTGTGATCTCGCCTGATTTTGAGTTCGACGAGCTGAACATCAGTGCGGTATCCGAGGTAATGAACCAGATGATGGGTGCTTCCGCAACCGCTCTGTCAGACCTTCTCGGAACTTCTGTGGATATCTCCACACCTACTCCTTACATAATCGAAAAGACAAACTTCTGCGAGCTTTCCGAGCTTAGTCCCGAGGAGACGATCGTAGCAGTTACCTTCAACCTTAACGTTGACGGAGTAATGAACAGTGAGTTCATGTCCATCATGTCGGTAGAGCTTGCAAAGACGCTTTCCGGCAAAATGATAGAAAGCTTCCAGCCTGAACCCGAACCTGAGCCAGAGCCTGCACCGGCTCCTGCTCCCGCAGCTCCTGCGGCAGCACCTGCACCTGCAGCGGCTCCCGCACCTGCAGCTCCGATGGCTGCTGCTCCTGCGGCAATACCTCAGCAGCAGATGTATCAGGCACCGCCCCAGCAGATGGCTTATCCGCCACAGGGCGCTTACGGATACCCGCCACAGTACGCAGCTTACGGCGCTTATCCTCCGCCTGTTCCTCCTGTCAACATCCAGAACGCACAGCTTCATCAGTTTGATAATGTTGATTTCGGACTTCCTACCGATCAGCAGGACAACCTGAAGCTCCTGATGGGCGTTCCGCTGGAGATCTCCGTAGAGATCGGCACAGCAAAGCGCAAGGTCAAGGATATTCTGGATTTCACCCAGGGTACTATAATCGAGCTTGAGCGTCAGGCAGGCGCACCGGTCGATGTAGTGGTTAACGGCAACCTTATTGCCCGTGGAGATGTCGTGGTTATCGACGATAACTTCGCAGTAAGAATTACCGAAATCGTGAAATCAAAGTTCATGGATAGTCTTGGTAAAGAATAAAATTAATATACAATAAAAATTAATACATTCAAGGAGATATAGTAATGGACAAGAAGATCTTATTAGTTGACGACGCGGCTTTCATGAGAATGCTCATCAAGGATACACTCACAAAGAACGGCTACACAAATATCCTCGAAGCAGCTGACGGCGCTATCGCTTGCGATGTTTACGCTTCCGAGAAGCCTGACCTCGTTATCATGGATATCACGATGCCCAATAAGACCGGTATCGAAGCACTTAAGGATATCAAGGGTTCCGATCCTATGGCTAAGGTAGTTATGTGTTCTGCTATGGGTCAGGAGGCAATGGTAGTTGAAGCGATCAAGCTTGGTGCGCTCGACTTCATCGTTAAGCCCTTTAAGCCTGACAGAATCCTTCAGACTGTCAAGAAAGTCCTCGGCTAATCAATAATTCACCAAGGCGGGGGAAAATCACATCCCGCCTTTTGGTTTTTCGCAGAAGGAAAATATATCCGACTTTTATTGGGAAAGGAGATGCGTTTTGGAATACTTTCAGATGATAATGGCGCTCATCGGCGTGCTTGCGCTGGTGTTTGTGATGTTCTGGCTTATGAAGAAGCTTAATAAGCACGTCATGGTTTCGGACAGCCGCAATATGAAGATACTGGAGCGCATCAATCTCGGTCCCGATAAGATGCTGCTGCTCGTAAGCATCTGCGGAAGATGCATGGTGCTTGGAGTGACAACAAACCACACCGAGAAGATATGTGAGCTTGAAGAAACAGAGGAGGAGCTGACTCAGCTTGCTGAGGGCAATCCCACTTTTGCAGAGAGTTTTAAGGTCGTTCTCGGAAATATGATGAATAAGAACAAATAGGAGGAGCGGATTTGATTAAAGATCTGATCAATTCGGATAAGAAGCTCGTCGTGAGATTTGTCGTATCGCTGCTCCTGTGTATAGCGCTCGCTGTGACCTTCTTCGGCGTATCCGCAGTGGCGGAAACTGTCGAAGCAGAGGCTGCAGGCACTGCGGAATCAGGGCTGCAGGCGGGCGATTATCTTGACACCGATCCGTCGTACGTCGATGATGACGTCGGCTCATCTGTGCTGCAGGAACTGGTGGGAGTGGACGCTTCCCAGCCGCTGGAGGTAATACTTCTGGTAACGCTGCTGGCGCTGGCGCCTTCGCTGCTTATCATGATGACCTGCTTCACCCGTATAATCATCGTGCTGAGCTTTCTCAGAAGTGCGATGCAGACGCAGACAACACCGCCCAATATGGTGCTTATCGGTATGTCGCTGCTGCTGACCTTCTTTATCATGGCGCCTGTTTTCGGCGAGATAAACGAGGTGGCTTATCAGCCATACGTCAACGATGAGCTGACAACGCAGGAGGCTCTGGAGGCTGCAACAGTCCCCATCAAGAGCTTCATGCTCAAGCAGACATCCAACGACGACCTCGATTTCTTCATAGAGCTTGGCCATATCGAGGAGCCTGAGGGTGGCTTTACCGAGGAATACATACAGAACGATCTGAGCCTGACGGTCGTGATGCCTGCATTTATGATAAGCGAGCTGAAGCGTGCTTTCCAGATAGGCTTCCTGTTGTTCATACCATTCCTTGTTATCGACCTGGTAGTTGGCTGTACGCTGATGTCCATGGGTATGATGATGCTACCGCCTGCCATGATCTCGATGCCGTTCAAGATACTGGTATTTGTGCTGGCGGATGGATGGAATCTGCTGATAGGCTCTATAGTTTCAAGTTATAATTGGTAGCTGTTCAGGAAAGGAGATGAGATAAGTGACCCAGGATCTCGTTATGGAGATAATGAGAGAAACAGTAATGCTGGCGTTCAAGCTGGCGCTGCCTGTTCTTCTCGTTGCAATGATCGTCGGACTGGTCATCGCCATATTACAGGCTGCGACACAGATACACGAGCAGACGCTGTCCTTTGCGCCTAAAGCAATATGCGTTGGACTGGCATTGTTTTTCCTTGCTCCATGGATGACATCAGAGTGCCTGGATTTCATGAATTTCATCTTTGAAAAGATACAACAGATCCCGATAACGTGAGGAAGCTGCCGTGTCAGAGATTTGGGAAATCATTCAGACGAATTTCATCATCATAATCATGGTCCTGACCAGAGTGAGCGGTATCTTTACCTTTAATCCGATATTCGGTAGACAAAATGTTCCGCAGTTTGTCAAGGCAGGTGCGTCGATAATGCTGACGCTTGTGATGGTCGCGGGCGGCGGTATGGACTACACGCTTCCCACGGGCTTGTTCCCGTTCCTTTTCGATATGTTCAAGGAGCTTCTTGTGGGTGCGGTGCTTGGACTATTCGTGAATATCATGCACACGGTGTTTGCACTTGCGGGTGAGATAGTGGATATGCAGCTTGGTCTTGCCATGGCGAGAAGCTACGATCCCACTTACGGTACTGTCGGTCTGTCCACGAAGATCTTCGACTACTGGTTCGTACTGTATTTCTTTGCGGTGGGCGGTCATCTTTCGTATATCGAGCTGTTTGCCATATCGTATGAAACGATACCGATCGGCTTTGAAAGCTTCAATATAAATATAGCATACATACTTGTAAGCTACTTTGAAACTGTATTGACCCTCGGTGTAAAGCTTGCGATGCCCGTTATGGCGGCTTCGCTAGTTACTGAGTTCTGCATCGGTGTAATGATGAAAGCGGTGCCGTCGATACATGTGTTTGTTGTGAATATCCAGATAAAGCTGCTTGTAGGATTCGTGGTGCTTACCGCAAGCTGCGGTGCAATATCCGAATTTATGGGCAAGCTTATGAGCATCATGTTCGAGAATCTTCACGGTCTTGTGGACAGCATGACGCTCTAGCTGAGATATCGATGTTCCTGCGTGAAAGGGCGGTGGCGATTTGGCAGGCGAAGATAAAACCGAAAAAGCCACGCCGAAAAAACGTGATGATGCCCGAAAAGAAGGCGATGTCCTTCAGAGTAAGGAGATAGTTATCGCAGCGTCGGTACTGGGCATGTTTGCGGCAATGCGCCTGCTGATGGGCTTTGTTACCGAAACTGTGTTGGCTTATTCAACATCAGTGTTTGCAAGCATGGGTACTTATGACGTTAATCAGGATACATATATCCCTATTTTCGTAAATGTGGCAACAGTAGCGGTAATGACTATCGGCCCGATATGCGCTGTTGCGCTGCTGTTGGGTATAATACCGACTCTGGCACAGACTAAAGGTCTGTTTACCATGAAGGCGCTGCAGCCGAAGTTTTCACGTCTGAGTCCGCTTTCGGGCATAAAAAAGATGTTTTCCATGCAGTCGATAGTGAATATCTTAAAGGGACTTATCGAGGTCATCATTATCGGCTATGTGATATACAATGAAGTCGCAGAAAGGCTTCCGAAATTCATCGCTTCGATGAATACCGGGATCATGCAGGCGGGTGCATATATCATGCTGAGCATATACGACCTTGTAATGCTGATATGTATACTGCTGGTGTTTGTAGCGGCTGCCGACTATCTGTTTCAGTGGTGGCAGTTTGAAAAGAAGCTTATGATGTCCAAGCAGGAAGTCAAGGACGAATATAAGCAGACCGAGGGTGACCCACAGGTCAAGAGCAAGATCAAGGCAAGACAGCGCCAGATGGCAATGTCACGAATGATGCAGGAGGTTCCCAAGGCGGATGTCGTTATCCGTAACCCTACGCATTACGCCGTTGCACTGAAATACGATCAGGATGCTAACCGTGCGCCGCAGGTCGTGGCAAAGGGCAAGGATTATATCGCTCTGCGTATCGTAAAGATAGCGGAGGAGAACGATGTATACTGCATCGAGGATCCGCCCCTGGCACGAACTCTGTACAGCACAGTTGAGCTGGGGTGTGAGATACCCGTTGAGCTTTACAATGCTGTGGCGGAGGTATTGACCATCGTATATAAGGCGAAGAACAAAACTCTTCACGCCTGAAGGTTAAATTCCGACGATATATTACAATATGTAATTAAATATAGATACAGGATAATATACCAAATGTTATTTTACGACAAATTATTACAGAAAGGGGAGAGGGCGATATGATAAAAAAGCTGCTCAGCAACTCATTGGTGCTGTTCGTTATCTTTATCGTTCTGGCGATCATCATTCCGCTCCCTTCCTGGCTGCTGGATTTTCTGATCCTTGTAAACATAGCACTCAGCCTTGTGATTCTGGTCATGACCATGTTTATCAAGGAGGCACTGGAGTTCTCGGTGTTCCCGACAGTGCTGCTGATGACGACAGTATTGCGATTGTCGCTGAACATTTCCACCACGAGAGGTATCCTTTCAAGAGGATATGCAGGAGAAGTAATCGAGGCTTTCGGTAACTTCGTAATGGGAGGCGACGCTATCGTCGGCTTCCTGATATTCATAATCATCGTATTGGTAAACTTCATCGTAATCACAAAGGGTTCTGAGCGAGTATCAGAGGTTGCTGCCCGCTTTACACTGGACGCTATGCCCGGTAAGCAGATGGCTATCGATGCGGATCTGAACTCAGGTCTTATCAATGAGGAGCAGGCAAAACTGCGCCGTTCCAATATCCAGCGTGAAGCGGATTTCTACGGCTCCATGGACGGTGCTACGAAGTTCGTTAAGGGTGATGCGATCATGTCCATCATCACCACGCTCGTAAACCTCATCGGCGGTATGATCATCGGTATGATCCGTGACGGCGGCGATTTCATGACTATACTCAACACCTACTCCCTTGCAACTGTAGGTGACGGTCTGTGTTCCCAGATCCCTGCGCTGCTGATCTCTGTTGCAACAGGTATGATAGTTACCCGTGCAGCCAGCCAGGACAGCCTGATGAACGATGTGAAGTCCCAGTTTACTGCGCAGCCGTTCGTTCTGCTGATCGCAGGTATGGTAATGATCGTAATGATGCTCATTCCCGGCTTCCCCACATTCGTCTGCCTTATTCTCGGTGTGCTGCTTATCGTGGCTGCCGTATTCCTCGACAGAAACAAGAAAAAGATGGCAGAGTTGGAGCTTGCCCAGCGTGCAAAGGAAGAGCAGCGTGAGCTTGAAAAGGCAAACAACGCCGATAACGACTACTTCCGCGATATCGACAACGTGTTCAAGCTGCTGAATGTGGAGCCAATCGAGATGGAGTTTGGTTACTCACTGCTTCGTCTGGTTGACGAGAAGAGCGGCGGTAATTTCATCGAGCGTGTGGTAATCTTCCGTAAGCAGTTTGCGCTTGACATGGGTATGGTAATTCCGTCCGTAAGAATGACGGATAACCCTGAGATAAACCCCAACCAGTACATCATCAAGATAAAGGGTGAAGAGGTCGCACGAGGCGAGATACTTGTTGACCACTACCTTGCGCTGGACAGCGGTGATGTTACTGCACAGGTTGACGGTATCGACACCGTGGAGCCTGCCTTCGGACTTCCCGCTAAGTGGATCAGTGAGGACAAGAAGATTATGGCGGACGTTGCAGGCTATACGCTTATCGACCCCGTTTCCGTTATGATAACCCACTGGTCTGAGATCATGAAGCATTATGCGCATGAGCTGCTTTCCAGACAGGATGTCAACACAATGGTCGAAAATGTCAAGAAAACTAACCCGATCGTTGTCGAAGATCTTATACCTAAGGTAATATCTGTCGGATATTTACAGAAAGTATTGTCGAATCTCCTGAAGGAGGGCATTCCGATACGAGATTTGGAGACGATTCTGGAGACCCTTGGCGATCATGCAAATGTGCTGAAGGATATGGATATCGTTACCGAGTATGTGCGTCAGGCACTGAAGCGTACCATCACAAGACGCTTTGCAGAGGCTAACTCTCTCCGAGTAATAACACTGGATACTCAGATAGAGGATATGATAGTAAGCTCGGTGAAGAAATCCGATCAGGGCAGCTATCTGGCGATGTCTCCGGATATAATTCAACAGATAGTTAACGTTACCAACCGAGAGATTGATAAAATCAAGGATGTTATACCCACAGTTATAATTCTGACTTCGCCTGTTGTGCGTATCTACTTCAAGAAGCTGACGGATCAGTTCATCCCGAACATCACCGTGCTTTCCTACAGCGAGATCGATGCAGCGGCGCAGATACAGGCTATAGGCAACATTTCACTCAGCCCCGCTATGGCGTGACGATGAGCAAAGGAGGTGCGGATGATGAACAACAGCACTGCTGCTTTACTGGATTCATATCTGAATACCCGTGATGAAGCAATACGCAATGAGATAGTGCTAAAAAACATGGGACTTGTCCGCAGCTGCGCCCTTGCGCTTCGTAATATGTATATCAAGTTCGGCGAGGTGGACGATGTTGTAAACGAGGGCGTTATTGCGCTGATGGAGGCTATCGAGACCTTCGACCCTGAAAAGGGCGCAAAGTTCGAGACCTATGCCACTTTGAAAATAAGGGGTGCCATAATTGATTTCGTGCGCCGACAGGACTGGATCCCGAGAAGCGTGCGCAAATTCGCCCGTGACCTTGACAATGCCAACAGTTCATTGTATAATCAATATAACAGGATGCCCACCACAGAGGAGCTTGCCGAGTACATGGAAATGTCTGAGGAAAAGCTGCTGAAGCTGATGGCAGAGGCTTCCTGCATGGTGACCATTTCCTTTGACGAGCTGCTTTATGAGGACAACTTCAGCGAGCCTGCCTCAGCGGGTGAAGCCACAGATGCAGGCGTTTTACGACAGGAATGCCGCAGAGTTATCGCAGAGGCGATAGAATCTCTGAAAGAAAAGGAACGTCAGGTCATCACGCTGTACTATTTTAAGAGCATGAAATATTCAGATATTGCAAAGGCTCTCGGCATTTCGGAGTCAAGAGTATGCCAGATAAACACCAAGGCTACTCTTACACTCAAGACCATTCTGGAGCCGTATATAAAAGGAGGTAACAAGTCTTGAACAGAGGATATTACTACGCTGCCAACGGCATGATACTGAACCAGCGCAAGCTGGACGCTATCGGTAACAATATGACCAACATGTCCACTGCGGGTTACAAGGCTGATACCATACTCACTCAGAGATTTGACGAGGCCATGATACTCGTTGAGCATCGTGAGAAGCTTTCGGGAACCTTTGGTCACACATATGTTGATACATCCTATACAAACCTCGAGCAGGGAAGTCTGGAGTTCACAGAAAGTCCCTTTGATGTGGCTATCAACGGCAACGTGTACTTCAACGTCGCTGCCTACAACGGCGAGACCATGCTGACAAGAAACGGTCAGTGGGAGATGGATGACGAGGGTTATCTCTGCCTCTCCAATTCGGGACGCATCCTCGGCGAAAACGGCGAGATATTTGTCGGCAACAAGGATTTTACCATCGCTGTAGACGGTACTATCTATCAGGAGGGTCAGGTGGTTGACCGTCTGCTGCTCTCCTATATCGATCCTGAGGGCAACATTGACAAGTTCGGTGCGAACCTGTTTACTTCCGTGGATGTTGCGGATATCCCCGAGGGTGAGAAGTTCGATATCATTCAGGGCGCATATGAGCGCTCCAATATCGATCTCAACTATGAGATGACCATGATGATGAACGCAAATCGTCTTTATGAGGCTTCCAGTGCAATTCTGAAGCTGATGGATTCCATGAACCAGAAGGCAAGCACACAGATCGCAAAGCTCGGCGGCTGATAAGATAAAGGAGTAAGTTATGAATATAGCATTCCATACAGGTAAAACCGCCATGATCGCTCAGGCACAGGCACTGAACGTTTACGGCAACAATATCGCAAACATCAACACTGTGGGATATCAGACCATCCGCCCCTCTTTTGCGGATACTCTGTATTCTGTTCAGCGCAGTACCGAGCCTGAGTGGCAGACAGGTCACGGCGCTTATATCCAGAAAACAGACCTGATGTTCTCCGAAAGCTCTCTGTACTACACTGACAGACCTCTCGATTTTGCTTTGCCGAATGAGGGCTTCTTCGCTGTGCAGGATCGCTTCGGCGATGTAAACTACACCCGTGACGGCTCGTTCTCCATGACTCAGGCTGAGACAGGCGAGTGGTATCTCGTGAGCGGTTCGGGCGAATATGTACTGGATTACGACGGAAACGCTATAGTTGTTCCCTTTAACGAGGAAGGTACTGTTGCTGATTACGATGAGCTTGCAGGCATGATCGGCGTTTTTGAGTTCGAGAATGTATACGGTCTTGAAGCTGCAGGCACAAATCGCTATGCAGCTACCGAGAGATCAGGCGCAGTTACTGCAAATCCCGATCTCGACAAGCTTCAGGGCGTGCTGGTGACATCCAATGTCGAGCTTTCCACCCAGATGGTAAAGCTTATCGAGACACAGCGTGGATATCAGATCAGCTCAAGAGTTGTGACCACATCCGACGAGTTCACAAGAATAGCAAATAACCTGCGCTGATAGATAGTATTTCATTTCATGATAGGGGAGTGATAGTATGCTGAAGAATTATGACGAGCTTTCACCTGTGGCGATCGACTGTCTGAAGGAGATCGGTAATATAGGCTCAGGCAGTGCGGCGTGTTCGCTGTCCGAAATGCTGGGTAAGCCTGTTGTAATGCGTGTTCCTGATGTTATCGTAATGGATTATCAGGAGGTCATAGACCACATGGGCGGTCCCGAAAAGGTGATCACAGGCATACTTGTGCGCCTTGAGGGCGATATCAACGGCATGATAATGTTCCTGCTGGAGGACAGCTTTGCAAAGGTAGTCCTTTCTACATTCATGAATGTGCAGGATGTTTCGGTCATCAAGCTGGATGAAACTCAGCTTTCCGCTATCAGTGAAATGGGCAACATAATGGCGGGCAGTTATCTGTTGGCACTCTCACAGCTGACGGGTCTTACCATTGATATGAGTGTTCCATCCATGACGGTGGATATGCTCGGTGCAATAATGAGCGTTCCCATCATCGAGTTTTCCGAGGTCGGTGACAAGGTGCTGTTCATCGACGACGGCTTTGTTATTGATGGTGTGGATATCAAATCCAATATCATTCTTATCCCGGAGATGGCATCTCTGGCAACTCTTATGGAAAAGCTTGGTGTAATTTAATGGGAAATCTGACTGTCGGTATATCCGACCTTAAAACGTGCAGGGCGCCCGATGTGCTTGTCACATATGCGCTAGGCTCCTGCATCGGAATATGTATGGTGGATGAGCTGACGGGAATCGGCGGCTTATCACATATAATGCTGCCTGACAGCACGCAGTCTATGAGCGGTAAGGATATGCCGATGCGCTTTGCAGATACGGCGGTTCCTATGCTGATAGATCAGCTTGTGGGCATGGGTGCAAGCAGGGGCAGATTAAAGGCAAAGATCGCAGGCGGCGCAGTAATGTTCGCCACCGCAAATGATCGCTTCAATATAGGCGAGCGCAACATCGTTGCCGTTACCGAGGCGCTGAAAAAGGCGAATATCCCCATCGTTGCAAAGGATGTGGGACTTGATTACGGACGCACCGTGTTCTTCTATCCCGAAACGGGAATTATGGAGGTCAAGGCTGCGGCAAAGGGAACTAAACAGTTTTGATATCCGCTTGTGTTACAGGCGGATATTTCTTTTCAGAACAAAAAATCAGCACCGCATTGGTGCTGATCGTTTATTTGTAATGAGGTGTAGGGTCATTAGTAAGTCCAAGAAGATAATCTGCGCTTACACCGTAATATCTGGCAAGGGTAATGATATGACGGACGGGGATTTCCTGAAAATATTTCGGATTGCTGCTTTCATATTTCGCTATCTGCTGTTGGGTGGTCTGAAGGAGCTCGGCAATATCGTGCTGCTTCAGCTTGCGTTGGCATCTTATTGATTTCAAAATAAAAGGAATAGAATTGATCTCCATTTGCGCCCTCCATCTTCTCATGATTCAATTATACATCTGATAACATGTCTTGACAAACATCCAAAAAGGTGTTATAATCATATTAACACCTTAAAAGATTTATATACATTTTTAAAGGTGGTAACATGGGAGGTAATATTATGAATTTGAATTGTATGTATCATGATGATAGACCTGCAGTGGCACAGTGCGTTGTGTGCGGTGTTGGTCTTTGTAAGGATTGCGCTGAAAAATATGAGCCTATCGTATGTAAGAAGTGTGCTTCGCAGGTCAATCAGGACGAGAAGAAGCTTGCAAAACGCAGGATAATCTGTATGGCTGTGATCTTTGGCCTGTTTATAATTATCGGAATTTACGGAACGATAACAGAAACAGCTAATTTTGGTATCGGAAAAGGTCTGGAGACACTGCTTATGACTCCTGTAATGGCGTGGATATTTGCAGGCTTTCCATCGGGCTGGCGTGCTGTAAGCAAGATAAAATTAGACGCTTTCTTGATACTTCCCATCGTTGGCTGGGTCTTCTATTTTGTGATAAAGCTTGTATTGGCGTTCTTTGTGGGTATCGTTGCAATGCCTATAGAGCTGATAAAACACATAAGGATTCTGAAAAATTGATTTTCGCTCCCCGAGATCCCGGGGAGCGTTTACTATATATGCAGACAGTTATGTTTTTATCCAATCTGCCTATAATTCCCGTACTGAAATTGTCTAAAAATTATCATAAAAATTCACTTTGCCTATTTACAAAACCGAAGAAATGTGGTACAATATATAAGCAAAATAGAAATACTATGCCCATGTGAAAGCAGGGTATGGGATTTTCTGATATTATAAGGAGGATAAAACCAATGGCTAGACAAAAGCTTACGATGGATGGTAACAACGCTGCAGGTCACGTTTCCTATGCGTTTACAGACCTCGCTGCAATTTACCCCATCACCCCCTCTTCCGTAATGGCTGAGGTTACCGATTCCTGGGCTACCGCAGGAAGAAAGAACATCTTCGGTGAGACTGTTAAGGTTGTAGAGATGCAGTCCGAGGCAGGTGCAGCAGGTGCTGTTCACGGTTCTCTTTCCGCAGGTGCGCTGACAACTACTTATACCGCTTCTCAGGGTCTGCTCCTGATGATCCCTAACATGTATAAGATCGCAGGTGAGCTGCTTCCCTCTGTTATCCACGTTTCCGCTCGTGCAGTAGCATCCCACGCTCTGTCCATCTTCGGCGACCACAGCGACGTTTACGCTTGCCGTCAGACAGGTTACGCTATGCTCTGCTCCACCAACCCTCAGGAGGTTATGGACCTCGGTGCAGTAGCTCACATGGCTACTCTGAAGGGCAGAGTTCCTTTCCTGCACTTCTTCGATGGCTTCAGAACATCCCATGAGATCCAGAAGATCGAGGTTTGGGACAACGAGACTCTCTCCAAGATGGTTGACTGGGATTCCATCCAGGCATTCCGTGACAGAGCTCTGAACCCCGAGAACCCTGTTCTCCACGGTACAGCTCAGAACCCTGACATCTTCTTCCAGGCTCGTGAGGCTTGCAACAAGTACTACAACGCTATCCCCGAGGTAGTAACAGAGTACATGAACAAGGTCAACGCTGAGATCGGTACAGATTACAAGCTGTTCAACTACTATGGCGCTCCTGATGCTGAGGAAGTTATCATCGCTATGGGTTCTGCTTGTGACACTATCGAGGAGACAATCGACTTCATGCTGGCTCAGGGCCGCAAGGTTGGTCTCGTAAAGGTTAGACTGTACAGACCCTTCTGCTCTTCCGCATTTGTTGACGCTATCCCCGCAACAGTTAAGAAGATCTCCGTTCTCGACAGAACCAAGGAGCCCGGCTCTCTCGGCGAGCCTCTGTACCTCGACGTTGTTGCTGCTCTCAAGAAGGAGAAGAAGTTCCAGGATGTTCCCGTATTCTCCGGTAGATACGGTCTCGGTTCCAAGGACTGCAACCCCGCTCAGATCATCGCAGTTTACAATAACAAGGACAAGGATGTATTCACAATCGGTATCGAGGACGACGTTACAAACCTCTCTCTCGCTATCACTGAGAACCCCAACACAACACCTGAGGGCACAACCTGCTGTAAGTTCTGGGGTCTCGGCTCTGACGGTACTGTTGGTGCTAACAAGAACTCCATCAAGATCATCGGTGACCACACCGACATGTATGCTCAGGCATACTTCGCATATGACTCCAAGAAGTCCGGCGGCGTAACCATCTCTCACCTGAGATTCGGTAAGAGCCCCATCAAGTCTACATACTTTGTAAACAAGGCTAACTTCGTTGCATGTCATAACCCCTCCTATATCGACAAGTACGATATGGTTCAGGACGTTGTTCCCGGCGGTACATTCCTGCTGAACTGCCAGTGGACTGTTGATGAGCTGAACGAGAAGCTCCCCGCTCCCGTTAAGGCTTACATCGCTAAGAACAACATCAACTTCTACATCATCAATGCTATCAAGGTAGCTAAGGAGATCGGTCTGGGCAACAAGACAAACACTGTTCTTCAGTCCGCATTCTTCTCTCTTGCTAACATCATCCCTGCTGCAGAGGCAGTAGAGTACATGAAGCAGGCTGCTTACAAGTCCTTCGCTAAGAAGGGTGACGAGATCGTTAACATGAACTACGCTGCTATCGACAGAGGTGCAGGCGAGGTTGTTAAGGTTGACGTTCCCGCTGACTGGGCTAACGCAGAGGGTGAGATGCCCGTTGTTAAGGCTACAGGCGACGACAAGAAGCTCGTAGACTTCGTAAACAACATCCTGCTCCCCGTAAACGCTCAGCGTGGCGACCAGCTGCCCGTATCCACATTCGTTGATATGGCTGACGGTACATTCCCCCAGGGTGCTGCTGCTTATGAGAAGCGTGGTATCGCTGTTGACGTTCCCGAGTGGATCCCCGAGAACTGTATCCAGTGTAACCAGTGCTCCTTCGTATGTCCTCACGCAGTTATCCGTCCTATGATCCTGAACGACGCTGAGGTTGTTGCTGCTCCCGAGGCTACAGTTGTTAAGGAGGCAACAGGTCTGCCCGGCCTGAAGTACACAATGGCTATCTCCACACTTGACTGTACAGGTTGTGGCGCTTGTGTACAGGCTTGCCCTGCTAAGACAAAGGCTCTCGCTATGAAGCCCATCGAGGAGATGCTCGACAAGAAGCAGCAGGAAGTATTCGACTATGCTGTTAAGGAAGTTGCTGACAAGCCTGAGGTATTCGCTAAGTTCGCTGATACCACAGTTAAGGGCTCTCAGTTCAAGCAGCCCCTGCTCGAATTCTCCGGCGCTTGCGCAGGCTGTGGTGAGACACCTTATGCTAAGCTGATCACACAGGTTTGCGGTGAGAGAATGTACATCGCTAACGCAACAGGCTGCTCCTCTATCTGGGCAGGCTCTGCTCCCTCCACTCCTTACACAAAGAATAAGGAAGGCAAGGGTCCCGCTTGGGCTAACTCCCTGTTCGAGGACAACGCTGAGTTCGGTCTCGGTATGTTCCTTGCTCAGGATACACTGAGAACACGCGCTATGAAGCAGCTCGAGGCTCTGAAGGAAACTGCAAAGCCTGAGACAGTTGCTCTCATCGACACATATCTCGAGACTAAGGATGACGCTAAGGCTAATGCTGCTGCTACAAAGGCACTGGTTGACGCTCTGTCTGCTTGTGACTGCGACGGCGCTAAGGAGATCCTGAAGGCTAAGAACTACCTCTCCAAGAAGAGCCAGTGGATCCTCGGTGGTGACGGTTGGGCTTACGATATCGGTTACGGCGGTCTCGACCATGTAATCGCATCCCACAAGAACGTTAACATCTTCGTATTCGATACTGAGGTTTACTCCAACACAGGCGGTCAGGCATCCAAGGCTACTAACGTAGGTGCGGTTGCTCAGTTCGCAGCTGGTGGTAAGGACGTTAAGAAGAAGGATCTCGCAGGTATCGCAATGAGCTACGGCTATGTATACGTTGCACAGATCGCTATGGGCGCTGACAAGAACCAGTGTCTGAAGGCTATTGCTGAGGCTGAGGCTTATGATGGTCCTTCCCTGATCATCGCTTACGCTCCTTGTATCAACCACGGTATCAAGGGCGGTCTGACAATCGCTCAGCAGGTTGAGAAGGAAGCAGTAGAGGCTGGTTACTGGCACCTGTTCCGCTTCAACCCTGCTCTTGCTGCACAGGGCAAGTCTCCCTTCTCTCTCGACAGCAAGGCTCCTACAGGCGATTATCAGGCATTCATGATGAGAGAGGTTCGTTACAACTCTCTGATGCGTGCTAACCCTGACAGAGCTAAGGTACTGTTCGATCAGGCTGAGCAGAATGCTAAGGATAAGTACAAGCACCTTGTTGAGATGGACAAGATGTACAAGGCTGAGTTCGAGGGTTAATCCCTAAAACCAAACCTTAAATAGCAACGACCCCCGATGGAAACATCGGGGGTTTTTGTGTATAGTGATAGCAGGAGAGAGACTTTTTATGCTAAACACCCTGCCCATAAGTAAAGACCAATACCACAAACATTATCAGAAGCACAGCCAAGTTGCAGAATATGCCTCCTGCCATGATGACTATACATCGGGTGGTGCGGCGCTCCTTCGGCGTCTTTTTTGCCAGATCCGCAACCATGATGATCGTGGCTGCAAAGCCGATAACTATCATGGAGATCAGCACCACCAGTCCGCTTATCATTGTAAGGTTAAAGAAGAAATCGAATTTATCACTGGCAGCGATGTATTCGGCGCTGTCTGAAGGCAAGTGCTGCCTATAATAAATATCAGTACGCAGATTCCAGAAATATATGGTGGGGACGCCCTCTAGCAGTATTATCAGCGGCAACGCCAGCTCTGCGACGAAAAGCGCCGTGAATTTTTGGCTTTTGAACATATGTAGATCTCCATTCATCTGCTTACGAAGTAATTACCCTGCGCCGACAGCGCAGGGTATGTGTATTTTAATCCTCTGTCAGAGCTGTGGCGGAACTGAAAGAGGAATTGTTTTACTGCTGCGCTACCGTTACGTTGCCACTAGTGAGGGAGATGTTCAGCTTGTGCGTATTTTCGCCGCCGAACTTGCCTGTTGTACCCTTGCCGAGGTTCATGAACTGACCCTTAGTTGCGCCGAGGTCGGTTCTGAGGTTGCCTGAAACGCCCTCGAAATTGACTTCGATACCTGCGCTCTCGGGGAGAGTTACATTTACATTACCGCTGATGGCGCTGATGCTGAGATCGTTGTTCCACTCTGCATAATTGATGAAGATATTGCCCGAGGTAACTGCGATCTTACCGCAGCCGGATGCGCCGTTGAATTCGGTTTTGCCCGAAACGGAGTGCAGGCTGAATTCCTGTGCTTTGTAGCCGTTGATTGTTGCAGTACCCGAAACGCTGCACACCTTTACGTTAACAGCAGTCTCTGTTGTGGGGTTTGTGAGAGTGATGTTGCCCGAAGCGGACTGCAGCTTTACGTTGTCGAAGAATGCGTTGATATCGATGTTGCCTGAAGCAGTGTTCAGATCGAATTCGTTTGCGGTAACCTCTGCGATGTCAACGCCGCCGCTTGCTGTATTGATGCGCAGCTTGCCAAGCTTCTTCCGGGGAGCGTAAACTGTGATGGTGTAGTCCTCGGAGGGCTTAGGTGCAAAGATGGTGAGTGCCATCTTCTCCTTGAAGGTCAGGGTGTTGCCAGAGAGCACTGCGCAGAATTCGGGGGTGTCCTTGGGGTTGCTGTACTCTGCATAGAACTCGTCCTTCTCGTGAGTGCGAACGATGATCTTAGCTCCGATAGAGCCAACCTCTAATGTCTCGATGTCGTTATTGAATCTGTAGATCTGCTTTTCCATGGTGAAAACTCCTTTCGAAATCATGCTAGTTAATAGCAAGTCTGTAAAAATATGGCTTTATTTTGAGCGCACCAGTGGTTGGGGACTGCCTCTGCATTTTTTGTGCAGTCCCTTTCCACTATGCGTTTATAACGAATTTAATTAGTTCTGAATCAGTGGTATCAGCCGATATCGACCTTCAGGTCGCCTATCTCGACTTTTACTTTATCATTGTTGACATCCACGCCGATGGGACCAACGTTCACATCCACATGCTCGTCATCAACATCCACATCGATGGGGCCGAGGTCCACATCTACACCGTCATCACCAACATGAACACCAGGGACGGTGACCTCAGGCTGTGTTGCAGTAGAAATAACTGCGGATGTTGCAACGTTTGCAGCACCTAAGTCAATGACGGGAGGCAGGGAGGGCAGGTTAGGGAGCATGTACTCTACTTCATTAGTGATGTGTATCTCGCCGGCGGATACCTTTGCTGCTATTCTGTAGCTGTTGCCGTTGATGGAGAGACTGTCGCCGTCGTCCATATCAGATTCGGTGTCGAAGTAGTCCACTTCAACATCGCCTGCGCTCTTGTCGCAGATGATCTCTGCTGAGATGCCCTCGGGAAGGTTTATATCCAGGTCGCCTGCGGAAACATTGGCTGTGATATCGCCGTTAAGCTCAGCGTAGTTCAGCTTGCAGTCGCCTGCGGAGACGTCGATCTTGCCGCTTCCTGTAAGATCATACGCATATATATTGCCTGCGCTGAGATCTATCTCGTAGTTGTAGGTGTTTGCATTGTATATGGTGCTGCTGCCTGCATTGGTGTCGATAGAGAGTCTTTCGCTGCGGTGTCCGTCAGGCTGAGAGTACACAAGATCGCCTGCGTTTGTCTTGAGGTCTGCGACCATTGCGCCAAGCTCCAGTATCTCGGTGCTGCCTGCGTTATTTGTTGCATAGATGCTGTCGTAGACCTTCTGAGGAACATAAACATTTACGCTTCCGTTGTTGAATTTGAACATTCCGTCAAACAGATCGGAGAACTTGAAATTATTGCTGTTGAGATTACCGCAGTAGATATGCAGTGTGTTATCCTTCACATACACCGAAACATCATCCAGCATTACTTCATCGGCGATAACGATTGTGGAATCATCATCGTTCGGATAGATGTGCATATCGCCGAAGTTGGAGGTCACTTCGATGCGGCTGTAATCCTCATTCAGCACGGTGGTTGCGGAATTCAGTGATGTCTCAGGCTTACGGGAGCCGTCATCAACACCAAGCACTGCAACAGAGATGCCGAAAGCTATGAAAGAGAATATGCAAAGTGGGAGAAAAAATCCAACTAAATGCTTCATTACGGCACCTCCTTACAGATCGTATATAGCCTTGATATGGCTAGTAATGATGTATTTGATAAGGCTTATCAGCCACTTGACCATCTGCACGCCGAACAGTATCATCAGCACGCCGAAGGAGAAGAGACCAACGCCGAGGAAGATGCGGCTGAGAACGTGGAAGGGAAGCATTGCGTTGAATATCATTCCGAATATGCCCCCCACTACTGTGCCGAAGATAGAGCAGGTAATGCTGACCAGCATAGGTACGAGCCATGACCAGAGGAAGAGATCAAGGCAAAGCTGAACTATCAGCTTGCCGATATTCACATTTGGCGTCATGCCCTTGATATCGCTGAAGCGGAAGCTGCTTTCCTTATTGGTATTGCCTGTGCAGTTCTGAGCGGGAATCTCAGCCTTATGGCTGTCGTCTGCTTTAGGCTGCTCGGGTGCAGGCTGAGCGGCAGGTTCTTCCTGCGCAGCGGCTTCGGGAGCAGGCTGTTCTTCAGCGTTGTGTTCGGGCGTGAAGCTTCTCATGCCTGATGTGCTTTCGTCGGGGGAGGGCTCCTGGGCAATATGCTCGGGGGTTATCTCACGAACGGAGCTTACAGGCTGTGATGCGGGTATCTGCTCCTCTGCGATATGCTCGGGAGTGATCTCGCGGATGGATTCCATCGGCATCGGCTCGGATGCGGAATACTCTCTGCCGGGCTTTACGAGACTCACATGAGGTCTTGCGTCCTCGATAGCGTTTGCGAGGATGCTGTTTATCGCAGTGCTTTCGATATCCACATAGCTGCGAGCGATCTCCTTGACATCGCCGAGTTTTTCACAGGTCTGCTCTTCGGTGAGACCCTGCTCTGCGCTGGCTCTGAAATGCTCCTCGAAATCTAAAATGATATCGTCGTTGTTATCAACGCCTATTCTGTGCAGCTCGTGATGGAGCTGATATAAAAAATCGTCTTTATTCTTCGCTGTCATCTAAATTGTCTCCTTTCAGAAGAACATTTACGCTCTTTACAAACTCAAACCATTCTTTTGATAATCTTTCAAGCTCTTGCTTTCCTGTATCGGTTATCTTGTAGTATTTTCTCGGCGGACCTTCCGTGGATTCCACTATATATGAATCGATGGTGTCCGATTCCTTAAGACGCTTCATCAGCGGATATATCGTGCCTTCCGTGACGTGCATGCATTCCGAGATCCTGTTTACAAGCTCATAGCCGTAACAGTCGCTGCTGTTCAGTATCGACAGCACGCAAAGCTCAAGAGTGCCTCGCTTCAGCTGTGAATTCATGTATCCTCCATATCGTTTTCTTTGTGACAAGGTATTTTGTGTTACAAGGTAGTGGGTTTTAAAAAATGGAACCTGCGTTCCGATGTGATATGTTTTTCCTGTGCTCTTATTGTACCACAAGCTATTTTGTTTTGCAAGGTACTGGGTTAACAAAAGTAGTGATAAATTTCAACTTTTTCTTGTGCAGTATGCACAAGAATGTTATATATTCCATGAAATGACCGTTTCTTATCGGTGGTTTTTTCTGCTGAAGCCCTTGTACAAATCCTGCTTTTGTGGTACAATATTAGTATGTTTATAGTGGGTAGGTGTACCCGAAATCAGGTTTTAGCAAATTACATCCATAAGGAGTATCATATTGAAGAAATGGATAACTGCCGCCCCTGCTGATAATGCGGAGATGCGGCGTGAATTCGGAGATTTCCTCGGCAGGCTGCTGGCGGGCAGAGGCATACGCAGCGTGGAGCAGGCGCAGGATTTCTTTGCTTGCAGCTCTCTCGGAGACCCGTATCTGCTGCGTGATATGGACAGGGCAGTGGAGATTATCCGTGAGGCGCTGGACGAGGGGAAGAAGATCACTGTATTCGGTGATTACGACTGCGACGGCGTGACTGCTACGGTCATGCTTTACGGATATCTCGAAGCCATGGGCGCAGAGGTGGACTATTATATCCCCGATCGTTCCGAGGGCTATGGATTGAATATCGAAGCCCTGAAGCGCATTATCGCAGAGGGTACGGAGCTTGTTATCACTGTAGATAACGGTATTTCGGCGCTCGAAGAAGCGCAGTTCCTGCAGGATAACGGTGTGGAGCTTGTCATTACCGATCACCACCAGCCACCGCAGGATATTCCCGTATGCGGAGCGTGCGTGGATCCTCACCGTGAGGACGATCTTTCTCCTTACAAGCAGCTGTGCGGCGCAGGCGTGGTGCTGAAGCTGCTGTGTGCTCTGGAGGAGGACGAGGAATTCGTCATGGAGCAGTATGCCGAGCTTGCCGCTATCGGCACTATCGGTGATGTGATGCCGCTTACAGGCGAGAATCGTTACATAGTAAAAAGAGGCATAGAAAACATACAAAGCTGCCAGAACATCGGCATAGAGCGTCTGCTGCGAGCTGCGGGAGTTGCTCCCGAAAAGGTGAATTCCAATGCCATAGCTTATTCGATATGTCCCCGCATCAATGCGGCAGGACGTATGGCAGGTGCGGACAGAGCGGCAAGGCTTCTGCTTGCTGATTCGCCTGATACCGCAGCACTTCTGGCGGAGGAGCTGGAGCAGCTCAACACAAAGCGCAGAAGTGCAGAAGCAGCAGTGCTTGACGAGGTCGTAGCAAAGCTTGAGGCAGAGCCGAAGCTGCTTTCCGAAAGAGTGTTGGTAGTATCCGGCGAGGGCTGGCATCACGGAATTATCGGCATAGTCGGTGCAAAGCTGCTTGAAAAATACGGCAAGCCTGTGTTTGTCATCGGCACGGAAAACGGCGAGGGCAGAGGCTCGGCGAGAGGCATAGACGGCTTCTCAATATACAGGACACTGGAAGCCTGCTCTGATATACTGACAAAGTTCGGCGGACATCCGAAGGCGGGAGGCTTTTCGCTCCCTGCCGATAAAATAGAGGAATTCCGCAGCAGAGTGAGCAGCTATTGCCGTGAGAATTATTCCAAGATGCCTGTGTATGTGGCAAGTGCGGATATGGAGGTCACCTGTCGTGAGCTTACGGCGGAGAATGTGGAGCTGCTTTCAAGACTGGAGCCGTTCGGCGAGGGTAACAGACAGCCTGTTTTCCTGCTGAAGAACTGCATTATCCGCTCCAAGCGTGCGCTGAAGGACGGAAAGTATGTCAGCTTTGAAGCGTCCTCGGGCGGTACGGTGCTGAAATTCCTGAGTTTCCGTATACCTTTTGCGGAGTTCTATGCGGAGATAGGCAGCAGCGTGGATATCATGGCTGTTGCGGAGATAAATGAATATAACGGAAGCACCGGCGTGAATCTCAAGGTGCAGGAGATACGCCCCTCGGATTTCAACGAGGATCGTTTCTTTGCTGCGAAGAGAGTGTATGAGGAGCTTATCCGTGGTGAGGGCTGCGACAGCAGACTTGCCCCGAGAGTCATCCCCGACCGTGAAGCGCTGAAGGGAATATACGATATCGCCCGCAGGGACGGCGCAAGGATGTCTGCGGAGGATATGTGCGTATATGGCGCAGGCGTGAATTACTGTATGCTGAGGATAGGTCTTGATGCATTTGCAGAAGCAGGCATGATAAAGCTTTCCGCAGATGCACAGCGATGCAGCATGCTGCCCGTCAGGGAAAAGCGTGACCTGTTTGCGCAGGGACTGCTGGCAAAACTTAAGACCGAGCTTATTTGACAAAGGAAAGGGGCGTTCACAGTGGGATGTACCACCATTGAACAGCTTGCAGAGCGTATAGCTTCTATCGAGAAGCAGTATGATCTGGATAAGATAATGCAGGCGTACGAGCTTGCTAACGAGGCACATAAGGGACAGATGCGTTCATCGGGTGATCCGTATATATCGCATCCTATTTCCGTTGCGGCTATATTGCTGGATTTCTGCATGGATACCGATACCATCTGCGCAGCGCTGCTGCATGATGTGGTGGAGGATACAGATATCACTTTGGACGAGCTGCGTAAGAAGTTCGGCGAGGATGTGGCGCTGCTCGTTGACGGTGTTACAAAGATCGGTCAGGTGCCGCTGAATTCCAAGGAAGAGCAGCAGGCGGAGAATATCCGAAAGATCCTGATGGCGATGTCCAAGGATATCCGAGTTATCATCATAAAGCTTGCGGACAGACTGCACAATATGCGCACTCTGGATGCAAGACCTCCCCATAAGCAGCTGAAGACCTCTCTTGAGACCATGAACTTCTATGCGCCGATAGCTCACCGACTCGGTATGAGCGACGTTAAGGAGGAGATGGAGGATATCGCTATCCACTATCTTGATCCCTATGGCTGCTCCGAGGTGGAAAGACAGATAGAGCTGCACAAGGGTGAGCGAGATAAGTTCATCGACAGTATCAAGAGCCGTATCAGCGAGCGAATCACCGATATCAAGCCCGAGCCCGTTATCGAGGGCCGTGTAAAGTCCATCTACAGTATCTATAAGAAGGTGTATGTAAAGAACAAGCGTTTCGATGAGATATATGATATTTATGCGGTTAGAGTCATCGTGCAGTCCGTCGTTGAGTGCTATAACGTACTGGGCGTAATCCACGATATGTTCAGACCCATTCCTTACCGCTTCAAGGACTATATCGCAACTCCGAAGCCCAACCGCTATCAGTCGCTGCACACCACTGTAATGGGCAGAGAGGGCATCCCGTTTGAGGTGCAGATACGCACGCAGGAGATGCACAACACCGCTCAGTACGGTATCGCGGCGCACTGGAAGTACAAGGCGGGCATCAGCAAGAGCGTTGCGGGTGAGCAGCGCTTTGACTGGATACGTCAGCTGCTGGAGCGTCAGCAGGAGGCTGATGATGTTGAGCAGATCGCCGATGCCATCAAGACGGACCTTGCTCCCGATGAGGTGTATGCGTTCACTCCCAAGGGCGATGTTTTCGCATTGCCGCTCGGTTCCACTGTTATCGACTTCGCCTATGCTATACATACGCAGGTCGGCAACAAGATGACAGGCGCCAAGGTGGGCGGCAGGATGGTAACGCTTGATTATGTTATCAAGACAGGCGATATCGTAGAGATACTCACCACCAATTCTGCCACACACGGCCCCAACCGTAACTGGCTGGAGATAGCAAAGACCACCTCTGCAAAGAGCAAGATAAGAAGCTGGTTCAAGAAGGAGCGCCGTGAGGAGAACATCGAGCGTGGAAGAATGGATCTGGAGCATGAATTCAGGCGCAACGGCATCATTCCCGAGCCTGAGATGCTGAAGACCATCGCACAGCGTCAGCGCTTTGAGACAGTGGATGATCTGTACGCAGCAGTAGGATATCAGGGTGTATCCCTTTCCAAGATAATCCAGCGCATCAAGGAGGAGCAGCTGCGCCAGCAGAAGGAGCAGGCGGCGCTCAGTCCCAAGCCCTTTGAAGATATCGAGGCGAACAACCGCCGCAGTCGCAAGAAGGGTATTATAATCGAGGGCGTGGATAACTGCCTTGTGAAGTTTGCACAGTGCTGTAATCCTCTTCCGGGAGACCCTGTTATCGGCTTTGTGACAAGAGGCTTCGGCGTATCTATCCATAAGCTGGACTGCATAAACGTTATCAATAACATGGAGAACGAGGACAGCAAGGAGCGCTGGATAAAGGCAAGTTGGGCAGGTGCGGATGATTCCACATCCTACCGTGCAACTATAGATATCGTTACCGAGGACAGAACGGCAATGATCGCCGATGTATCGGTAGCTATCGCATCCAACCGCATACCCATCTATGAAATGAATGCACATCAGCTCAAAAACGGCAACGCAAGCCTTGTGGTGACTATCGAGGTTGCAGGAATGGAGCAGCTCACAAACCTTATGGTGAAGCTGAAGAAGATACCCGGCGTTATCTCGGTGGAGAGAACAGGAAAGCAGTAATGGAGCTTACACAGCAACAAATTTATCTTATCGCAGCACTGGCATTATTGCTGGTGCTGTGGCTTATAGTGCATAACAGCAGGCGCGTGACCAATGCAAGGCTGCGCAGGCGTATCCGCTCAGGCAAGTTCATCCACTACACCGAGTTTGAGGAGAACTGGCGCACGCAGGATGAGGACGGCGACCGCACAGGCTACAAGTACAACGACTTTTCAGGCTGCTATGTAATTATGATATTTGAGAAAAAGGTGCACTTCAACCGATTTAAGAATTATGACAATATTTATATCGGTCAATCAGTTAATGTGTGTCAGAGGGTGCATAATCACTTCAGCGGCAAGGGCAAGGGCGATGTATATGCGGATATCAAATACGGCATGGAAGCGTATGTGCGGATAATCCCCTGCAAGGTGAAGAAGCTGAATCAGATGGAGAAGAAGCTTATCGAGGCGTTCAATGCAACGGAGTCCTACAACAAGACAAAGGGTGGAGCAAAGCTTACGAAGAAATAATACAGTGCTACAGGAGATAAAGCAGATGAATGACTTTTGCGGAAGATTTGAGGCGTTCCTTTCGGATTTCGGGAAGGGAAGAAAGATGGTGCTTTCTACATCTGAGGATGGCATAGTATCCTCACGCATGATGAGCGTTGTTCAGCTGGACGGAGTGTTTTATTTTCAGACGGATATCACGTTCAGAAAGTATCGTCAGCTTTCTGCTAACCCGAATGTCGCATTGTGCATCGACAATATACAGATAGAAGGCGTCTGCAAGGAATCAGGGCATCCTCTGAAGAATGACGCATTTTGCAGCCTGTTTCGGGAGTGCTTCAAAGGCTCGTATGACGCATATACCTCCCTTGAAAACGAGCGCTTGTTTGCTGTAACGCCGACATATATCGAGCGCTGGATATATAAGGACAGTGTGCCGTATATTGAAACGTTTGATATAAAAGAGCAGGCTTACAGTATCATTAAGTATAACGGAGTTTAATAAAGGAGAAGCCATGAAGATCTACGAATTTCCCCTCGGTGCGCTGCATACAAACTGCTATATTCTCGAGGGCGAGGCCAAAAAAGCGGTAGTCATCGACCCTGCAAGCAGCAGCGAGGTGCTTATGTTCCTTCAGAGCAGGGAGCTTATTCTCGGAGCGATAATCCTTACCCACGGACACTTCGACCACTTCGCAGGCGTACCCGAGCTGAAAAGGCAGACTGGCTGCGAGATAATCGGTGCAAAGGGCGATGAGGAGATGTTTAAAAGCGCCTCAAAAAGCTGGGCGAACTTTATGCCGTACACGCCTTTTGAGCCTGTATATCTTGACAGGGGCTTTGAGGACGGCGATGAATTCACCGCCTGCGGCATTACTTTTAAGGCGATGGGAACGGCAGGACACACTGCAGGCAGCTGCCTGCTGTTCTGTGAGGATGTCATCTTCGCAGGCGACACCATCTTCTGCGGCTCGATAGGCAGAACGGACGGCTACTCCGCCAGCGGTGCGGAGATGCGCCGCTCTCTTGATAAGATCGCAGCTTTAGAGGGAGATTACAGGATATATTCAGGCCACGGAGACCATACAACGCTCTCCTTTGAGAAAGAGTATAACCCTTATCTGTGAGGTAGAATATGACGCTGATTTTCAGTAACCACAAATTCCAGTATGAGATAGAGAGGCTGTTCAGAAGCTTTTTTCCGCCTGTGAAGATAGCACTCTCCACCGATAAGGCTGATGCGAAAGGCGATTACTGCCTTACTGAGCGCATCGACAACGGCAGCGGCTATACTCTGCTGGTGGAATTATGCGCCGACGGAGAGCGCTACAGCTTTTCTCAGGATATCGAAAAGGATCTTGCAGAAAAGGAACAAGAGCGCATCATGTCCGTGCTTCTGTACAAGCTGCTGAGGGAGTACACGGGCAAGGATATGCCGTGGGGAATACTCACAGGCGTGCGCCCTGTAAAGGTCCTTTCTCAGTTTGCTGATGGCGAAGCAGAGGAAAAGCTGCTGGTATCTCAGGAAAAGATCGCTCTTGCAAGAACGATAAACAAGATACAGCGCCCTATGATAGATGCGATACCGAAAAACTCCTGCAGCCTTTATGTCTCGATACCATTCTGCCCCACAAGGTGCAGCTACTGCAGCTTTGTTTCTCATTCGGTGGATAAGGCTGCTGCAAGGATGGACGAGTATGTTGCTCGTCTTTGCGAGGAAATGAAGCAGACCGCAGATATCGCAAAGCAGCTCGGCTTGCAGCTTGATACGATATATTTCGGCGGTGGAACTCCTACCACGCTTTCTGCGGAGCAGCTGAAAAGACTGTTCGGAGCGCTGGATGGCTTTGACCGTTCCAGTGTCCGTGAGTTTACCGTTGAAGCAGGCAGACCCGATACCATCACCCGTGAAAAGCTTGAAGCTATAAAGGAGGCAGGGGCGGACAGGGTATCCGTAAATCCGCAGACCATGCGTGACGAGGTGCTGCAGGCAATAGGCAGACGTCATACCTCAGCGCAGGCGGAGGAGGCTTATGCACTGGCAAGGGATGTGGGATTCCGCTGCATCAATATGGATCTTATTGCAGGATTGCCGACGGATGACGTGGAAGGCTTCAGATACAGTCTCGATCGTGTGCGGGAGCTTTCTCCCGAGAACATCACGGTGCATAGTCTTTCGCTGAAAAGAGCGGCAACATTGTTCCATGAGCAGGACAGAAAGACATCTCACGGCGTGTCTGATATGATAGATTACACCCACAAAGTCCTGAAGCAGGACGGATATGCGCCGTATTATCTTTACAGACAGAAGAATACTGCTGATAATCAGGAGAATACAGGCTATGCGCTCCCTGATACGGAAAGTCTGTACAATATGTACATTATGGAGGAGCTGCAGACGATACTGGCGGTTGGGGCAGGAGCCTTCACAAAGCTGGTGGATACTGAAGAGGGTAAAATTAAACGTCTTACAAATCATAAATTCCCATATGAGTATTTGGATAGATTCGATGATATTTTGCAGCAGAAAAAAGAGGTTTTTGGATTTTTCGGATAAAATGTGTCGATTATAAATGCAAACTGTTGACAAATGTTGATTTTTGGTATATCATAATAGCAAGCGGCACGGATGCCGTAATATTGAAATTTTAAAGGAGTTATGGAAATGGATACATTAAAGAAGTTTTTCCCGATCTCTTTCAGCAAGGCTGACACACCCGCTAACCTCGTTATCGGCATTCTGATCTACCTCGTAATCGGTCTGGTTGCAGGCGTTGTTATCGGTCTCGCAGGACTTCTCACAGGCTGGATCCCTGTTATCGGCGCTATCCTCGGCTGGGTTCTGGGTCTGCTGGGCGGCGTTGTTGAGCTTTATGTTGTTGCAGGTATCGTTATTGAGGTGCTTGTATTCGCAAAGGTACTCAAGTAATTCTATGTGAAAAGCAGGGCAGTATCGTTTTCTGCGGTACTGCTCTTTGTTTTTTGGAAATTTAAATATTTTTAAAAATTTTTTAAAAAAGTGCTTGACAAACAGATAAAGCTGTGATATAATATACTAGTCGTCAGGGAACGACAGAAAATAAGCTGGTGTAGCTCAGTTGGTAGAGCAGCTGATTTGTAATCAGCAGGTCGGGGGTTCGAGTCCGTCCACCAGCTCCAATTTTTTCTTAACAACTTAATATCATGGGAGCGTTCCCGAGTGGCCAAAGGGGGCAGACTGTAAATCTGTTGCGTTTCGCTTCGGTGGTCCGAATCCACCCGCTCCCACCAAGAAAAACCGCTTAACCGTCAGGGTTGAGCGGTTTTTCTTTTGCTTGATATCTTCGGGAATAATGCTGTTTTAATACCAAGGAGGATCATATGGGCAGGTTTTTATCAAATGTACAGATCAAAAGCAATGTCGGCAGAATGAAGTTTGTAAATCAATTTTGCGATTTAATGAAAAAACACGGTTTTTCTCCTTGCACGGAGGAAGAAGCGGCTTTTTCATATCTTTTTGCATTCAGCGAGGGTGGCTGGGTGACGCTTGTCAAT
>JAZSEG010000010.1:0-34275 GCA_045531575.1 Oscillospiraceae bacterium | reverse complement strand
GATTGTATTGTCCTCAGGGAACTGAACGATGTATCTCTTCTCGGGATCAACGTCAGCCTTGGAGTGCAGGCAGCGAACGAAGTCGTTGGATGTTTCGCCGAGGTTCTCGAATGCCTGAGTACCCATTCTTGTCATGATGTTCATGTTCAGAACAACGTAGATGGAGTCGGTGATCTCAACGCCTACCTTAGCGATGGGAGAGCCGATGGGACCCATGGAATAGGGGATAACGTACATTGTTCTGCCCTTCATAACGCCATCGTACATGGGGGTCAGCTTAGCGTACATCTCCTGAGGATCCATCCAGTTGTTTGTAGGACCTGCATTCTCCTTTGTCTTGGAGCAGATGAAGGTTCTGTCCTCTACACGAGCAACGTCGTTAGGGAGAGTTCTGTGGTACAGACAGCCGGGAAGCTTATCCTGATTGAGGTGGCACATAGCGTCCTTGCTGTCGGCAGGGAGAGCTGTAACCTCAGCAGTCAGCTCATCGAGCTGCTCCTTGGAGCCATCGATCCAAACAACGGACTCAGGCTTAGTGAGAGCGATCATCTCGTCTACCCACTTGATAACGTTAGGGTTCTTTGTTAAAACACCGGGATTTCTTGCCATAATAGTTATCTCCTTTGTAAAATATTAAGAAGTTATGAGAAGCGTTAATGTCGTGAAAAGGCTTATTTTCCACACATTAAAAACATTCTCCACATATAACATTATACATTATATTCTGCAATAAGTCAATAATAATTCGTACGCTTTTCGACAATTATTTCTGTAATTATACCAGTTTTAAGCGGTTAGATATGTAAATCATGACAAATATCATGCATGAGCAAAAGCTCACGCTCTAATATTACAATTATTGCTTTCTTGCCACAAAGGTAACAACCTTAGTATTAAGCTCGCTGATCAAATCTTCTCGAGGTATATCATACTGCTGTTCCGAGACGGTTGTTTTGACTACATAAAAATCCGAAAAGTTTTCTTTCAATGCGGCTTGTATATTTTCAGTCGGTAAATTCACCTCAAATTGTGCCGAAATTGGTTTGCCCGTCAATTTATCCATTTCAGTCACAGCTGAATTTATGACTAAGCATACCATTCCGTTTTTTCGAATACCAGCGCTTATTTCTGCCAGCTTGCTATAAAATGATTGTTCGGAATTGATATGCTCTAAAGCTGAAACTGCAATGATCAAATCATATTTATTGGCTTCAATGCAGAAATCTTCAATAGTTTGAGTTATGCCATTGATACTTGAGTCAACGCCAAATTTTTTCGCATTTTCACAAAGTTTTTCAATAGCTAATTCCAGAATATCAACGCAATCTATTTTACAAGGAATATGCTTAAAATACTCAGCGATGGCAATACAATTCCGTCCCACACCACACCCCAAATCCAATACATTTAATTCAGAGTAATCATCAAACAAAGGAATAATATCTAGGATCGTTTTTATAGGTTTTCTAAGCCAGCTGCCATCCTTATACAATTCATTGTTGGTATATATTTCAATGTGGGATTTCATTTCACTTTCTCGTATTTGCTTTAATCTGCTTTGTGTCATATAAACTACTTATAACTCCTTTAATATCACCTTTTATCCTTGGATCTGCAAAGTTCCCTCAGCACGCAGGCCTCACACCTTGGTGCCCTTGCCGAGCATACTCCTCGTCCGTGCCAAACAAGACGATGGCAGAAATTCAGGCTCTCCTCAGGCGGGATGACCTCTCTCAGCTGCTTCTCCACCTTGCCTGCATCCTTTGTATCAGAGAGACCGAGGCGATTTGTCAGCCTTATGACATGGGTATCGCAGACATATGCGGGCTGACCGTAAAGGTCACCGACGATAAGATTTGCGGTCTTTCTGCCCACGCCCGGGAGCTTCGTCAGCTCCTCTATGCTGTCAGGGACTTTTCCGCCGTGGATATCACGCAGCATCCTGCACATAAGCACGATATCCTGCGCCTTTGTCTTGAACAGACCGCAGGTACGGATAAGCTCCTCCACCTCTGATACATCGGCATCAGCAAATGCATCTACTGTAGGGAAACGACCGAACAGTGCAGGCGTTACCATATTCACACGCTTATCGGTGCATTGTGCCGAAAGGCGTGTAGCGATAAGCAGCTCATGCGGCTGATTATATATGAGTGCACATTTAACCTCGGGGTACTCCGTTTTAAGCAGCTCTATCATCTCAGCTGCTGCTTTTTTTCGGTCACGGCGCATAAGCGTCTCCTTTCATTTACTTGCAGTACAGAGAATAAGGCGCATGCTTCGTGCTGCCTTCATATTCTTTACGATGGAATCCGTTGTTTCCGTTAACAGCGCTTTCTATCAGCTTCTTTGTAAGCTCAGGAACGTCATCTCTCGTCAGCGCTTCGGATATATCGAGCCACAGCACCTCGCTGTTCTCATCGTTATCAGATACGGCTTCACCCGAGACATACTCTGCCCTGAATGCAATATACCAATCATGCATATTGAAACGGATACCGATGATCTCCCGTGGCTCGATCTCAATATGCGCTTCTTCCATATATTCACGCTTCAGCGCATCCTGAGGAGTTTCGCCGAAATTCACATATCCGCCCGGGATTATCAGCAGACCCTTTCCACCGCCGTAGGTGTGGCGGGCAAGAAGCACCTTGCCATCTTTTATTACAACGCCTGTGACGCTCTGTCCCCAGTTTGTGTTATCCATCAGTTACCTCTCTATTCCGATATATCTATCCAATATCGCTGTTCCGTTATTCCATCGACTATTACTTCGTTTTCCAGAACACCGCCGTTATTCACGATGCTCCTTGCCGAGCCTAGGTTTTCCTTATCACACACCATAAGAACTTTTTCTATTCCAAGCGCCCTGCATTCATCCAGTGCAAGGGAAATCATTCTTGTTGCGATGCCCTTTCGTCTTTCAGATGGTCTTACACCATCACCGATATGACCGCCGTTCAGTAACAGCCCTTCGTTGAGATAATGCCTGATATTTACCGCACCAACCACAACATCTCGTTCCGTATCAAGGCAGAAAAAGGTAGAATCAGGCACAAGTCTGCCGCTTGTATCCTTTACTTCAAGGCTGTCCAAATACTCATCGAAGTCGTGATAGTCCATCTTACGGATGGCATAAGGGATGATCTTCTCTCCACTTGCATACCATTCGTCAAGCATATCGCATATCTGCCGCCTGTATTTTTCTGAAGCTTTTATCAGTTTAAGTTCCATAAGTCCCCCATCGTCATTTTCTGCATGCTTTCTCAGTTTTCGCGATCATCACCAACAGCAGTATCAGGAAAAACGCCATATACAGCGGCATGAGCTGCAGGCTGATGTGATTTGCAATTATTCCGAAAAGCGGCGGCATAAAGGTGGATCCGACATAGGCGCTCGCCATCTGTATGCCGATAATGCCCTGCGAATTCTCAGCACCAAAATTAGCTGGCGTGGAGTGGATTATACAGGGATACACGGGGGCGCAACCCAGACCTATCACCACAAAACCTATGATAGACAACAGTTTTATCGGGAACACCAGCAATACAACACCAGCTAATGCTATTCCCGTGCCTAGGCGTATCATCCTGTTATCACCTATCTTATCCGAGATAAATCCCGACAAGAAGCGCCCTGCGGTTATTCCGATGAAAAACAGCGAACCCAGCGCTGCTGCCTCATCCTTAGTCGCACCTCTTGTGCCCTCGAGATAACTGCTTGCCCACAGCATCGCCGTAGCTTCAGCAGCACAATATGCCATAAATCCCGTAAGCAGGTATGGCACACCTTTTATTTTAAGAGCGCCCTTAATTCCCAATGGCTTTGTGTTCTCTCCGCTTTCGCCTGTCGAACGATTTATCTTCCACAGTGGCAGCGCCGCCACCATGACTACAGCAATTCCGAACTGGATATACGACACTGTACTGTAGCCCTCCGTCCACACGCCGTGCGTCAGCGCATAGCTCATGATATACGGACTGATTATCGTACCAACACCCCAGAAGCAATGCAGCCAGCTCATGTGCTTCGAGCTATAGTACAATGCAACATAATTGTTAAGCGCAGCGTCAATAGCACCTGCACCGAAACCATAAGGTATTCCCCACAAACACAGCTGCCAGAACTCAGTACAGAACGAAAATCCCAACATTGCAACCGCTGTCAGCAGCACGCTCACTGTGGTGACCATCCTTGTGCCGAATTTGTTTGTAAGTCGCTCGGACATAAGCCCTGAAATGATAGTGCCGCCCGAAATTATCATCGATACTATTCCCATATAGGATATCGGCACATCAAATTCACTGTTTATTGTAGGCCAAGCCGAGCCAAGCAGCGAATCAGGCAGACCCAGACTTATAAACGCCAGATAAATTACAGCCAAAAGTAATAAATACATTTTCTCTTCCCTTTGTTCTTTCTATATCAGTCACGCTTTGCTCTGAGATACATACTGTCATTCTCGGTTATCTCACGGATGACCCTGCAGGGATTTCCCGCAGCAAACACACCGGCAGGGATATCCTTTGTGACTACCGAGCCTGCACCGATAACAGCGCCGTCTCCGATAGTAACGCCGCCGCATATCGTAACGTTTGCGGCTATCCACACATCGTTGCCTATTCTGATCGGCCTGCCGTACTCATAATCATGCATCACACCGTTTTCATCGGTGCTGACACGGCGCTCCTCAGCAATCAGGGAATGTATACCCGTTGCTAATGTGCAGAACGGGCCGATAAACACATTATCGCCTATCTCCGCAGGCGCTCCTCCTATATATGAAAAATAAACGTTTGAATAGAAATTCTTTCCGATATGAAGCTCCTTTGCGTTATCGACAAATATCGGCTTTTCCATCGCACGAAATCCCTCAAATTCAGCCACTTCAAACAAATCCTTCAGCAGCGTTCCTCTTTTCTCCGCCTCATCATAAGCAGTGCGGTTGTACTCGTCACAAAGGCGATGGCTTCGGGACTGCTCCCTGCCAAGCTCCTCGTCGAAGCAATCATATATCATTCCATTCCGCATTCTTTCATATTCTGTCATAATAAAATCTCCTGATAATCTTGTCTACGACAATTATAGCAACACCGCTGTGAAATGTCAATTGCGATATGCACAAAGCCGCCTGCAAATGCAAGCGGCTGAATTTATTCTTCATCGGAATTTTCTGCATCAGGCTCCGCTTTGGAAACACGCACCTTAATAATGCATCTATCCTCAATATGCAGTGCCACGAGATGAACGCCCTCATAATCCACACTGGGAGGAACTATCTCATCGCCCTCGGGAATATAACCGAGCTTATCGGTAATGAAACCTGCTATCGTCTCGTACTCGTGCTCCTCGGGCAGTTCAACGCCGAACAGTCGTAACACTTCCTCAGGATCAGCCTCGCCGATAACATCATACTGCTCCTCGCCGATCTTCACTATCTCGGTCTTTTCGTCGTCGTACTCATCCTGAATATTGCCCATTACCGCCTCAATGATATCCTCAAGAGTAACGATACCTGCAGTGCCGCCGTATTCATCCACGACCACCGCCATACCTGATTTAAGCGAGGTCAGCGACTGGAAGGTATCCGAACAGGGACAGGCTTCGGGTATGAAGATGACATCCCTCAGGAAATCGTTGATGTTGAACGTGGAGAGATCCTTCTCTCCCACAAGGCACAGCAGATCCTTTACAATGATGATACCGATTATCTTATCGATGCTGCCCTCGTACACAGGTATTCTGGAGAAACCCATATCCAGCGCAAGATAGATGATATCGTCCAGTGAAACATTCTTCTCAACGCCAACGATGTTTGTGCGGTGGGTCATAACATCCTCCGCTGTCAGATCATTGAACTCAAAGATGTTGTTTATCATCTGCGCCGAGGCTTCCTCGATAACATTATCGTCGCCCTCTTCGCCGGGGGTCTTTGCCATGGCATCCACCATGTCAAGCACTTCATCCTCGGTGAAATCACGGTAATCATTGCCAAGCGCCCATTTCAGGAACTTTGTCGTTCCGTCATTCAGTGCGATGAGCCATCCCAGCAGAAACCTGCGTATTTTGCGGCGCTTAGGCTTTTCATTTTGTTCGTTCGTATTCGTACTTCGACTGTCTGCGTCCATATTTACTCCTTTATATTTTTCAAGGACAGTTCGTATTCTGTTCTATTATCAGATTCCGAACAGCCTTTCAGCATTTTCTTTTGCAATGGCTATCATGTCATCGGTGGAAACTCCCTTTATCTCAGCCATTCTTGCCGCTGTAAACTGCAGCATCGAGCTGTCACAGCGCTTGCCTCTGTGAGGAACAGGTGCCATATATGGGCAATCCGTTTCCAGAAGCAGCCTGTCCAGAGGAACCGCCTCGCACGCCGCCACTGCCTTTTTCGCATTCTTGAACGTAAGCACGCCCGTAAAGCCGATGTACATACCCAGCTTCACGACCTCCGCAGCGGTCTCCGCGCTGCCTGAAAAACAATGCAGAACTCCCTTCGGACGATGCTTCTTCAGCATATTCATAGTGTCCTCGCAAGCGTCACGGGAATGGATGATAACAGGCAGCCCGAGTTTTTCAGCCAGTATGAGCTGCTGCTCGAACACCGTTGCCTGCACTGCTTTATCTGTGTTATCGTAATGATAATCAAATCCGATCTCGCCGAGAGCGCAGATGCGCTCGTCGTGGAGCATTTCTTCCAACTCGGCAAGCCAGTTTTCAGGAAGATCATAGCAGTTTTCGGGATGCACCCCCGCAGCCGCAAAAACATGGCTGTATCTGTTTGCGAGAGCGATCTCCTCACGGCTCGATCTCAGATCATATCCCACGGCAATGACCTTTTCAACATCGAAGGACGGAAGACTTTCTACGAGAGGATACAGCTCCTCGCCGAAATCCTCCGCCAGATAATGTGCGTGTGTATCTATGATTCCCATTGTTATACGCCCCGTGGATCAAAATATTTTTCCTTGATGATGGAGCGTGTCTCGTAGCTTTCAAGGGGAAGATGTCCCCTGCCGCCGAAAAGCTCCTCAGTCTCCCTGAACGCACCGTTGAAAGCACGGTCAAGCAGCGCAGTCTTGTCATCATCTACCGAAACGCACTCAAAAAACAGCATGAGTCTGTCAGCCGTAGGCTCTGCGTTCCAGTATTCGGGCAAATTCTCATCCACCTTATCGTTGCCGTACAGCTGGCGTATCTGATCCAGCAGCTCCTCTGCGTAAAGCTTTGCACCTACACTGGGAACGCTGCCCGAAAGCACCTCGCCCTGCTTCACGAACATGGCACGGATGATGTGCTGAACGCCCTGCACCATTAGCTCAGCCCTGCCCCTGCCCTCATTCTGCTTTACATTGCCGACCTTATCCTCGGCATTCTCACGCTGCAGCAAGTTATTATCACTGTTCTGCTTTTTGGCGGAGCTTTTGGTATAAGCAGGAGTAAAGACCTGACGTGACTTTATATAGCTGTCTGTATGCTCGGAGGCAAGAGTGGATGTCTTGTTCCCCGTGCGCTGCTCGGATGATTTTGTAAGCGTTGTCTGATTGATCGAGGCGATATTCGCCATTCTCGAAATGTCCACTACGATACCTCCTTGTAATTAATGAACCTCAGTCCTTATGCATTCCTTGCAGGACTGTATCTATCAGCCGATAGGGCTGCCGTTGGGGATGTCGCCCTCGAGGAAGATAACTCTCACATCATCGTCGCTTGCCGATGCTGCGAGTATCATTCCGTTGCTGTCCTCACCGCACAGAGGCTTGGGAGCAAGGTTTGCCACGAAGATGATCTTCTTGCCGATAAGCTCCTCAGGAGTATACCAGTTTGCGATTCCCGATACGATCTGTCTGCCGCCTCTGCCGTCATCTATCTGCAGCTTCAGCAGCTTCTTTGCCTTCTTCATCTTCTCTGCAGCTACTATCTCACCGCTGCGCAGCTTGATATCGAAGAACTGGTTGATGGTGATGATGTTCGCCTTGTCGAGATCCTCATCCTCACGGATGGTAACAGCAGGCTTCAGCATCTCGTTGAGAGCCTCGATCTCCTTATCCATATCAATTCTGGGGAAGAGAACATCGCCCTTCTTTACTGTAACATCAGCAGCAAGGCCGCCGAAGGTTGCAAGTGTATCATAAGCAGTACAATTCTCACACGCACCGATCTGCTCCCATACCTTAGGCATTGTTGTAGGCATGAACGGGAACAGCAATCCGGAGCAGATACGAACTGTCTCAAGCAGATTGTAGAGAACTGTAGCAAGTCTTGTCTTATTTGCCTCATCCTTTGCGAGTATCCAGGGAGCGGTCTCGTCGATGTACTTGTTCGCACGGGATACAACCTTGAATATCTCCTCAAGCGCCTTGGAAAGCTGAGCCTCATCCACCAGCGGAGCAATCTTGTCACGCAGAGCGGATGCCATGCCCTGAAGCTCCTCGTCGAGAGCGTCAGCCTGTCTGTCAGCAGGGAGAGTGCCGCCGAAGTACTTCTCAACCATCGCAACGGTACGGGAAACAAGGTTTCCGAGGTCGTTTGCAAGGTCTGTGTTGATGCGTCCGATCATGATCTCGTTGGAGAAGTTGCAGTCGCTGCCGTAGGGCATGTCACGCAGGATCTGGTAACGTACTGCGTCAACGCCGTAGCGCTCGCCGAGGATGAAAGGATCAACAACGTTGCCGAGAGACTTACTCATCTTAGCGCCGTTGAATGTGATCCATCCGTGACCGTAAAGGCGCTTAGGCACAGGAATATCCAGCATCATGAGCAGTGCAGGCCATACGATGGAGTGGAAACGCACGATCTCCTTTGCGGTCATGTGCATATTAGCAGGCCAGTATTTTTCGAAATCGTCGTAGGTGTTATTCTCATAGCCGAGAGCGCTGATATAGTTAATGAGTGCGTCCAGCCATACATATACAGTGTGCTTGTCGTCAAAGGGAATCGGAACGCCCCACTTAACGGTAGTTCTGGAGATACACAGATCCTCCAGACCGTCCTTTACGAAGTTGTTTACCATCTCGTTTACACGATTCTCGGGACGGAGAAAATCGGTATTCTTCAGCAGGTCGATGATCTGCTCGGTGTATGCGGATAGCTTGAGGAAGTATGCCTCCTCCTCGCTGTCGATGACCTCTCTGCCACAATCAGGACACTTGCCGTCCACAAGCTGAGTCTCTGTCCAGAAGCTCTCGCAGGGAACGCAGTATTTGCCCGAATAGCTGCCCTTGTAGATAAGACCCTTGTCGTGCAGCTTTGTAACGATGTTCTGTACGGTCTCGATATGGTAAGGATCAGTTGTTCTCACATAACGATCGTAGCTTACGCCCATGAAGCTCCACAGGCGCTTGAAGTTCTCCACTATCTCATCAACATACTGCTGAGGTGTCTTGCCTGCCTTCTCCGCATTCTGCTGGATCTTTGCGCCATGCTCGTCCGTACCCGTCAGGAACATTACATCATATCCCTGCATCCTCTTGAAGCGAGCGATAGCATCACACGCAACAGTGGTGTAGCAGTGTCCGATATGGGGGTTTCCCGAGGGATAGTATATCGGGGTGGTTATATAGAACTTTTCCTTCTCGCAATTACACATAGTATAATCTACCTCTTTTTCTACAAAATTTAATATATTTTCGGAAAAATATCCCTCTCCGAAACATATCTATTCCATTTTATTATATAACTTTTTCTGCCTTTTTTCAAGTATGGCGAAAAAAAACAAGAAACTTTTACATATTACATAAAAAAGACTTGATTTTTTTTGATTTTTTTAGTACAATATAGATTAGAGTATATTACTCTGAGCGTTAGCTATGTCATTTTTCGGGGAAACAAATGTGAAAAATGCACAAAGCGATACATACCAACATCAGACGACAGGTCAGTATGCCCCTGTTCTTCCTGCCGATCCAGAGGGATCAGGTCAATGGCTCGGGAAGAAAGGGAATGCTTTCCCGACATTTTACAGAAAGAGGTAAAAACAATGTCAAACAGACTGTTCCAGGGTATCGTTCATCAGATGAAGGATGCGGTAAACCGCGTTATCGGTGTTATCGACGAAAACGGCACCATCATTGCCTGCAGTGATCTCACAAGAGTGGGCGGCGGAAACGACTTCTTCTCCATCGAGCTTGGCGATTCTCACGAGGTATTCATCCGTGACGGCTATACTTACAAGCCCTTCGGCGTTCACGTTAAGCCTGATTACGCAGTATTCGTAGAGGGTACTGACGAGCCTGCTGCAAAGTATGCAAGCGTTATCGCTATCTCTCTTTCCGGCATCAAGCAGTACTACGATGAGAAGTATGACAGAAACAACTTCGTAAAGAACATCATCCTCGACAACGTGCTTCCCGGCGATATCAGCCTGAAAGCCCGTGAGCTGCACTTCAACGCTGACATCAGCAGAGTCGTGTTCCTCATCAACGTTATCTCCTCCAACGATGTTTCTGCTTATGACGTTATCCAGAACCTGTTCCCCGACAAGAACAAGGACTTCGTGTTCAACATCACAGAAAACGACATCGTTCTTGTAAAGGAAGTAAAGAACAACATCGATGTGCGTGACCTCGAAAAGCTGGCACGTTCCATCTCCGATACACTGTCCAGCGAGTTCTTCACAAAGGTGAATGTCGGAATCGGTACACCTGTCGTAGGTGTGAAGGATCTGGCACGCTCTTTCAAGGAGGCTCAGACTGCGCTTGAAGTAGGTAAGGTATTCGATACCGACAAGAACATCGTAAGCTACGATAACCTGGGTATCGCAAGACTGATCTATCACCTGCCCACAACACTCTGCGAGACCTTCCTGAAGGAAGTATTCAAGAAGAACTCCATCGAGTCCCTCGATCACGAGACACTCTTCACCATCCAGAAGTTCTTCGAGAACAGCCTGAACGTTTCCGAGACCTCCAGAAAGCTGTTCGTTCACAGAAATACACTGGTATACCGTCTTGACAAGATCAAGAAGCTGACAGGTCTCGATCTGCGTGAGTTCGATCATGCTATCATCTTCAAGATCGCACTGATGGTAAAGAAGTATCTCGCAGCTAATCCCACAAAGTTCTAATCACCCGCAGGGCGTCCTGCAACAGGAAAAAAGACATTGGCTGCCCCGAATCTCACTGTCATTCGGGACAGCCTTTGAATGTATTTAAGACACACAAAAAAACAGAAACAACAGCACGGGGAATTTTAATTAGGAGTATAAAACATGGTAGAGCTCAAGAACGTCAATGTGCATTATTCCAGCGGCGTTGACGCACTTCAGGATATCAACCTGAGAATCAATGACGGCGAGTTCGTTTTTATCGTGGGCGAAAGCGGCGCAGGTAAATCCACCCTGATGAAGCTGCTTCTTCGTGAGATCGAGCCCTCCTCGGGAAGAGTGTTCGTAAACGGTCATAACCTCGCCAAGACCAAAGGCAATAAGATAGCAAAATTCCGCCGCTCCATCGGAGTGGTGTTCCAGGACTTCCGCCTTATACAGGAGCTGAACGTGTATGAAAATGTGGCATTCGTGCTGCGTATTGCGGATCAGCCCATGAAATTCATCAAGCAGCGTGTTCCGTATGTGCTGAATCTGGTGGATCTCGCCCACAAGGCGAAGAGCCGTCCCAAGGAGCTTTCGGGCGGTGAGCAGCAGCGTGTTGCTATAGCAAGAGCGCTTGCAAACGACCCGGGTCTCATCATCGCTGATGAGCCTACAGGAAATATCGATCCCAAGCTGTCCTACGAAATAGTGGAGCTTCTCAAGGAGATCAATCGCTGCGGAACCACCGTGGTCATGGTAACTCATGAGCATGACTTGGTCAAGCACTTCGGCGGCAGAATAATCAACCTTGACGGCGGCACCATAACATTTGATGAAAATATCGGAGGTCAGAATGAGGACGAGTAATGTCACATACCTTGTTAAAAAAGGCATATCCTCGGTATGGAAAAACTGGGTCATGTCATTCGCAAGCTTCAGCATACTGGCGGTGAGCCTCCTTCTCGTAAGCTGCGCAGTGCTGCTTATGATAAATGTAAATATCGTAATGAGCAATATCGAAAACACCAACGAGATAGCTATCTATCTCGAAGAAGGCGTTACCGAAAGCCAGATCGCACATATACGCGATGTTCTTCAGAACAATTCCGACATATCAGACATCGAGCATATCACCAAGGAACAGGCGCTGGAGGATTTCAGAGAGGATATGGCTGAGCAGGCAGAGCTTCTGGATTATCTCGACGAAAACCCGATGCCAGAAACCTTCATGGTGCGTGTGGATGACCTCACAAAGATCCGCCATATCGTAAATCTTATAACCGAGATTGAAGGCGTAGAAAAGGTAAAGGCGCCCTATGATTTCGCAGGTGTTCTGGTGAACATCAGAAACACCTTCTCTATCATCGCAACAACAGTGCTGACTGTACTTGTAGTTGTAAGCGTATTCATCGTATCAAACGCTATACGCTCCAGTGTTTATTCCCGCAGAAACGAGATCTCCATCATGCGATATGTGGGAGCCACCAACGGATTCATAAAGATCCCATTCTTTGTTGAAGGAATGTTCATCGGCATCGTTGCAGGCGCAGTATCCTGGGGAGTTACCTGGGCGATCTACAATGCGGTGTACTCCCTGTTTGGTGAGGATATGACACTCTGGCAGATGTTCGGCGTGTTCAATCTCATCCCCTTCGAGGATATCAGATGGATCGTGCTTGCATTAAATTGCGCTGCAGGTGCGCTGTTGGGCGCAATGGGTACGGTGATAAGCACCGGTAAGCACCTGAATGTTTAACGATCGCAAACGAAAGGAATTTCAGCTTGAATAAAAAGATATCTCTCGGCGTTGCCATAAGTCTGGTTGCGATCGGCTGCGCCATAACCTTCGTGCTGACATGGGCTGTATCGCTTAATGTGTATAACTCAAAGATAGGCACGGCAGAAAAATACGAGGGCATGTATGCGAAGCTTCGTGAGATAGACGCAGCAGTGCGCAATAACTACATCGGTACCCTCAATGAAGAAAATATAGAAAACAGCATCATAAACGGCTATGTAAGCGGACTCAATGACCGCTACGCAAGCTATATGTCCAGCTCCTCATATTATGAGATCCAGCAGGCGAACGATGGTGTTATCCTCGGCGCAGGCTTTGAGGTCGAGAACGACGGCAGCGGATATCTGAAGGTCACAAACGTGTATAAGGGTAGCTCAGCCGAGCTGAACGGCGTCATTGCCGGCGACGTTATCACCGAGATTGACGGCAAGAGCCTGCTTTCGATGGGAGCCGACGCTGCCGAAGAACGTCTTTCCGGCGAAGTCGGAACCCGTGTTGCGCTGAAGCTGCTGCGTGACGGCGAGGAAGTGTCTGTCAATCTTATCCGCCAGCAGCTTGAAATAGAATCCGTTACAGGCAAGTTTCTTGACAACAACGTTGCGTATGTTCGCATTTCTACCTTCAATGCCAAAACAGCAGAACAGTTCGCTAATGTGCTCAACATCATGAACACCACAGGTGCTGAATCACTTATCATCGATGTCCGCCAGAACAGCGGCGGTCTTGTGAGCGCACTGAAGCCGATACTCAACCGTTTCATTCCTGCCGCTACAGTTGCCACTGCGGAATACGCAGACGGCAGCCGAAAGGCCATTGTGGAAACAGATTCGGATACTATCTTCGATCTCCCGATGGTCATTCTCGTAGATGGACGCACCGCATCAGCAGCAGAGCTTTTCGCAGGAGCGCTTCGTGATGAATGCGGCGCAATGATCGTAGGAACCCATACCTATGGTAAGGCAGTAATGCAGAACACCTACGAATTTTCTGACGGCAGCGCTCTCACCATCTCAACCGCAAAGGTTTATCTAACGAAATCCGGCACATGGGATGAAACAGGTCTGAAGCCTGATTATCTCGTTGAACTCAACATTGATGCAGCTATCGAGGATCTCACTCCCGAAAGCGATGCACAGTTGCAGAAAGCAATAGAGATCATCACCGCTGCATCCGCAGCATGATAAAGCATTTCCACGGTAGACACCGTAAATAAATAAATGGAGGACAACCTAACATGAACAAGCCTATTACAGTACTGACCAAGGACGGCGTAGCAAAGCTTGAAGCGGAGCTTGAAAACCTCAAGACCGTAAAGCGCCGTGAGGTAGCAGAAAAGATCAAGGTCGCACTTTCCTTCGGTGACCTTTCCGAGAACAGTGAATACGATGAAGCAAAGAACGAGCAGGGCATCGTAGAGTCCCGTATCGCAGAGATCGAGGCAACTCTCGCTCACGCTCAGGTCATCGACGCTGATGATATCACAACCGAGAAGGTTGGTATCGGTAACGTTGTAAAGATACTCGACATCGAGATGGAAGAGGAGATGGAATTCCAGATCGTAGGCACCAGCGAAGCAAATATCGATAAGGGTCAGATGTCTGATGAATCCCCTATCGGCGCAGCGCTGCTGGGCCACAAGATCGGCGAAACAGTTGACGTTGAAGCTCCTTCCGGAATGCTTCAGTTCAAGATCCTGGAGATCAGTAAGAAGGAGGAAGAATAAACATGGCAAACGAAGAACTCGAAATGACCGAGATCTCTGCTGAGGAGCTGGATGAACAGCACCGCGTGAGACTCGAAAAGCTTACCGCGCTGAAGGAAGCAGATAAGGATCCTTATAAGATCACAAAGTACGATGTTACTATCTACAACAAGGAGATCCGTGACCGCTTTGATGAGCTTGAAAACACAGATGTAGCTATCGCAGGCCGTATGATGACACGCCGCATCATGGGTAAGGCAAGCTTCATGGATATCCGTGACGGCTCTGACAGAATGCAGGTTTATGTGCGCAAGGATGATGTGGGCGAGGATGCCTACGCTGAGTTCAAGAAGTGGGATCTCGGCGATATCATCGGCATCAAGGGCAAGGTATTCCGCACAAAGATGGGCGAGATATCCGTTCACGCTGAGGAGATCACTCTGCTCTCCAAATCCCTGCTGCCCCTGCCCGAAAAGTGGCACGGTCTGAAGGATAAGGAGGAGCGTTACAGAAAGCGCTACCTCGACCTCATCGCAAATCCCGAGGTAAAGGACACCTTCGTTAAGCGTTCTCTCATCCTGCGTGAGATCAGAAACTTCCTTGATTCTCACGGATATATCGAGGTAGACACTCCTGTTCTCCACACACTGGAGATCGGCGCTGCTGCTCGTCCATTCAAGACACACCACAACGCTCTGGATATCGATATGTATATGCGCATAGAGACCGAGCTGTACTTAAAGAGACTGATCGTAGGCGGCTTCGACAAGGTTTACGAGGTTGGCCGTATCTTCCGTAACGAGGGTATGGACGCTACTCACAACCCTGAGTTCACCTCCATCGAAATGTATCAGGCATATATCGACTACTTCGGCATGATGGATCTGATCGAGGATCTGTACAGAACAGTTACCCTCAAGGTTTGCGGCACAGATACCGTTCCCTATATGGGTCACGAGATCGCTGTAGGCAAGCCCTGGGAGCGTCTTACCATGATCGAGGCTGTCAAGAAGTACGCAGGTGTTGATTACTTCGACTGGGCAGATGACGCTGCAGCAAGAGCATGTGCAAAGGAACACCACATCGAGGATGAACTGGACGACAACTCCACAAAGGGCCACGTTCTGATTGCATTCTTTGAGGCGTTCGTTGAGGACAAGCTCATTCAGCCTACTATTATTTATGATTATCCCGTAGAGAACTCTCCGCTCGCAAAGAGAAAGCCTGAGTTCCCTGCATTCACTGAGCGTTTTGAGTACTTCATCAACGGTACCGAGTTCGGTAACGCATTCTCCGAGCTGAACGATCCTATCGACCAGCGTGAGCGCTTTGTTAAGCAGGTTGCTGCTAAGCGTGCTCAGGGTGGCAACGACGCTCAGGTGGACGAGGACTTCATCACCGCTCTGGAATACGGTCTGCCTCCGACAGGTGGTCTGGGCTTCGGCTTCGACAGACTTGTTATGCTGCTGACAGATTCCGCAAGCATCAGAGATGTTCTGCTGTTCCCCACAATGAAGCCTATCAGCTGATAAACTGCGCTGCCGATGTAACGGCTTAGTCAGAATAATCAAAGCCGTCGCATACAGCGGCGGCTTGATAATTACAGATTAAAATTTTATGGTGCTATTATCGCACCACTGCCCCATGGAGGTCTTATATGGCAAATAACAAAGAAAGCGAGCAGGAACGCCTGCTTCGGGAAAAAAGAGAGCTTCTGAAACTGAAGCAGGGCATTGTCGAGGACAGCGATATCATAGAAGTGGACAAGCCTCAGGAGATCCCCGAGCTTCACGGCTGGAAAAAGGTCGAAAACTTCTTCTACCATAATAAATGGTATGTTATCGTCGGCGTTATAGCTGCGTTGGTCATCGGATATATGGCATATGATACCATTACACAGGAAAAGGAAGACCTTTATGTCATAGCCGTTTCCACAACAAATGCCAGTGGTATCTACGTCAAGCAGTTCGATATCGAAGAAGCGATAGAGCGCTACTGTCCGGATTTCGACGGCAACGGCTACGTTCATGTGGGAGTGAATTTCATCAACCTCTCAACTGAAAACGGCGCAAACCAGTTTACCGATTCCGATAGTTTCAAATTCTCAGCGGAAGTTATTACGGGCGACAGCCAGCTGTTCCTTGCCGACGAGGGTATTGTTACGAGGATCGCTGAAATGGCCAACGACGATGAGATACAGTTTTTTATGGACTTCTCTGAAAAATATCCCGATGCAGTTCTGTACGAGAACGTAGGTCTGCAGCTTAACACCACCGATTTCAATGAATTCGCCCGTTGGGAAAGCTGCCCCGATATGGTGGGAATTTACGTCCGTGGCGAATATAAGGACATGACAGGCAACGACGAGGATGCAAAGCTTCAGCGTGAGCGTGCATTAGAGGTGTTCCACAACATCGCTACAGGCAACGTGGTCAATCCCCCTGCCGAGGACTAATCCCCCGATTCTGTAATCAGTTCCGCTATCGGCGTTGTAATTGTCGGCGCCAGCACTGCAGGCGAGCCGTCAGCCTCCACTCCTGTGCGAATTGTAATATCGCATGCGGTGTTGTCAGTATATACTGAGCGCTTTCTCACAGATATTTTTTCAGATTGTCGCAGAACTGCTGTTCCCTTTTGAGCAACGCAGCTGCATCGGTGCGGATGCGATCCTCCGCCTTGGATGAGCTGTTCAGGGCATGGGTCATGTCAATGATGCCCATAGTAGTTCCTCTTACCATAAGCTCTGCCATGCTCTGGGCGCTCGGATCCTGCATTGCCTTCATGCCAATACCCATTTTGGTCATGAGTCTGGTATAAGCAGGATACGACTTAGGCACGCTGCCACGGCGTACAAGCTCCGCTCTCGCCTGAGAAGCAACACTGCGATAGCGTTCACGCTCTGCGTTGATCTCGCCACGAAGCTTTGAATTCACGCAGTATTTCAGTACATCTCCGCTGGCTTCGTATGCCATATCAGCGTTTTTGTATACGCTCTTCAGTATCTCTGAGCTTTGGCGGTTTTTAAAATCATTCATATTATCATAACCTCTCTTTCGGGTGTTCTTCTACACTAGTATTGCCCGATAACAAAGGATTATTTGCTTTTTTTACAAGGAGTACAGATGAAAAGAAAACCATTTTATTTCCTGCTGCTGAAAGGTATTGGATTTATCATACTCGGCAACATCATGTGCCTGATAATGACAATGGCGCTCTCCATGTTCGGCATGAACCTGTTCACAAATATTCTATCAATTGCTTGCTGCAGCGCAGTATTCTATATGCTGATGTTCACTGTTGCATGGCAGGATGGATGCGCAGAAAGAAGTCTTGTAAAGCACGGCAGAGTTGAATCTCCGCTGAAATACCGCTGGATTTTCATCGGTTTACTGATGTATCTTGCCGCAGCAGCGCCTACCATCGTTCTGCTGCTTAACAAGCTGTTCTTCCCCGAAGAGGATACACTGATGACATATTCATTCATCAGCAGCAGCGCTTATCCGTTCGTGAACACCTTTATTCCCACCGCAGAGGCAAATATCGACGCATGGCACACATCGCTCAGTCGCATCGACAATATGTCTGTGCTGTTCCCTGTGCTGATGCTGGCATATTATGCACTCATACCTGCAGCTACGCAGCTGGGTTACTACATGGGATATAACGATAAGCTCAACACCGATAAGATAATGTATAAATAACATTTCTCCCGCCAATGCAGGCGGGAGGTTTTTTATTACTCATAAGCGAAACATATCTAAACTAATCGAACATAGGCGATTTAATTTTAAAGGGTTGAAAAAACTTGGTCAATTCCACCAAACCTATTGATAAAAAAATAGCAATAAACATGAAAAATCAACAAAACTATTGAAATAAAACGGATGATATGGTACAATAATTATGAGAAATTATACTTTCTTGCAGCTGAAGCAACGGTTGATTTATGCAAGAGGGGTGTATTTTTACTTTTTTCTAGGAGGTATGTAAATGGCGATCATTGTGCCTGAAGAGTACAGTGTGCCGCTCCATCTTTTCCATCAGGGCGAGAACTCCCATGCATACGAGTTCTTCGGCGCCCATAAAATGAAAAAAGACGGAAAAGACGGTGCAGTGTTCAGAGTATGGGCTCCCCATGCAAGATCTGTCAGCATAGTCGGCGATTTCAATCACTGGGACAGAAACCGCAACTATATGGCAAAGATCAGCGACGGCGGTATCTGGGAGCTTTTCATCGAAGGTATAAAGCAGTACGACAACTACAAGTTCAGCATTGAAAGTCCTGACGGACTTATCAAGCTGAAGGCGGATCCTTATGGATATCACATGGAGCTTCGTCCCAATACGGCAAGTAAGTTCTATGATCTGGACGGCTTCAAGTGGTCAGACGGCAAGTACATGGAGGCGCTCGCAAAGAAGAACATCTATGACAGCGCCGCAAATATCTATGAAGTAAATATCGGCTCATGGAAGAAGGATGGCGAGTGTTATTACGACTACAAGCGCCTTGCCGATGAGCTTATCCCCTATGTACAGGAGATGGGCTATACCCATGTGGAGCTTATGCCCATAGCAGAGTTCCCGTACGACGGCTCCTGGGGCTATCAGCAGATAGGATACTTTGCGCCCACTTCCCGTTTCGGTACTCCCCACGACTTCATGAGCTTCGTGGACAAGTGCCACAAGGCAGGCATCGGCGTTATCGTGGACTGGGTTCCCGCCCACTTCCCGAAGGATGCTGCGGGTCTGTATGAGTTCGATGGCACCAGCTGCTACGAATATGACGATCCTCTGAAGCGTGAGCATAAGAACTGGGGAACACATATCTTCGACTGGGGTAAGCCCGAGATACAGTCGTTCCTGGTATCCAATGCTAATTACTGGATAGAGAAATATCATATCGACGGTCTCAGAGTAGATGCTGTTGCATCCATGCTGTACCTCGATTACGACAGACAGGGCGGCGAATGGCGCCCCAACGCATACGGCGGTCATGAGAATCTTGAAGCTGTTGCGTTCCTGCAGAAGCTGAATGCGGCTCTCTTCAAGGAGCACCCATACATAATGATGATCGCAGAGGAATCCACTGCATGGCCTATGGTAACAAAGCCTGCGGATATCGGCGGGTTTGGCTTCAACTTCAAGTGGAACATGGGCTGGATGAACGATATGCTCCGCTATATGTCCATGGATCCTCTTTCTAGACCCTATAATCACAATCTGGTGACCTTCTCGTTCTACTATGCATTCTCCGAGAACTTTATCCTGCCTATATCCCACGATGAGGTAGTGTACGGAAAGTGTTCGATGCTTGATAAGATGGGCGGTCCCAGAGAATACCGCTTCAACTCCATGCGCACGTTCCTTGGCTACATGACAGCACATCCCGGTAAGAAGCTGATGTTCATGGGTCAGGAATTCGCTCAGTACAAGGAGTGGAACTTCCAGACAGGTCTTGACTGGGAGGTTCTGGAGTTTGAGCCTCACTACAAGCTGCACCAGTATGTGAAGGATCTGAACAAGCTGTATAAGGATGTTCCCGCGCTGTGGGAATGCGACACCAGCTGGGAGGGCTTCCACTGGATATCCAGCGAGGATAATGCGAACAGCGTTATCGCCTTCAGACGTATCGCAAAGAACAAGGACGAGATAATCTGCGTATGCAATTTCCAGCCTGTTCGTCACGAGGTATACGATATCGGTGTTCCTTATTACGCTGATTATAAGGAGATCTTCAACTCTGATGATGAGAAGTATGGCGGCTCAGGTATAACAAACGGTACCCTCACTGCCAAGGAAGAGCCTCTCCACGATGAAGCATTCCGTATCACCCTCGATCTGCCGCCCATGTCGGTGATGTATTTCGAGGTGAAGAACAAGCGCAAGACCCCCGCTGAAGCAGCAGCCGAAAAGGCTGAGGCAGAAGCTAAGGCTGCAGAAGAAAAGGCAGCCAAGGAAGCTGCCAAGAAGGCTAAAGCAAGCAAGTAAAATATCGGGGATATCCCCTTGAAACAAGCTAATATCACGACAGAAATGTCGGGACAGGAGGAAATATATGAATCACATCAAAAAAGAGTGCGTAGCCATGCTGCTTGCCGGCGGTCAGGGCAGCCGACTCTATGCACTGACTCAGGACATGGCAAAGCCTGCTGTACCTTACGGCGGCAAATACAGGATCATCGACTTCCCGCTTTCCAACTGCGTAAACTCCGGTATCGACACCGTAGGCGTACTTACACAGTATCAGCCTCTGGTGCTTAACGAGTACATCGGCAACGGTCAGCCCTGGGGTCTCGACCGTGCGCACGGCGGCGTACATGTACTGCCCCCTTACGAAACAGCTTCGGGTAAGGCATGGTACTCCGGTACAGCTAACGCTATCTACCAGAACATCGGTTTCGTAGACAGATACAATCCCGAGTATGTAGTTATCCTTTCCGGTGACCACATCTACAAGATGGATTACTCCAAAATGCTGGACTTCCACAAGGCTCAGAACGCTGACGCTACTATCGCTGTTCTGGAAGTTCCGTGGGAAGAGGCTCCCCGTTTCGGTATCATGAGCGCTAACCCCGACGGCACTATCTACGAGTTCGCAGAGAAGCCCGCAGAGCCCAAGTCCAACCTCGCTTCCATGGGTATCTATGTATTCACATGGTCCAAGCTGAGAAAGCACCTCATCGACAACGAGAACGACGAGGGCGCTACCAAGGACTTCGGCAAGAACATCATCCCCATGATGCTCGCTAACAACGAAAAGATGGTTGCATACCACTTCGACGGCTACTGGAAGGACGTTGGTACTATCGACTCCCTCTGGGAAGCTAATATGGACGTGCTGGATCCCAACGTTCCTCTGGATCTGCTGGATGACAGCTGGAAGATCTACTCCAGAAACCCTGTTATGCCTCCTCACTACACCGGTACGAACAGCAAGATCGAAAACTCTATGGTTGCAGAAGGCTGTGAGATCTACGGTACAGTTGATTTCTCCGTGCTGTTCGCAGGCGTTACCATCGAGGAAGGCGCAGTTGTAACAGACAGTATCATCATGCCCGGCTCCACCATCAAGAAGGGGGCAGTTGTTGAATACGCAATCGTAGGCGAGAACTGTGTTATCGGAGAGGGCGCACATGTGGGCGATCGTCCCGAGCGCATCGAGGATAAGTCCCAGTGGGGCGTTGCGGTAATCGGTCACAACGTAAATGTATCCCCCAACGCTGTTGCCGCACCCAAGGCAATGATCTCTAAGGATATTTGATATTGGAAAGGATGTTTTAGATATGGCAAGTATGGCTAATGTTTTAGGACTTATTTTTGCTAATATGCATGAAGCAAACCTTCCCGAACTGACAAAGGGCAGAGCAATGGCGAGCGTTCCCTTCGGTGCAAGATACCGTATGATCGACTTCCCTCTCTCCAACATGGTCAACTCGGGAATCACACAGGTTGGTATTATCACAAAGCAGAACTACTACTCCCTGATGGACCATCTCGGAATGGGCAGTGAGTGGGATCTGGCAAGAAAGACAGGCGGTCTGCACATCCTGCCTCCCTACAGAAGCGAAGGCAGCGGCATCTACAGAGGTCGTCTTGAGGCTCTGGCAGGCGCAGCTGAGTTCATCCGTGAGTCCGACGCTGAGTACGTTGTTCTGGCTGACTCCAATGTGGTTGCAAATATGGATATCAAGCCCATGGTAGACTTCCACGAGAAGAGCGGCGCAGACATCACCTGCGTATATGGCAGAGGCGTTTACTCCACTGAAAGAACTATGACAATGACTGTTCTCTCCGTTGACGAGGACAACAAGGTATACGACGTTCTGGCAAGACCCGCTATCAGCGGCGAGATGAACGTTTCTCTCGACGTTTTCGTTATGAGAAGAAAGTTCCTTGAGGATCTCATCAGAGAGTCCGAGTGCCGTGGACTGTACAGCTTTGAAACAGATATCCTGCTGCACAAGCTGCATGATTACAAGATCATGGGCTACAAGTACGACAGATACTACGAGATCATCGACAGCATGAAGACCTACTACAAGGCTAATGCTGATATGATGAACAGAGATATCTGCCATGAGGTATTTGATCTCGAGCGTCCTATCTACACCAAGATCCGTGATGTAGCTCCCGCTAAGTACGGCATCGAGGCTGACGTTAAGGGCTCCCTCATCGCTGACGGCTGCATCATCGAGGGCAAGGTCGAGAACAGCGTACTGTTCAGAGGCGTTGTTGTTCAGAAGGGCGCCGTTGTCAAGGACTCCATCGTAATGCAGGGTACTGTTATCGAGGAGAAGGCAAACTGCATCAACGTGATAGCAGATAAGGATGTAAAGCTCACAAAGAACCGCACTATCACAGGTTCCGCTGAGTATCCCGTATTCATTTCCAAGGGCGCAAACGTATAAAACGATTTATCCCCGAGTTCAGGCTCGGGGATATTTACATAGCTGAAATATGAGGTATTATATGAGCGATATAGTGACAATTAACGAAGAACGGATATCCGCTGAAGCCTATATTGACTTTCTGAAAAGAACGGATCTGGGTTCACAATATCCAGAAGAACGCTTTGAAAACAGGATATCAAAACTTGTTGATTCTGTTTCGCTGAGCCTTGTTGCACGGAACGAAAACGGCATGATCGTCGGCGTTTTATTCGGATTGACCGATTACGCTTATTGGCTGTATGTGACCGATCTGGGAGTTGACAGAGCGTATGAAGGACAAGGTATCGGAAGCCGTTTGATGAAAACAGCACACGAAAAAGCAGGCGGCGAAAAGGATATTGCTGTATATCTGATTGCAAATGAGAATGCTATTCCATTCTACGAAAAGCTGGGGATGAAAAAGGCTGAAGATGTGATGCAGTATAATCATATTGAATGGACAGAGTTTACAGTAAAGTAACACAAATAATTTATCAGATCATACGCAAAAACGGCGGACATTATGTCCGCCGTTCGTGTTTTCTTAGTCGATCTCAACAGAGATCTTCTCATCGGCTCTAACTGCGCCTGCACGCATAACAGTTCTGATCGCCTTAGCGATTCTTCCCTGCTTGCCGATTACTCTGCCCATGTCGTCGGGAGCAACGTGGAGGTGATATACCACTACGCCCTCTGCGTCCGGCTCATCGGCTGTGACCTGTACCGCGGTCTTGTCCTCAACGAGGGCAGATGCGATAGTTGTCAGAAGCTCTTTCATATATTATCCCTCCTTGGGGTGATCGTACAAACGGGCGAATGCCCGCCATCAAACCTTGCTGTAAGATTACTTCATCAGTCTCTTAACAGTGTCGGTAGGCTGTGCGCCCTTCTTGATCCACTCGTTAGCCTTGTCCATGTCGATCTTAACAAGAGCGGGCTCCTTAGTGGGATCATAGTAGCCGATCTCCTCGATGAAACGACCATCTCTGGGGTAACGGGAGTCAGCAACAACTACACGATAGAAAGGAGCCTTCTTAGCGCCCATTCTTCTCAGTCTGATCTTTACTGCCATTTTAATTTTCTCCTTTCGTAGATTTATATTTCACGCAGAAACTGCGATGAAAAATCCTTATATGCCATTGATAAGCCCATTTATCATGAACCATATACCGCCAACCACGAATATGCCGCCCAGTATGCCGTAAAAGATACGAGCGCCTGTTCTTCCGAATATCTTGTCGATCATTGCAGATTTTCTTGCTCTAAAAAACCATTCCCAGTTCTTTATCGCACCCATAAGAGAAAAACCACCAGCGAGCATACAAAATATTCCGCCTATAACAGCTAATGCTTTATCGTCCATACAATAAACACCAACCTTTTACAATTACATCGGGAATCCGGGGCCGCCCATGTTGCCCATCTGCTTCATGAGATTCATCGGAATACGCATCTTCTTGCCCTTACCCTTGCCTGTGAGGCCCATCTGCTTCATCATCTTCTGCATAGCCTCAAACTGCTTCAGAAGCTGGTTTACTTCTTCGACCTTTGTGCCTGAGCCTGCTGCAATTCTACGCTTGCGCTTGGCGTCGATAATGGAGGGCTTCTCTCGCTCCTTGGGAGTCATAGAGGAAATGATCGCCTTTGTGCGGGGCATCTTTTTCTCATCTATCTGGCTCTCATCGATCTTGTTTGCGCCGGGGATCATCTTCAGAATGGAGGAGATGCTTCCCATCTTCTCTATCTGCTCAAACTGTGCATACAGATCATTGAGATCAAACTTATTCTCCTGCATCTTCTGCATGGTCTTCATGGCTGCCTTTTCATCGATGGCTGTCTTTGCCTTGTCGATAAGTGTCAGCACGTCGCCCATGCCGAGAATACGGCTTGCCATTCTGTCAGGATAGAACGGCTCGATATCGTCGATCTTCTCGCCGATACCATTGAACTTTACAGGCTTTCCTGTAATAGCAAGTACGGTAAGCGCCGCACCGCCTCTTGTATCACCGTCAAGCTTTGTGAGGATAACACCTGTGATGTCCAGTGCGTTATTGAAGCTCTCGGCTACATTTACAGCGTCCTGACCTGTCATGGAATCCACGACCAGCAGGATCTCGTTAGGATTAGTCTCTTTCTTGATGTTTTCAAGCTCCGCCATAAGCGTCTCGTCAATATGCAGACGACCTGCGGTATCCAGCAGAACAACATCAAAGCCGTTGTCCTTGGCGTGCTTTATACCCTCTTTGGCGATCTTCACTGGATCTATCTGACCCATCTCGAAAACATGTGCGCCTGCCTTTTCGCCTACGATCTTCAGCTGATCGATAGCAGCGGGACGATAAACGTCACACGCAACCAGCAGCGGTCTGCGGTTCTGTGCGATAAGATGCTTTGCAAGCTTTGCGCAGTGCGTGGTCTTACCTGCACCCTGAAGTCCGCACATCATGATAACGCAGGGGGGCTTGGAGGGGAAATCTATTCTTGCGGTGGTATTGCCCATCAGTGCAATCAGCTCCTGATGAACGATATCTATCACCTGCTGAGCAGGTGTGAGGCTTTCCATTACCTCTGCGCCTACGGCCTTTTCGCTTACCTTTGCCACAAAGTCCTTTGCAACCTTGTAGTTTACGTCGGCGTCAAGAAGCGCCATGCGCACCTCACGCATTGCTTCCTTGATGTCCTTTTCGTTCAGCTTACCTCTGCCTTTCAGCTTGCTGAATACATTGTTGAGCTTTCCCGAAAGTCCTTCAAAAGCCATAGTCTCACCGCCTTTATCAAAGCTCTCTCTTTATCTCGGAGAGCAGGAGTTTTATCTCATCGATACTATTGCCGCTTTCAAGAAGTGTATCTACCTTTTCAAGCTTCGCCGAAACACTGTGAAGCCTTCCGGCAAAGCCGAGCTTTTCTTCCAGCTCAGTGAGCTTCTGCTCGCCTTTTTTAATAGCATACACAACGCTCTGACGGGTAACACCGCCCATTTCCTCGGCTATCTCGGAAAGGGAAAGATCCGCGTTGTAGCGCATATCAAGAGCTTCACGCTGAGAGTTTGCCAACAGCTCACCATAGATATCAAGAAGTATCACAATATCAAAGCTGCGCTCCATAAATACCGCCTTTTCTTTGGTGTCAGGTAAAATCACTTTACAGCAACATTGCTATTATATCAAACAAATCCCCGTTTGTCAAGCGTTTAAAAGAAATTTCCCGCATTTTCACACAAAAAATACGGGAAATTATTCGGGTTTGTGTAATTCGCTCAATACGCACTGTTATCTCTTGCGTTTTCTGACTCTGACTCTCACCTTTTTAGGCTTGACTATCACATAATCCTCTGTCGGCACAGCCTTTTCCGCTGCTTCATAAGCCTTTTCATAGAAATACAGCTGAGAGTTCAGCTTCTCCTCGCCGTCCTTGCACACAACATGGCTGTACTTGCCGTTTTTGCCCTGCTCACGAGCCTTAACATTGTCACGGAGCATCACCTCAAACATCTCCGCCACTCTGTCTGCAAGACGCTTATCGGGAATGGGCGCTGCAACCTCCACACGACGCTCGGTATTTCGGGTCATGAAATCGGCACTGGAGATATACACTCTCCTGCGCTCACCTCTGCCGAATATGTAAATACGGCTATGCTCCAGAAAGCGTCCTACTATCGAGATAACACGGATGTTTTCGGTATCTCCCTCAACACCCGCCACAAGGCAGCATATTCCACGCACCACCAGATCTATCTTCACACCTGCACGGCTTGCCTCGGCAAGCTTGCGGATGATATCCTTATCTGTAAGTGAATTCATCTTTATGCCGATATATCCATCCTTGCCGTAGGTTATCTCGTTGTCTATCATCTCAACGATACGGCTCTTCAGACCCTTTGGAGCTACCAGCAGCTTGTTTGTGCTTTCAACAGTGTTTCCAACGGTCAGGGCGTTGAACACAACGGAAGCATCCGCACCGAAATCCCTGTCTGCTGTCATCATGGTGAGATCGGTATATAGCTTCGATGTACGCTCGTTGTAGTTGCCTGTACCCACCTGAGTGATGTAGCTGATATTATCTCCATCACGCACGGTTATCAGCAGGAGCTTTGAATGCACCTTCAGCTCCTCCAGACCGTAAATTACATTTACGCCTGCGTCCTCCAGCTGCTTTGACCAGCCGATGTTGTTCTCCTCATCAAAACGTGCACGAAGCTCCACAAGCGCCAGCACATCCTTGCCGTTCTCCGCAGCACGGATAAGGGCATTGATTATCTTACTGTCCCTCGCCACTCTGTACAGAGTGATCTTTATCGAAACGACGTTCGGATTATCAGCCGCCTCATCAAGCAGGCGAATGAACTGATTGATGTTCTCGTAGGGGTAGGAGAGCAGTATATCACGCTGCTGTATCTGAGAAATGAGCGGTCTTTTAGGGTCGATATCAGGCGAACGCTGCGGTGTGAGCGGTTTGAAGAACAGCTCGCTCTGCTTTTCAAGCCTGCGTTCAAGAGCGGACAGAAAATCCATATTCAGCGGCGCCTTCTGCCTGAAGATGAAGTTCTCCTTCACTCGCAGAGTCTTTGCGATGACCTCTACTATATCAGAGGACGCCTTGCCCTGAAACTCCACACGCACAGGCTGCAGCTTCTTGCGCTTCTTGACAAGCTCGCTCATTATATCACGAAAATCCACATCGTGATCGTACAGACCCTCGTCCATAGCGATATCTGCGTTTCTTGTTACACGGAAGATGCAACGGGAGATCATCTCGAAATTCTTGAAAACAAGCCCCGCATAACGGCTGATAAGCTCCTCGCAAAGAATAAAACGGCCTGTTCCGGGGATCCATATAAGCCTTGGAAAATTTCCTGACGCAGGAAGGATACCGAAGGTCGCCTTGCCTGCCGCATCGTCCTTCTTGCGGATGGTAACTCCCACATATATTTCGCCGCTTTTCAGAAACGGTACAGGGTGCTTCTTATCCACTACGCCTGTGAACAGCAGCGGCTGTATCTCCTTAGTGAAATAGGCACGCAGAAATGCGTCTTCATCGGGGGAGATATCGTTTGTGATATGCTGTATTCCGTAAGCGGTCATGCCTTCCATAATGTCTGCATAGGCAAGATCCTTTACAGGCAGCAGCTCCTTCACTCTTGATGCGATCTCAGAAAGCTGCTCCTTTGCGGTCATGTTGGTCTTATTTTCCCTGTCCTTCGGGTCAAACAGCAGCTTATCATTCAGGCTGCCCACACGGATCATAAAGAACTCATCAAGGTTTGAACAGAATATCTGCACAAAACGCAGACGCTCAAACAGCGGAGTTTCTGTGTCCTGTGCTTCTTCAAGCACACGCTCGTTGAATTTGAGCCACGAAAGCTCTCGGTTATCGTAGAATTTTTCGCTCATATTACACCTCTTTGATCGATTTATTCACTATATCAAGTATATCACTATAGCTTGATTTTTTCAAGAGAAAACACCGATGAAAAAAATGCAGGATAAAACACCCTGCATTTTCGAATTATAACCATTTCCTATCGAAACTCGGCGCTTCAAGCAACGGATTCGAGGTTTTCAGTGGCTTTTTCGATCTCTGCCGCACATGGTCGGCGATATTGAACTGTTTCTTTTTTGGTGCATTTCTATGCTGCTCGAGATAATGATTTGCAGAGCGCTCCAGCTGTTTTGTGCTACCAAAGTCATATCGGATGCAGAGCTTTTCGTGAGCTGTATAGAAACGCTCATTAAGCTCGGCGTTATCGAAAAGCAGCTCACCCTCCTCGTCTATATGATAACCCAGCTGTTCCGATGGAAAAAAATATTCCCGTATATCCCCGACAAAGGCGATAGAATAAGGCGATGTCTTTGCGTCACGCTTTATCTCCTTCAAGCCGTCAAACGGGATATAGTACAGTCTGCGATAGATGGTGCGCTCGCCGTAAAGATAATGCTCGCCTGAATAGCGGCTGAATATCATGCCCTTGGGCAGAATGTCAAAATAGGTGAATCGAGCGTGGCGGCGCTGCTTCTTTTCGGTGATATACGCCCCTGCAAAGCAGGTAATAATACCCACCGCTACACATCCGATAATGATATATATCATAAGCTGCGCAAGACTGCTGTCTCCTCCTGCACGGAGATTGAACACGATGTTTGCGGCACAGAATACGCACACCGCCGCCAGCGGCATCAGCACTGATATCACGACTGTTTTCAGCCGCTTTGGATATATCGAAGTATCCGCATGGAAATACTCCCGCATCTTGCCGCCCCCTTTCGCAACTATCTATTGAAATTATAACAGATACAGCCCCAAAAATCAACCGTCCGCCGCTGCACGAAGATTTTCGCAAAAGGACTTGATTTTTTTTGCGTTATAGAGTATAATAGTAAAGGTATTTATGAATTGTCCTCGATTATGGGGGCAGGCCCTGTGCAACGGAGTGCCGTGAACCATGTCAGGCGGGGAACCGAGCAGCATTAAGCGGATTTCACCGTGTGCCGCAGCAAGCCTGTTCTCATAATCGAGGGCGATTTATTTTAATTTCAGGAGGTGTTGATATGTATCTTGCGCTGTATAGAAAATATCGTCCGTCCACATTCGACGACGTTATATCCCAGCCCCATATCACCACTACGCTGAAAAATCAGATCATGGGCGGAAAGCATGGCCATGCGTATCTGTTCACAGGCTCCCGTGGAACGGGTAAGACCACCTGTGCAAAGATACTCTCCATGGCAGTGAACTGCCTTTCTCCCCAAAACGGCAACCCCTGTCTCGAATGCGAGGCTTGCCGTGAGATCGCAGACGGCTCCGCCGTGGATATCGTAGAGATGGACGCAGCCTCCAACAACGGCGTAAACGATGTGCGTATGCTCCGTGACGAAGTGGCATACACGCCCGTAAGCTGTAAATACCGTGTTTATATCATCGACGAGGTACACATGATGAGTACCGCCGCCTTCAATGCGCTGCTGAAAACGCTTGAAGAACCGCCTGCACATGTCATTTTCATCCTCGCCACAACAGAACTTCATAAAGTCCCTGCAACTATCGTTTCTCGCTGCCAGCGTTTCGAGTTCCGCAGGATAGATATATCAGACAGCGCAGACAGGCTGCTGCAGGTGGCAGAAAATGAGGGCATCACCCTCGAGCGTGACGCAGCTGAGCTTATCTCACGCCTGTCCGATGGCGGTATGCGAGATGCGCTCTCCGTGCTTGACCGCTGTATTGCCGCTGAAGGCACAGTCACCTCTGATATCGTAAGGAGCTGTGCGGGTGTTGCGGATAACGATCATCTATTCCGCTTTGCCGAAATGATAGCAAACAAGGATCTTTCAGGCTGCCTGAACCTCATGCAGGAGCTTTATAACGGCTCAAAGGATCTGGCAAGACTGATAGACGAACTGAGCGGTCACTACCGTGACCTTATGCTGTACAAGACCGTTCCCGAGGACAAAAACCTCATTTCCGCTCTTCCCGATGAATATCCCGAGCTGGAAAGGCTCTGCGGAATGTATACGCTGGGCGATATATTACGCTGCCTTGAGCTTCTGCAGAAGTGTGCAGACAGCATCGGCAAGACCCGTCACCGCAGAACCGCTGCAGAGATGACGCTGATAAGAATGTGTCTGGGTACGGCTGCTGAAGATACTCAGGCTCCAAGAAAAATCGCCGAGCCTGCTCCAAAGGCGCCTGTAAGCCAACCGATGGGTCAGGAGTATGCTCCCGTACCCGATGAGAAGCTGTCCCCGCAGATCGCTGCTATAGTGAACAAGACCAAAGCAATAAGCGAAGGCCTTACAAAGATGGCAGAGGAAAAAGAAGCTGTAAAGTCCGTTCCCGTCCAGGAAGCGCCGAAGCCCACACCCGTCGAAGCCGCTCCGCCGCCTGTAATGAACAGTGCGCCTGCCGCTCCTGTGGACTTTGACGTGCCGCCGCCCGAGCCTCCTCCCGAGGACTACACCCCTCAGAGAGAGTTCGATACAGCGCCTGCAACTAAGCCTGCTGCTCCCGTCGAGCCGCCCAAACCTGTGCCTGCGGAAGAACCTGCTCCAGCCCCTGTTGCTGAGCAGCCCAAGGAAGACCTCGTTCCGAAGCCGTCAAAGCTTCCCGATATAACCCCCGAATTCTGGCGCTCCTGCGTTGAGCTTATGGGCGGAATGCTAAGCTATATGCTGGATGATTCCACCGCTATAGTGAATGCAGACGGAGTTCTCGAGATACACTCGGACAACCTGCTGCTGCAGAATCTCATCAAGGAAAAGGGATATCAGGAGCTTGAAAACGAGCTTGGCAAGGTTATCGGCAAAAGCGTTCGTGCAATAGTCGTGGACGATGTGAAGCAGGAGACAAAGACCGAGGAAATTACCGTTGTAAAGCAGCTGCTGGATAAAGCAAGGCAGCTTGGAATAGAAACCGAAATCAAACAGTGAAAGGAATATTAACACAATGAAAGCAAGATTACCCAAGGAATATCAGAACGCAGCTCCCAACATGAACTCCATGGTAAAGAAGGCACAGAAGATGCAGGAGGACATGACAAGAGTTCAGGAAGAGCTGGCAGTAAAGGAATTCACAAAGCAGGTAGGCGGCGGTGCGCTGGAGCTGGTTATGACAGGCGACAAGCAGCTGAAATCCGTTACCCTGAAGCCTGAGGTGGTTGATCCCGATGATATCGAGATGCTGCAGGACCTGATCATCAGCGGCGTTAACGAGATCCTGAAGGAAGTTGACGACTACGGCGCAAACGAGATGGAAAAGGTTACAGGCGGAGTTTCCTTCCCCGGTTTCTTTTAAACAAACAAGCGGTCTTTGCGAAAAGGCCGCTTCTTGATATGAAATTATGAGCAACAAGCTTCAAAAGATACTGCAGCTTCTGCCGGTGAGGACCGCTCCGTTCTTCGCCTGCGGCATTATACTCTGCGCCGGCGGCGGTATTGCAGCCGTTGTGATGATGATCTCTGCCGCAATAGCTGCGCTGCTTGCATTGCGCTTCAGAAAAGCTCTTTTCGCAAGCGCTCTCGCCTTGCTGCTAGGCATGGTTTCGGTATCGTCTTACATAATGCTGATATATAATCCGCTTCAGGAATATGACGGCACAGTGCAACGGTTATCTCTGCAGATCACTGAGGAATATCAGGATACGGGATATTCCTATTACAAGTGCAACACCACCATCGCAGGCAGACTGACCTCTCTGGGCTTCTATGCAGGAACGGAATATGATATAGGTGATGTTCTTGATGCCGATGTAAAACTATCCGCAGTGCCGCACGAACGCTCTGCAGCAAAACAAATCATACTCAGTGCTTCATTAAAGAATGTGTACAACTCATACAGTCCCGACTTCAGTCTTCGCCGAAGCATTGCAGACTACCGCAGCGCTCTGCAAAGCGAGATTTACAGCTATATAGGCGGCGATGTCGGTGCGCTGGCACAGGGTCTGCTTTTCGGCAACACAAGCGGCTTCTCCACCCGACTGAATCACGCTGCAAAGATAAGCGGAGTAGTGCATTTCACAGCAGTATCGGGTTCGCATTTTGTAATCATCATGTCAGTGCTGCTGGAGCTTGCAGGAGACCGCAAACGGCTGCGTTCACTGCTCGCCGTAATGCTGATACCGCTGGCTGTGATATTCTTCGGTGGCGAGCCATCCGTGGTGCGTGCAGGAATAATGGTGTTCCTCTGCAACTGCGGTCCGCTGTTCTCACGAAAAGCAGAGAGCGTCAATTCGCTTTGCGCCGCCATATTCATCATGACCGCATTCACGCCGTATGTGATGCTGGATATGGGATTTCAGATGTCGGTACTCGGAGTGTTCGGCGTGTCTGTAGTAGGTCCCCGTCTGGCACTTATCCTAAGAAGATACACAAGAAAACTGCCCGATATACTGCGAAATGCCGTTGATGCCATGGCGATGTCTGCATGTGCAGTGATATGCATCGCCCCGATAAGCGTTGCGGCCTTTGGCGGTATATCTTTGGTGGGAGTCTTTGCAACACTCGTGCTCACGCCCGTTTTTACTGCGGCACTTACATTAGCAGTAATCTTCGCTGTAACAGGACTGACGCCCCTGCTATTTCCGCTGGGTCTGCTCATCAAAGCCGCATATCACATCATACTGCTCTTCGGCAGCAGCCCTCTGCTATGGATGGCAACAGACTTCCCTGCTGCAGGAATACTGGCGCTTATCGCTGCTATATTCCTTACAGTGGCAGTGATATTCTATGATGAACGCCGTGATATCGGGCAAGTGGTATTCGTTCTGTCAGTAGTGATATCCGTCTGCCTTACTATGATAACCTCTTCGGCACGCAGGAAGATAGAGTTTGCATCTAACGGCACAAGCGGTGCTGCACTGTTCTGTGTACAGAACGAAGCCGCCATATTCATCTGCGGCACAGGCGCAAGGATGGCTGATAACATATCGGATCAGCTTTTGAGAAACGGAACTCATAGCATCAAACACATTTTTGCAACAGATCTTGACGACGGCGGCATAAACACGATACAGACATTGAGTGAGCTTTATCCGATCGGCGGTATCTCCACCAACCTCACCGCTGCCGAGACTCTTTTTGAGGTTATGCCTGACGCAGATATACTGCTGCAAGACGCACCGTCTTGGACGATAGACAGCATCACACTGGCTTGTGCCAAAGCAGGCGACACTGATATATCTGCAGATATAGTAATGTACAGCGGATATAAGCTCTCAGAGCCTGCGCATAATGCAGAGATCCCCATATATGTCTCATCAAGACAGGATATACTGCCCGAAAACGGGATAAATATATACGACACCCAATACGAGATAAAATTAAAGGAGTATCAGAAATAATATGGCTGAATTCATTTCCGCACCTCTTGCGCTTGCAGCAGAGCAGTTCGCAAAGCTGCCCGGAGTCGGCATCAAGACCGCCCAGCGACTGGCGTATTATATGCTCAATCTCCCTGCCGAGGAAGTAGACGAATTTGCAAATGCTCTCGTGAAAGCACGCAGAGGCGTGCAGCTCTGCCGCTGCTGCCAGAACTTCACCGACCGTGATATCTGTGAGCTGTGCAGCGACGATAACCGTGACGGCGACATAATCTGTGTGGTGGAATCCCCAAAGGATGTTTCGGCGTTCGAGCGCTCGGGTGGTTATGATGGTGTTTATCATGTACTGCACGGTCTGCTCTCCCCTATGGACGGAATCACCGCAGAAAGCCTGAAGATAAAGGAGCTTATGAGCCGCCTTGCCACCGCAAAGGAGGTCATCATGGCGACAAACCCCACCGTTGAGGGTGAGGCCACCGCTGTGTATATCGGACGTCTGATAAAGCCCAT
>JAZSEG010000116.1:0-8702 GCA_045531575.1 Oscillospiraceae bacterium | reverse complement strand
GATACCGCAGTAACAGCAGGCACGACCTATAAGTATGCTATCTATGCGTATGTGAACGGTGCATGGGGCAGCGCAACTGCAATAGTATCTGCAACGCCTACAGCATCTACAGTTGCGCAGAATGTTAAGGCACCCGCAGGTACAGGCAAGGTAACTCTTACATGGGATGCTGTAACAGGTGCAACAAAGTACCGTATCCGTAGAAATGATGGCAGCGGCTGGGTAAACCTGAAGGATCTCACAGCAACAAGTTATGTAGATACAGCAGTAACAGCAGGAACTACATATGGGTACGCAGTATATTCTTTTGTGAACGGTGCATGGAGTTCCGCTTCCGACATCGTGTCTGTAATGATTCCTGCTACAGGACTCGACGTATATGATGCAAATCTGACATACGATGAAGCAACAGGCATTCTCTCGTGGGAGCCGTACACAGGCATCGAAATTGATGGCGAAGACGTAAAATATATTTATTACAGATTATTATTCAACGGCGATAATAGCGATTATGCGTTTGGATCTACAAGTACAGATTACAGTGTAAGTATAAGTCATCTGCCTACACTTGTTGCGGCAGAGGGTATACTTGAAGGAAAGAATTATAGCGGTGATATTGAGGTTTCGCTGCAGGTGTATACAGAATCTGCAGATAATACGAATACCGATGTCGCAGAGTCCTCCGACAGCATTATATATACCTTTAATGGAGGCAATCAGAAATCCGATATTGAAACCATATCTGATGTTTCTGTGACAGAGTATTATGGTTATAGCGGCTATATTACATGGACAGAAATTGCCGACTCGAACGGATATATATTTGATGCAAAGGGCGTCAACACAGGTTGGGGCTTGACGATGACAGGCTCAGGCAATTCGTATAGCAACTATGACTGGGGCATAATCAAGAGCTTTGTTGATGCTGGCTATGATACAGATTATATCATCAAGATATATACCGTTGACGACAACGGCGATTATAGTCTTCCTTATACCTGCAATTACAGCGATCTGTTCAAGGTGAGTGATCTTAATGCAACAGCAGGCAAAGGCAAGGTAGAACTTACATGGAGCGAGATCAGCGGTGCAGAGATGTATCGTGTACGCCGCTATAAGGGCGGCAGCTGGTCTGACTATGCCGAGGTAGAGACAGCCGGTTTTACAGATACAGGTGTAACAAACGGCACAACATACAAGTATGCAGTTTATGCGTTTACAGGCGGCGCATGGAGCCCTGCTTCCAATATCGTGTCTGTAAAGACGTCCGCTTCAGGACTCGACATTTATGATGCAAATCTGACATACAATAAAGAAACAGGCGTTCTTTCGTGGGAGCCGTACACAGGCATCGAAATTGATGGCGAAGACGTAAAATACATTAATTACAGATTATTATTCAACAACAATAGTAGCACTTTTGTGCACAGCTCGGCCAACACAGATTACAGTATAAGTATATCTCATCTGCCTACACTTGTTGCGGCAGAGGGTTTACTGCACGGAAATTATTATAGCGGTGATGTTGAGATTTCGCTGCAGGTGTATACAGAATCTGCAGATTATACGACTACCGATGTCGCAGAGTCCTCCGACAGCATTATATATACCTTTAATGGAGGTAACGAGAAATCCTATATTGAAACCGTATCTGATGTTTCTGTGACAGAGTTATATGGTTCAAGCGGCTATATTACATGGCTAGTCCTTGCCGACTCAAACGGATATGTATTTGAGGCAACGGGAGTCAACACAGGCTGGGGCTTGACGATGAAAGGCTCAAGCAACTTGTATGATAGCTATAACTATGACTGGGGCATAATCAAGAGCTTTGTTGATGATGGCTATGATACGGATTATATCATCAAGATATATATCATTGACGACAACGGCGATTATAGTGTTCCTTATACCTGCAATTTCAGCGATCTGTTTAAGGTGAGTGATCTTAAGGCAACAGCAGGCGATGGCAATGTGCAGCTTACATGGAGCGAGATCAGCGGTGCAGAGAAGTATCGTGTACGCCGCTATGATGGCAATAGCTGGACTAACTATGCCGAGGTCGATACAGCCGGTTTTACAGATACAGGCGTAACAAACGGTACAACATACAAGTACGCGGTTTATACGTTTACAGGCGGCGCATGGAGCCCTGCTTCTGCAATAGTTTCCGCAACGGCTAAGTAATCATAGCATAAAGCGATCCCCCTCTCGGATGAGAGGGGGATTTTTATGTATCAGGGAAGCTTGTATATCGTCTTTTTGCCAACGCCGCTCTGTATAAGCTCTCCGTCGGCGCAAAGCTCCTTTATGAGGTTATATGCCGCAGTAGTTTTGAGGCCCGCAAGCTGCTCCACATCGCTGCGCACCACGAATCCACGCTCCTTAACAAGCTGCAGCACCAGCGCCTTGTAGCCGTCGGGAGCGGTGCGTTCCTGCTTTGCATAGGAGAGGTTTGGCAGCACCGTGCGGAATGCGCCCTGCACGGATTCAAATTCGGGCGATCTGTCATAGCCGCTGTAAAGTCCGCGTATCTTGCTGATGCCGCAGCCGCAGCATTCCATAAGCTCAATGCGGCAGAGAGTATCTGCAAGGTTGGGATATCGGGGCTGAGAGATGCCCATATCCACCGCCTCCATGGAAAGCCCTGACGGCAGGCCGCCGAGAGATACGATCTCGATACGGTCGTCAAAGATATTTACCAGTGTGCTGCCGCTGTAGGAGTAATCACGGTGTACTATGGCGTTGAGTATCGCTTCGCTGACGGCATCCTGCGGGTAGCTGTCTGTGTTGCGGCTCTCGGTGAGCTTTTCTATCAGTGTGCAGGAGCGCACAAGCTGTTGCAGGATGGAGCCGCCGATAGTGCTGCTGTGGCTGATAGAGGATTTGTCGCAGCCGTTGAAGAGCGTCACCTTGATGCTGAACGGACACTGCTCGCTCAGCAGCAGTGCAAGATTCGTGTATCTGCCCTCGGTGTCAGTGAGATGCAGTGCATGCAGATGCTCGCTGTCGGAGGGAATATCGCATTCATCCAGCGCCAGCTTCAGTGTGGAGAAATGAAGCTGCGCAGGGCACAGGTCGTTTTCATTGAAGCGACCTGTGACATGAACAGGCTGAACGCCGATGGCAGAGGGTTCTTCAGCAGGTGTGGGTATCGAGGCGGCTATGCGGCTGTACGGCTTATTGTCGCCCTTGCCGACCATAACTGCCACAAGATCCTTGCCCTTCAGCTGCACTGTTCTCACCTGCACAACGGCAGATATATCAGGCTGTATCGCTTCGAGTATCTCCCTTGCAGCGTGGGAAGCGGTTCCTGCAGGATCCTCCGTGCCGATCACGGTGCCATCCTCCCGTATTCCTATATAAATAACGCCGCCTTCTGAGTTGGCAAAGGCTATTACCTCGTCGATTATATCAGGAGTATATTGTTCCTTCAGACGGGTGCTGTAATTCTTGTCGGCCATGGAGAAAGCTCCTTTCTTTTGTTTGCTTTCGCTTGCTGTTATTGTACCATCCGGTGAACGTTTTGTCAAGCATTGGATTTTGTTATCGAAGCTATTTACATTTTGCAACAGTTGTGATATACTATATATTGACAATAAACTGATATCATGGAGGATATTATGACAAAATCGCGGATAAAAGTGCCTTTGCGGGTTGTAATAATGCTTATCCTGCTGTTAGCTTGCTTCAGTCTGCTGGGTATATCGGCTTCGGCGGATCAATTGATGAAGACAGCAGCTCCTGTCATCTCGCCTGAGAGTGGTACAGTTTTCAGTAAGTCGCTGATAGTGAGTCTCACCTGTGAGACCGAGGGAGCAAAGATATATTATACTATAGACGGCAGCGAGCCTACCGAAGAGAGTCCCGTATACTACGGTGCGTTTTATATAAACTCTGCCACGACGGTCAAGGCTTATGCAGCAAGCGAAGGCAGGGCTGACAGTGAGATAGTCACTGCAGAGTTTAAAAAGCAATTCAGCGGAGGCGGCGGAGGCTCAGGCTCGGGCGGCGGCAGCGGATATTCCGCAGGCAGCGGCTCGGGTGGAGGCATCAAGGAAAAGATGCCGAGGTATAACGGTGAAAAGATGCCCTGGGACGAGATCGCTGCAGAAATAAGTCTGCTGGAACATGGTAGCGAGGTGGATATTTCCCTTAACGGACTGACGGATGTTCCTGTGGAAGTCATGCAGGCCATTGCAGATGTGGACGCAAAGGTTAATTTCAAGGTGGACGTCACAAAGGACTGGTACATAGATGGTGCGGATATCGTCACTCCGACGGAAGCCGATCTGAGCGTAACAGAGCCTGATATCGAGGTGGAACTCACCAATGAAATCGTGGGTGCGAAGCTGAGAGTCGGCGGTACGAACCATCCTACAAAGCTCAGCATACGCTTTGATAAGGAGTATGCAGGAAGCTTTGCAAATCTTTATAAGGTAAAGGATGGCACTCTCACATTTGTTGACTGCGTAAAGCTGGATGAAAAGGGCAATGCAAAGCTGCTGGAGCTGAGCGAAAAGGGCAATTACATCGTTCTGATGGGTCAGTACAGTATGCTGCTTCACGATGTGAATAACGATGGTGATATAGATACAGAGGATGTAACGGCTCTGCTGTTCGATATCGTTCAGCTGCAGCCTGCTGCAAATCCTGACATGTGTGATGTGACGGAAAACGGCACGATAAATGCGTATGACGCTGCGGCGCTGATCGCATTTCTGTCCGCAATAGGGCTATAAGCTTTTCCATCCATCAAATGTAAATTATCATCCATCATATATTGTAAATAGTATAACGCCTGCTGAGTTTATCGGCAGGCGTTTTGTGTATTTATTGACTTTCGTGCTATCTGTGCCTATTGAAATAATCACGCATCAATGATATAATGTATGTTAGATAATGTCACAGATCTTATTGACAACGGAGATATATAATATGCTTGATGCAATACAAAATCTTGATTTTATGATACTTGACGGTATCCAGGAACACCTGCGGTGTGCTTTTTTGGACGCAGTGATACCTCTGATGACGCATCTCGGCATCGTAGTATGGATAGCTCTTGCGCTGGTGTTCATGTTCGTGAAGAAATACAGGCTCTGCGGTATTTCCATGGGCGCCGGAATGATAACAGGTCTGCTTGTGGGCAATGCGTTGCTGAAGAATCTGATACAGCGTGACCGCCCCTGCTGGATAAACGAATCCGTGCAGCTTCTGGTGGAAGTGCCTGACGATTTTTCATTCCCGTCAGGGCATACGCTGGCGTCCTTCATCTCGGCGATAGTGATATTCCGATACGACAGACGGTTAGGTACTGTTGCGCTGATATTTGCGGCATTCATGGCGTTTACGAGATTGTATCTGTATGTGCATTTTCCGTCCGATATATTCTGTGGTGCGCTGCTTGCGGCGGCGGTTGCTATTGTTGTGGATATTGCTGTGAGGAAGATCACCACGAAATATGATCTGTTATGATCGGATTATTTTGGCGTACATACGTCTGAACCATCTTTAGATGGTGAAGCCTAAGGTGGCTTTTTCTCCGGGCATCAGCAAGCCCTTCAGATACTTTTCGTCCCATGCCTTGTTTTCGGCAAGCGCCATAGCACGGCGTTCTGTGGGAGTTGCACGGTTATAGGCGACTCTTCTGTCGAACTTCTCAAATGTTTCGGGACTGGTGTCAACGGTGACGATAGCCTTGTTCAGATCCAGCATAGTATTTCCTCCTTAGGTCGGGTAGTGATATGTTGTGAGGTCAGTATATCATATACGGCGAATAAAAGCAATATGTTTTTGTGAAAAACGTCAATGCGCCTAAATTTCCATATATGGATTTTTGTGCATATTGACAGCGGTGCATAGTAATAAATTCTGAAAATCCTGCATGTCCTCCACGGTGTGGCATGCAGGATTTTTACATTTTATGGTTTAGCATATTGACAAAAGTTAGGATGCGTGCTAAAATAGTAGAAGATGATAATTTAGGAGGGTTAAAGTGGCGAGGATAAACAAATCACTTCTCACAAAACTGGAAATAATTCAGGTGGCGACCAAGAGCTTTCTGGAAAAGGGTTATTCCAACACCACTGCAAGCTCGATATGCAAGGAGCTTGGCATGAGTACAGGCAACCTGACGTTCCACTTCCCCACGAAGGAGCATCTGCTGGCGGAGCTTGTGGATATGCTCTGCAGCTTCCAGTGGAAGATGATGGAGAAGGAGGCAGACGAGGGCTACAGCTCCGTTATGGCGATATGTCTTGAGCTTATGTCGATGGCTTCTATGTGCGAGGAGGATGAGATCGCGAGGGATCTGTACCTTTCGGCGTATACCAGCCCGATGTCTCTTGCAAAGATACGCCTTAATGACGCATACAGGGCAAAGCAGGTGTTCACACAATATTGTCGCGACTGGACGGACGAACAATTCACTGAGGCTGAAATACTGGTTTCAGGCATAGAATATGCCACGCTCATGACGACGCCTGATTCACCAACGTTGGAAATACGCATAGCAGGCGCACTGGAGCATATCCTTAGCATATATAATGTCCCAGAGGAGCTGCGTAAAATGAAGATAAAGCGTGTGCTGGATATGGATTACCGCAGTATCGGGCGGCGTGTGCTGGCAGAGTTCAGGGACTATGTTCAGCAGACGAATTACTATGCACTGGAGCAGCTTTTCTATTCGAGCGTACGGTAATAATCGGCTACAAGCTGTTGATATATAAGCAATTTTCAAGGAGGAACTACTATGACAAAAGCAAAAAAGATGGCTTCTGCGTTTGTTGCAGCGGCAGCGGTGCTTATATGTGCGCTGTTTGTTGTGTTACCGCAGACGACGGCTCATGCGGCTGACGCATGGGATGGAACAACTATCGCCACAGCATTTGAGGGCGGCGACGGCACTTCGGAGGCAACTGCCTACGAGATATCCACTCCCGCCGAGCTTGCATACCTCGCACAGCAGGTAAATGCAGGTGCGGACTATTCGGGCAATTACTTCAAGCTGACGGCGGATATCGATCTCGGCGGCAAGGAATGGACGCCTATCGGTACAAGTTCAGCCAACAGCTTTGCAGGCACGTTCAGCGGTGACGGTCATGTTATCAAAAACCTGACCATAACATCTGGTAACAGCGTGGGTCTTTTCTGCTACAATAACGGCACGATCATGAATGTGGGCATTGAGGGCGGCAGCATAAGCGGCGGCTCCTATGCAGGCGGTGTGTGCGCCGAAAACTACGGCACTATCACCAATTGCTACAATACCGCAAATGTTAAGGTAACTTCATCTTATGCTTGTGTAGGCGGTATCTGCGGACGTAATGAATCCAGCCTGAGCTACTGCTACAATACAGGTGCAATTTCTGCTACTGGTGCATATTCTTACGTTGGCGGTATCTGCGGCTATTTTTATAATAATGGTGTGCCGCAGGAAATTGCATACTGTTATAACACAGGTGCGCTTACAGGTGGCGAATATACGGGCGGCATCTGCGGCAATTGCTACAGTGCATCCCCAAGTAAGTGCTATTATTTGCAGGGTACAGCTGAATACGCCTACAATGCTACATATTCGGGCGGCAGCTATCTTGAAATCGGAAGTCCCAAATCCCTTCCTGAGCTGTGCGCGCTTGACATCGACGGCGAAAACGGCACAGTATGGGCAGCAGGCAGCGCTTCCTATACAGCTGAGGATGTGACCGTTGACGAGGATAACGCACGCTTCGGCACAGTTTCCGTAAAGCTGCCTTATCTCACAGCATTCGCAGAGAATGTTCAGCCGACAGCGGAGGTTGACGTATATAACTTCTCCCTTACCGATACTCCCGACTGGAAGGTATACACTCCCATCACCACAGCAGCAGAGCTTCAGGCTATCAGTGATGATCTCAGCGGAAACTACGTTCTGATGAACGATATCGACCTTGACGGTGTTACATGGACGCCGCTCTGCACAAATCCTGAATATTTCATGGGCAAGTTCAGCGGAAATGGTCATGTTATCGAGAACATCACCATCAGCAGCGGCACTTATGCGGGTCTGTTTGATAATAACTGTGGACTTATCATGAATGTTGGCATTGCAAGCGGCAGCATAAGCGGTGACTATGCAGGCGGTATCTGTGTATATAACGATGGTACGATCTTCGGCTGCTATAACAATGCAGATATAACAGGAAGCGCTCAATACACAGGCGGCATTTGCTATGATAACTACGGCACGATAGATAATTGCCTTAATTCAGGCAGCGTGAATAATACATATGTTGATGCTGGTACCATTGCAGCAGGCGGCATTGCGGGCTATAACAGCTCAATGGCTACAATCAGCAACTGCGTTAATATCGGCAGCGTCAGCTGCGAGGATGAAGCAAATGCAATTATTGGCTATGACGGAGCTTGTGTACAAAATATAACAAATTGCTATTATCTTGGCAGCACAGCAGAACACGCTTTATATTATGAAGATGAGGGCTATAAAGATCATTCTGACAGCGGCAAGATGACCCTCGCAGAGCTGTGCGCTCTTGACATCGACGGCAACGGCGCAGTATGGTCGGCTGGAAGCGCTTCCTTTACAGCGGAGGATGTGACCGTTGACGAAAACGACGAGCGCATGGGTACTGCTTCTGTAAAGCTGCCTTATCTCACCGTATTCGGAGAGAACGCTCAGCAGACAGCGGAGCGTGACTTAT
>JAZSEG010000157.1:0-4739 GCA_045531575.1 Oscillospiraceae bacterium | reverse complement strand
TAATAATTGTCTCATTTTTTTGTAATTCTTCTTAGCGAATTTGCCAAAATCATTACTTTGGGGATTAGAGTTAATTCCGTTTTTCCCGAATTCGCCTATGTTATACAGCGTTGCTAAAACTGCAGTATCACCACTAATATTAGGATATGCCTTTTTCCATAAATCTTGAATAAGTCCACAATAAGCTGCTGCATATCTGATATTAATTGAACTTCGAAAGGCTCTTTTCGGAAGCCTTTACAACGGAGAGCAGCGCAGCCGCCTGCTTTGAGTATTCCTGCTCAAGCCTTGTGGTGGTGATGCGCTCATCCTCAGAGCCGTTCTGAGCAGCGCTCATTGCCTTGACATCCTCAACGGACATCGCAGCGCTTGAGAGACCCGCAACCTTTTCAGCGGGAATGCTGAAGGTGTTCTCGTCGTTGTTCTTTCCCGAGCTGTATACCATTCTGAAGCTGCGGTACACCGCCATGTACAGGAAATTGCACACTGCCTTGGAAAGCTCCGAATTCTTCGCCTTGATAAGCAGATCGAAAATGATCTCCAGCGAGTTCGTCAGCAGCTTCTTCTGGAAGAAGGTAGAAGCACCCGAGGGAGTACCCTCGTACTTTTCAGTGACGCTGCTTTCGGGAAGCTCCTGCTCCGAAACAGTGGTGCCTGTTATCATCGGCGAGCGGCCGAGCAGATAATCCACAGAAACATTGTAGTAATCAGCGGCACGCACCAGAAAATCCAGTCCGCATTCGCGTTTGCCGTTTTCATAGTGTGACAGAAGCGCCTGGGTAACATCCAGATCAGCAGCTACCTGCTTCTGGCTCAGCTTGCGTTCCTTACGCAGCAGAGTCATTATGCGGGGGAAATCCTTGTTCATATATTTTCTCCTAAGTTTTTGTCATCCTGCGAACCTTCGCAGACCCCAATTTGTTATCTGTAAGCTCGGATTTTTCCCATAAAACGTCCCGAAAAGGCGCAGAAACAGGCAATAATCCAACATAATTCCATATTGTATATTATAACTTTAATATGTCGATTTGTAAAGTGTCATATTATACAAAAAAAAGACAGCGCTCTAGGATATAATTCATAATTTCTCGATGAAATACGCCGAAATCGCACGGTTATCGGCAAAATTCTTCCTTGGAGACGCTAAAAACGGAGGTAAAAATCATGAAAAACTACTATCTGTATCTCATCCGCCACGGTATCACTCAGGGAAATCTGGACGGAAAGTACATCGGACAGACGGATCTTGCGCTCTGCCCCGATGGTGCGGCGACCATCCGCTCCCTTACTGACATGGAGGTGTACCCGAATGTTGCAAAGGTGTACAGCTCGCCGCTGAAGCGCTGCCTTGAAACGGCGGAGATCATCTATCCCGATCGACAGCTGATGATCGTAGACGAGATAGCTGAGATGGACTTCGGCGATTTCGAGGGCAAGAAGCAGAGCGATATCGCAGAGCTGCCCGAATATGTGCAGTGGATAAAGGGCGGTGTTGAGGCATGCCCACCTAACGGTGAGAATTACGGCGATTTCTCCCTGCGCTGCATAAGCGGACTTGATATCATCTTCAGCGATATGATGGCAAAGGATGTCACCCGTGCGGCGGTGATAACCCACGGCGGCGTTATCACGAATCTGCTTTCAGGCTACGGTCTCCCCAAGGGCAGACCTGCAGATTTCATGTGCGGCCCGGGCGAGGGCTTTGAGATCATCCTCTCCACATTCCTGTGGCAGAAGGGTCCCACATTTGAGATCAGCGGACGCATCATATAATTATTGACAACTGAGAAAATTTGTCGTATTATATATTCATGGAATTTCAATACGGAGGATGCTATGAACGTAACTGAACTGAAGGTAAGGCTGTTCAATGAGGAGGTTCCTCATTATATGTACAGCATTTGCGATGGTGATGAGGAGCAGCGTATCTGCCTGCGTGAGAGCGGCGGCAAGTGGCTGGTATATTACTGCGAGGACGGCGAGAAGCTGGATGAGGCTGAATTCTCCTCTGAAAGTGAAGCATGCGAGGAGCTGTACAAGAGGGTAGCGGAATGATAAAGCGTAGTGCGGCGTTGATCGCTGCGGCGCTGCTGCTGTTTACGGGATGTGCCGATAAGGCACCGTCTGAGGTAATAGCGCAGCCGCCATTCTGGGTTGCTGAGAATGAGGAAAACGGTGCGAAGATATATCTTCTCGGCACCATGCACGTCGGTGAGAAGGGCATAACCTATCCCGAGTATGTCACAGCGGCGTTTGAGAGCTGCGATGTGGTGGCGGTCGAGATAGATACCGAGCATTGCTCCGAGGATGAGATGCTTTCGGCGTCCACCCGACTTCTGATGCCTGACGGCATTACGGCAAAGGAATGCTTCGGAGAGGACTATGATGAGGTGGTGAGCTTCCTGACCGAAAAGGAGGTTTACCACAGATCCATGGAGATTTTTATCCCGTATTACTGGGGCTCTGCGCTGACTATGCTGATTGCAGAGGACTGCGGACTTTCTCCCGAGTACGGTACGGAATCGATATTCATCGATATGGCATGGGAGCAGAACAAGAAGATATTCGAGATAGAGAGTCTTGCGGAGCAATACGGCATGATGGCTGAGATACCTATGAGTGTTCAGGTGGAGACGGTGCTTAGCGGCATAGGCGAGGAAAACTACGCCGAGCAGGTCGCAGCTACCCGCAAGATGTACGAGGACTGGCTGAATTTTGATACAGAGGGACTGGAAAGCCTCAATGAGGATATGGATGAGCTTGACGAGGATTATGAAGCGTTCAATGATATGATGTATATCGAGCGTCAGCAGCGTATGGCAAAGTATGCGGCTCGTTGCCTCGAAAGAGGGGAAAAGGTGTTCATGATGGTGGGCGCTGCTCATTTCTATATTGAGGATGACATCATCACTCTGCTGGAGGACAGCGGCTACACCGTACGGGAGTTAAGAGCTGAATAAGGTTCAAGGAGCGAAGAAGATTCAAAATATCTACTTGAATTTGGTGAGATCCTGTGCTATAATTGGTTTAGGCAAAACGTCAATTATGTTTAATTAAATTTACTTAAAGGAGAAACGCTATGAAGAGATCATTTGCGGCTCTGCTTGCCGCTTGTATGCTCGTTACAGCCGCCGGTTGCACCAAGACAGAGGAGAGCAGCTCTGACGCAGGTACAGACGCTTCCACATCCGCTCCCGCAGCGGAAGGCACTGCAGATGCGGCTGATACCACAACTACAGCAGCAACTGAAGCTGCACCCACCGAGGAGGCTGACGAGGTGATAGATTACTCAAAGCTTACAGAGCAGGAGATCTACGATCTGATGATAGAGCGCTCTCTCATCACCACAGGCAACATGACAAGAATGGCTAACGTTCTTGTCAGAGCAGCAAAGGGTGAGGAGATCACCTGTGCATATATCGGCGGCTCTATTACCGAGGGCTATCATGACGGTCTTACCCTGCAGGAGGATGAGAAGTGGGCGAAGATGTCCACCACATATCTGCAGGAGCAGTTCCCCGACGCTACTTTCAACTATGTAAATGCAGGTATCAGCGGTACTCCCTCCGTGCTGGGAAATGTACGTCTTACCCGTGACGTTACAGACCACGATCCTGATATCGTGTTCGTTGAGTTCGCTGTAAATGACGGCGGCGAGACAATCTACAAGAACGCCTATGAGTCCCTTGTCCGCACACTGCTGATGGACGAGCGTGATATCGCAGTAGTTCTGCTGTTCACCATCGTTGAGAACGGTCATACCTGCCAGCCTCACATGACAAAGATCGGCGAGAACTATGATCTGCCTATGATAAGCCTGCCTGATTCCATCTGGGTCGAGATGCAGGAGGGCAGAATGGTATGGGACGACTATTCCGGCGATGGCTCTCATCCCCATGTTGAGGGCGGCAAGATGATCCGTGATATGGTCATTCACTATTATGAGCAGGTAATTCCTAACATCGAAGCAAGCAAGGGCGATGTGGACAACACTCTGCCTGAGCCTGTGTTCAGCGGCGATTATGCGGATATGAAGTTCCTCGACAGTACCATGCTGAAGCCGGAGATGACAGGCTTTGCTGAGGCTAATGCTCACGGAAGCTTCCCCAACAGCTGGCAGTACAGAGGCGAGGATGGCGCTTCCATGAAGTTCACCATCAACTGCAGAAAGCTTGCAATGGTGTTCAAGGCTAACAACAGCAATATGTACGGTGAGGCTAAGATATATATCGACGGCGAGTATACAAGATCCGTTGTTTCCAACCTTTCCGACGGCTGGCAGAATCCCGTTACCGAGTATATCTTTGATGGCACCGAGTGCGGCGAGCATGAGGTGGAGATCGTAGTTGAGGGCAAGGCATACTTCGGCGTGCTTGCATTCGGCTATAACGAGTAATAAGACATAATAAAGCGGCTTCTGATGTTTGTCAGAGCCGCTTTTGTTTGTGGGGAGTATGTTTGATAAATCGGGGTTTGACGCACGAAATAAATAACAAATCATCGTAGGGGCGGATTCTATAGCCGCCCGCCAAAATGCACAGCATGATTAACGGGCGACCACAGGTCGCCCCTACAAATCGCAATGTAATGCCAATCATCTGTAGGGGCGGCAACCTGCCGCCCGTGCGACAAAACAATTCATTTCATCATCATAATTTGTATCATCCACGGGCGGCAGATTGCCCCCCCTACGGTCATGCATCAATTTGTACCCTCCGTCAACCCCCGATTTATCTGCA
>JAZSEG010000300.1:0-8624 GCA_045531575.1 Oscillospiraceae bacterium | reverse complement strand
TATATCTATTATTACAACAATGATAGAATTTCCACAAAACTAAAAGGAATGAGCCCGGTGCAATACCGAACTCATTCTCAATTAATTTAATATTTAATCTTGTCTAAACTTTCGGGGGCACTTCACAAACAGAAACATCGCTTTTTTGTTTTAATATAAATATATTTATTCGCCTTTTTTGTCGTTATCCATATCGTTTAATGCGTATTCGCAAGCTTGTATCACAAAGCTTGAAAAAGTTACATCTTGATTTTTAATGGCATCCTCTATCCTATCAATCAATGGAATAGGAAAACGAATAGTCTTGTTTTCGGTCTCCTTTTTATTGGGTTTTAATTGAAAAGACATTGCAACACCTCCTATAAGATTAATTATAATACCAAACGCATCATAAGTAAGCATTGCGTTTTGTATTGCAAAAGGTATTGCAATATCGTGAAATATATGTTATAATGTCAAATAGCACATTAAATTCATTCATTAAAGAAAGAGGTTGATTATTTATGAAAAATACAAGAGTTACAAAATCCATTTGTGCTTTAAATTTATGTGGGGTGATAATGTAGTTGCTCATAGAAAGCAGAAAAAAGCGGCAAATATTGGTGATGTAAAAAAGCAACGTCGATACTAATGGATAGTGCTTCTGACGTTACAACTGAGAATTATTTTCCTAATGATATATTATTCCAGATAAGCCGTCAGAAAATACTGATTTTGACATTGGTGCAACTATAACATTCGGGAGATACGAACAGGATAACGATATGTCAAACGGTGAATATCTGATAAAGTGTCAGCTAACAGATATTAAAGATGGTAGCTAAAACTACGCAAGTTTATTAATGTAAAGGGTGTAAATAAAATGAAAAAAGTGTTTTACTATTTGTGCAAGGCGATAAACTGGATTATTCCAATTGTGCTTGTAATTAATCGTTCCAAAATCAATAGCAGTTTCGGAGCTTATGTATGTTTGGGTTATATAGCTTTTGGTATTGTCTGGTTTTGGTTTGCTCACTCAAGAAGCCGCCTAACATACCAATCTTGCTTTTTTGCAGGGTACATATTAGGTTTGATTAACATATTTACGGACAATGACACGGTATTAGAAACTGTAATCAAAGCAACAAGTTCAACGATGGGTGTTGAAGAAAAGATAATTATGGTGGCTATCACCGCTGTGGCTTTTACAAGCAAAATAATTACTATGATATTCGAAACTAAGGACTATAATGCTGATTATGCATGGAGATACAACAACAGTTTGGATGATGAGATTGATGCGGCAACTTATGATATAGAATGCGCACGAACAACAGCAGATAAACAAAGAGCGGAAGCACGTCTTGAACGTGCAAAGCTGAATAAGGAACGCTATAAAATGGATGAAAAAGAATATAGAAAGCGTTATAAAGATTGATAAAGCTTTACTTTGTTGATTGACTGAAAAAGCATATAAAAAGGCGAGATAAGGAGTATTTCTTATCTCGCCTTTTGCTTTATTTTCGGATTTCTTTGAAAAGCATATATAAATCTTCTTTTTGCTCATCGGTTAGTTTGTAGTTGTCTGTATTTGAATTGTTATGTTCGTAGTATGGTATATACTCGTTATCACATTGAATATATAAATGGAATTTTTCTTTGGGTATTGTCATTCTCCATATAATATCTGACTCGGTGCTATTTGCATATTTGGCATCTAATTCTAATCTATCATTAATTTTCGTTTTGTTTGTATTGATAGAGTTATTAATGCCTAACAACTCGCATAGATAATTCCAGTGATTATCCGTTATCGAAAAATATACATTGTCGTTATCGCAGGTGATGGTTTTACGGATATCAATCATAAAACCATCACCGTTTATTGGTTTTTCTGTTTTATCAGCATAAATGTAACTAAAGCTGTAATTATATTTCGTCGATAAAATCATTGCTTTATTAGGCGGAAGATTAGAAGCTCCTGTTTCGTAATTACAGATCATTCGGGTACAAACTCCAAGTAATTCCCCCATCTCCTCTTGGGTCAGTCCTAATTCCGTTCTTATATTTAGTAGATTGTTAGGTACGATTATTTTGATTTTTGCCATTTATATTTCCTCCTACCAGAAATTAAATTTCTTGTTTTCCTGTAATTGATTATATCACAAATTAGCAGTATAATCAAGTCATGATATATCAGACAACCGCATATGCGAAAAAACAAACACAAAACAGAAAGGAATTTTTATTATGAGCAATATTTTAAAGAGCATTGTAATAAATGCAGAAGAAACGGTAGGTAACAAGCTGTTACTGCTTGATGTAAGACCTTACGCAAGCTATAACGAAGGTGTAAGAGGAGAACAGGAAGGTCTTACCTTTACAGTTTTATCAGAGAAGATGAATTTTGAAAAGGTAGATGTTAAAATCTCGGGAATTTTAAAACCGCCTTTTGAGTTTAATGGCACTCCGCTGCCCGTTGAGTTTGATGGTTTAGAGGGTAAGTTGTGGCAGGACTGGAGCAATAAGGGAACAGTAAAGTTTTCGTTATCTGCATCTGCTATAAGGCTAAAAGACAGAACGCATATCAAAATCGGTGGTGATAAATGATGAAACTGCGTTGGAAAAGATTGAGGGCAGGTTGCCTGCCCTTAACAAAGAGAGGAAGAATTGCGAGAAAACTTGAGAAGCTCATTAAACGCAATGGCTGGTATCAATTTCGTAAAATTACCGAAAACGGTGTGGAAGTTGAGCGTATAGGCTACTATCCTGTAATGTATTATAGAGAAGTAAAAACTGATAACATGTTCTGCATCAGAATACGCATGGATGGTACTGTGTACTCGGAAAAATTCCGTGATTGTGAACAGTTGCTTGCGGATATGTTTTCGACCATCTGTGTTAAAAAAATCGAAGGACGTGGCTATCTGACTTATTGCTTTGAACTCAAACCACAGAAGCAGACTATCATTACATCTTCCTATGATATTCCAGAAGTCGGAGAAAATGAAATCGCTTTTTCGCATGATGTTGTTTGGAACTGGAAGAAATGCCCTCATTTCTTGCTTGCGGGTAACACTGGAAGCGGAAAGACACAGCTTGCACAGTATATCATAGCTACATTGCTTAAACAGGGCATAAGGGTGATTTATTGCGACCCGAAAAACGATTCTGATATGGCTTTGTTTATGCGATCGCATACATCAGTGCAGTATATGACCGAATTAAACGATATTGCAAAGGTTGTCAGGGAAACAGAAGAAGAGCTTCGTTCAAGGACTATTGATTTAGAGAACATAGGTATAGAAGAAGCTGAATTTAACCCCGTCTTCCTGATATTCGATGAACTTATAGCTTTCTCGAAAATCGCAGATAAAAAGACATACGAAGAAACTTCACGTCGTTTGGCTTCGATCATTGTGATGGGTAGATCAAAACGGGTATATGCAGGGCTGGTATTGCAGAGACCTGACACTAACTTCATAGAGGGTGCAATTCGTGATAATTTAGGTTGTCGTATTGCTATGGGTCAGATGAGTGATACTGCATATAAAATGGTCTTTGGCTCTGACTTCTCCGATGTGAAGAATCGCAGACTGGAAATCGGCTCTGGATTGGTTTACCGACAGGGTATTGATACTGTACCTCGAGAATTTCTCGCTCCATTTATCGAGAAAGGAGCACTGAACAAAGAATAGTGTGTTGGTGGCGGTGATGCTTCGTAGAAGCACAGCGGAGCGACCGCCACCGCCCCTATGGGGGCACTACGACACCCCCATAGGGACATTGTTCAATGTTCATATAAAAGGATATGGAAAATAGTAAAAGAACAAGAAACTATGCTACGGTTGTATATCCTGAATCAGCTCCCGATGACTGGATAACGAAACTGCAAGAGCAGTGTGTGCCTGCTTTTATATCGCCAATACACAACAGAGATATAAATGCAGACGGAACGCCGAAAAAGGAACACTATCATGTAATGATTATGTTTGAGGGGGTAAAGACTCAGAAGCAGGCAAAGGAAGTTTTTGAATTGATCGGCGGTGTAGGTGTTGAGCTTATAAAATGCGTAAGGGCTTACGCCCGTTATCTATGCCATTTGGATAATCCCGACAAAGCACAATATGATATTTCAGATGTAATTAGCTGTGCAGGTGCAGACTATTATTCTATGATTAACCTAGCTAGTGATAAATACTCAGCCATTGGCGAAATGTTGGAGTTCTGCATTGAAAATGGTACAGACTGTTATGCGGAATTGCTGTTGTACGCAAAACACAATCGTGAGGACTGGTTTAGAGTGCTGTGCGGAAGTGGTACTATAACGATGGTACAGTTCTTAAAATCAAAATATTGGCACGACCACAAGTACGACAGGAGATATGAGCAGTGAATAGTAATTCGAATATTCCTGTATGGGAAAGATATGCATTAACAGTCACGGAAGCGGCAGAGTATTACCATATTGGAGAAGCTAAGCTTCGCAGACTAGCCGAAGAACACCCCGATGCGGAGTTTATTATCATGAATGGAAATCGGGTATTATTTAAAAGACAGAGATTTGAGAAATATTTAGACAACGCAACTGTAATATAAATATCGGTTAGATATTGAATAAGACCCGAATTTGTGTTATAATGATAATGCAAGTTTGGGTCTCTTTTCTTTGAGAGGAGAGATTTATTTATGAGCGAAAAAAGACGTGATAAGAAGAATAGAATCTTACGCATCGGAGAGACCCAAAGAGCTGACGGCAGATATCGTTTTACATATCTCGATAGCGATGGTATCAAAAGAGATGTTTATAGCTGGCGTTTAGATCATAACGACCCACAGCCAAAAGGCAAACGCAAAGACTTATCACTGCGTGAAAAGGAAAAGCAGATTGAACAGAATTTGTTTAATCAGATCGTATCAAATGGCGGTAATTATACGGTGCTGTCATTGGTAGAAAAATATGTTTCCTTGAAAACAGGGGTACGGCACAACACAGAAACGGGCTATAAAACTGTTATAAACATTCTTAAAAAAGACCCTTTCGGAAGTAAACGAATTGATAAAGTAAAGCTGTCTGATGCAAAGGCTTGGTTAATCAAATTGCAGAAGATAGACGGCAGAGGTTACAGTTCAATCCATTCCATCAGAGGAGTTCTTAGACCTGCATTTCAAATGGCAGAGAATGACGATCTGATTCGCAAGAATCCATTCCAGTTTGAATTGGCATCGGTTGTTGTAAACGATAGTGTGACCCGAGAAGCTATTACACGAAAACAGCAAAGAGATTATCTGAAATTCGTTCAAGAGGACAAGCATTTTTGCAGATACTATGAGGGTATTTGTATCTTGTTTAACACTGGCTTGCGTATTTCTGAATTTTGCGGATTGACATTTGCAGATATTGACTTTAAAGAAAAACGCATCAGAGTTGATCATCAGTTACAGCGTACAAGTCAAATGCAGTATGTTGTTCAAGCACCTAAAACAGAAAGCGGTGTGCGATATGTGCCTATGACGGATGAAGTTGCAGACTGCTTCCGCAAGATTATCAGCAATCGTGATACTCCAAAAATAGAGCCTATGATAGACGGCTATACAGGCTTTTTGTATTTGGATAAAAACGATATGCCGATGATAGCACTGCATTGGGAAAAGTATATGCAACGCATCAGAGAAAAGTACAATAGCATTTACCGTGTGCAGATGCCGACAGTTACCCCTCATGTATGCCGACATACATTCTGCTCCAACATGGCAAAAAGCGGAATGAATCCAAAAACTCTGCAATATATCATGGGACATTCTGATATAAGCGTTACTCTTAACACTTATACTCATGTAGGCTATGAAGATGCAAAGAGCGAATTAAAGCGTTTGGCGTCTGATAATCTTCTTGAAAAAGCTGATGGTAAAGCCGTTTGATTTACCACTTATTTTACCACTTTTGCAAAGAAAATTATAAGAAAATATAAGAAGATTTGCAAAGAAACAATTAAAAATCACAAAATGCAAAATGCTCTGAAATGCTTTGATTTGCAGTAATTAAGGAGTTTAATGGTTATGTATAAAATATTAATGGTATGCCACGGCAATATCTGCCGCTCACCTATGGCGGAATTCATACTTCGTGATATGCTGAAAAAGCGTGGCATACAGGGCATTGAAGTTGCCTCCGCAGCCACCTCCACCGAGGAGCTCGGAAACGGTGTTCACCGTGGCACCATGCGAGTGCTGCATTCGCTCGGCATCGACTGCTCTTTCAAGCGTGCAAGGCAGATGACCCGCAGCGACTATACGGAATACGATCTTCTCCTCGGTGCTGACAGCCGCAACATCATCAATATGAAGCGCATTGCAGGCGGTGATGACAAGAGCAAGATACAGCGTCTCCTTGACTTCACCGACCGCCCCCGTGACATTGCAGATCCTTGGTATACGGGCAATTTTGACGAAACACAGGCGGATGTGACAGAAAGCTGCGAAGCACTTATCACTTGGCTGTATGAGCAGGGCATCATCACATGAGGCTGCTCGAAAAAACGCATCCGCTGACAGGATTTCTGTACCTGAGCTCTGTGATGGGTATGACCATATTCACCCGCAATCCGCTGCTGATCGTTATATCTCTGCTGGGAGCGGCGGCGCTGCTGATACTCTGCGGCAAAGGAAAGCTGCTGCTCTGGAGTGTGCCTGTGGTGCTTGTCTGCGCTGTCACAAATCCGATATTCTCCCACCGTGGAGAGACAGTGCTGTTTTTTGTGGGAGATCACTCTATCACTCTTGAAGCGGTGATATACGGTGCGATATTCGGCGGAATGCTGGCGGCCGTATGCGGCTGGAGTGTTCTTGCCGCCCGATTTGTCACCTCTGATAAATACGTCTGGCTGTTCGGCAGGATACTTCCCGTGAGCGGACTGGTACTCAGCTGCACCATGCGTTTTGTCCCGCTGTTAATCCGCAGAACTGCATCATTCTCCGCTTCTCAGGACGCTGAGAGCCTCACAGAGCGGCTTACGGCTTTCTCTTCCTCGCTTGGCTACAGCGCCGAGCAGGCTATGATCTCCGCCGATTCCATGAAAGCAAGAGGCTACGGCTGCACAAAACGCACCAGCTATTCACGTTACAGTTTCGGCGCAAGAGAGGGACTGCAGTTTCTCATCGTGGCAATGCCTGCAGCTTGTACCGCAACACTGATGATATGCGGCATCGGGGAATTTGGATGCTATCCCCGTCTGTCCGTGATTTCCTACTCACCCGCCGATATTGCTTTATATGCAGCATATGGAATGCTGTGCCTGCTGCCCTCTTTTGCCGTGGTATGGGAGCAGCTTCGCAGAACACTCGGATATTCCGCACTGAAGGAGCATTGATATGAACATCATCTCAGTCCGTGAGCTTTCTTTTGAATATCCTTCGGGAACGAGAGCGCTGAACGACATCAGCCTTGATATCCCAGAGGGAGCTTTTGTGCTGCTCTGCGGTGCTTCGGGCTGCGGAAAAAGCACCTTGCTGCGCCTGATGAAGCAGGGCCTTGCGCCGAGAGGGAAAAAATCAGGCAAGGTGCTGTACAACGGCACTGATATATGCGATATTCTGCCCAAAACTGCAGCCGAGGATATCGGCTTCGTGATGCAGACCCCCGAAAGCCAGATAGTCACCGACAAGGTGTGGCATGAGCTGGCATTTTCCCTCGAAAGCATAGGCACAGAACAGCAGGATATGCGCCGCCGTGTGGGAGAGATGGCTGCATACTTCGATCTGGAGAGCCGCCTTTCCGAGGACACTGCTGCACTTTCAGGCGGACAGAAGCAGCTGCTGGCGCTGGCGTCTGCCGCAGCGGTGCATCCTAAGCTTCTGCTGTGGGACGAGCCTACCTCGCAGCTTGACCCGATATCTGCCCGTAGCCTTATCGAGGCTATAACCCGCCTCAACCGTGACCATGGCGTTACTGTTGTGATAGCTGAGCATCGTCTGGAAGAGCTGCTGTGCGTTTCTGACCGCATGATAGTAATGGATAACGGTAATGTTATCGCAGATTGTCTGCCACAGGATATCTGCAGGACACTGCCTGCTGAACATCCTATGGCTGCGGCAATGCCCGTATCAGTGCGGCTGTTTGCCATGGGCGGAGGCAAGGAAAATGCTCCGCTTACCATTCGTGACGGCAGAAGCAACGATGTCTGCCGCAATATGATGGAGCAACTATCCCCTGCTGCAAAAACAGTAAGCACCACCGCCGAGCCTGTCATCACCGCAAAAGAATTATGGGTCAGCTACAGAAAAGGCACGGACGTACTTTCAAGTGCTTCGGTAACGGTGTGCAAAGGAAATGTACTGGCTATTCTCGGCAGCAACGGCAGCGGAAAGACCACGCTGCTGAAGTGCCTTTCAGGTGCGATAAAGCCGTTAGGCGGCAAGGTCAAGCGCCGTAAAGGAGCTGTCGTGGCGTATCTTCCGCAGGAGCCGTGCGAGCTTTTTACCTGCGACACGGTGCGTGAGGAGCTTTCGGGCGAGGTTTCCGAGCTTGTCCCCGAGAGCCTGTATGCTTCGCATCCGTATGATCTTTCAGGCGGTGAGCAGCAGCGGCTGGCGATCGCAAAGCTGCTCAGGAAAAAGCCTGATGTACTGCTGCTGGACGAGCCTAC
>JAZSEG010000291.1:0-11368 GCA_045531575.1 Oscillospiraceae bacterium | reverse complement strand
GACAAGATCGAAAAGCTGCAGAATGTTACGATAGATATTGTGTAAACTTCAAAAATCCTGTTATTTTACAAGTTGTGTCGTTCAGAAGATAGCGAGAATTCTGCTTTTGGTTGAATGTTCTGCCGAAACAGTAATCAGAGGGTTTCAGTTATGCCATGCACGCAGCTTAAAAGGAATCAAATATGAAACACATCAAAAAAATCTTATTAACAATAACCGCATTGACCCTTATTCTTTCCATGCATTCAGGCTGTGGAATGTTCACGAATTACAAAGCCATTGCAGAGCAGGCATTAGAAGATAAATATGGTGAGGAATTTGTTTGCCATAGCACTTGGGACGAGGGTACAAAATACTGTTATGCGAAACTATCTCCTAAATTTAATGAAAATATGAAATTTGAAGCTACCATTTCGATAGATGGACATATTATAGCAGATGAATATATTGAAAAAGTAGTAGCCGAAATGTGTATGGATTCTATGAAAGATTATCTTAACGATATCGGTAGCAAATACACCTATTACACTTCTATTAATGATTACAATGACATTTTTTCAAGTAGGAATGACGTTACTATTGAATCATACTTTACACAAGATGATATAATATATCCTAGTTTTGCTTTGGCTATTTGTTTTAGCAATGAATATATAATTAGTACCAATTATGAAAATGAATATCACACTATTATATCCATGTTATCCGATGATGAACTTGAACATTTACAAGATGTATCAATTAGACTTTTTTTGTACCTGATGCCTACTTTAGTAGTTATCAAAATTATTTTAATAATACAGTTTTAATTCATTACAGCAATACAGATTTAGCATTTTATGACAATTCAATAGATTTTGGTAGAAGATCTGGCGATTTTACTATAGATATCGAAAAGTATGTTATTACAAGAGAGAGAATGAATTATGTTCAATGATAAGGAATTATATTACGCTTCAAAAATTGCTTACTTCAAATTCACAAATCAAATTATAATTGATATTACAACCAAAACCGATTCTTTACAAAATGCAGTAATCAATAATACTACTAATACAAATATAGGCGCAGAAAACAGCGATTATCAGAAAATCATTGATAATTACCATGATATAGCCAATTGGGAGATTGTAAGAATAGATAATTATAATGAAAAACTCGGCATATATGCAATAACATTAGTGCCGCCTACATCTGATACAGCAATCATTGCATTCCGTGGCAGTGAATCCGCAGATTTTAGTGATGCAATGCATGACTGGGCAATTGCAGATTTTGGCTTGTTTGCGGGCGAATTAACTGCTCAGCAGAATACTGCAAATTCAATTGTGGAAGAAATACTGAAAGATGAAAATCTAAAGGATTATAATTTTGTTCTTACGGGTCATTCACTTGGCGGTAATCTTGCAACGCACTGCACCCTGATGAACTTAACAGACCGTATAGTATCCTGCACAGGCTTTGACAGCCCTAACTTTGTAAACAAAAACACCGACAAGGTCTCCCCTGTCGGTGTATTTTTTATTACTGCAATGCCACCTTCATCTGCTCGATGAACTCTGCGATGTAGGGAGCTGCCTTTTCGCCGTGCTTGGTCACAAGCTCAACTGCCGCACTCTCAACGATAACGCCGTCTGCGATCTCCGCAACACGCTTCGCCTCCTTGGGAGTGTGGATGCCGAACCATACCGCCATGGGCAGGTCGGTATACTTTCTTGCGGTGTCGATGGTCGCCTTCAGCTCAGCCTTGCTCTCGTCGGTAAGACCCTCGTCACTGATAGCAGATGCAACGTATACATAACCCTCTGCGCTCTCTGCGATAGCCTTGATGCGCTCCTCCTCTGCGGGAGCAATGAGCGGGATGATGGTGATATCATACTTCTTCGCGAACTCAGCCGCCTCGGGACGCTCGTCAAACGGCATATCGGGAATGAAGATACCGTCGATGCCGACACGCTTGCAGTCTGCAAAGAACTTATCATAGCCGTACTTGAACACGGGATTGAGATATGTAATGAGCAGGATGGGTGTGTCGATCTTCTCTCGTACTCTCTCGACCAGCTCGAAGATGCGGTCTGTTCTCATGCCGTTTGCGAGAGAACGAACGTTCGCTGTCTGGATGATGGGACCCTCTGCGATGGGATCGGAGAACGGAATACCGATCTCGATGATATCAGCGCCGCCCTCTGCGATGGCAAGGATGTTGTTTATGCTCTGCTCAAAGGTGGGGTCGCCTGCGGTCATGAAACCGATGACCGCCTTTTTATTCTCAAATGCTTGTGTTAACTTATTCATGCAGGTTCACTCCTCTGTATCTTGCTATTGCAGCAACGTCCTTATCACCTCTGCCCGACAGACAGCATATAATGATATCATCCTTGCTGAGTGTGGGAGCGAGCTTTATAAGATGAGCCACCGCATGTGCGCTCTCGATAGCGCAGATGATGCCCTCGGTGCGTGCTATGTACTCGAATGCGTCAACAGCCTCGTCGTCGGTTACCGGAACATACTCCGCTCTGCCCGAAGTGCCGAGATGTGCGTGCTCGGGGCCTACGCCGGGGTAGTCAAGTCCTGCGGAGATGGAATATACGGGAGCGATCTGACCCTGCTCGTTCTGGCAGAACAGGGACTTCATTCCGTGGAATACGCCTGTAGAGCCTGTTGCGAAGGTAGCCGCAGTTTCGTATGTATCTACGCCTCTGCCTGCCGCCTCACAGCCGATAAGGCGTACACCCTCGTCGTTGATGAAGTTATAGAACATACCGATGCAGTTGGAACCGCCGCCTACGCAGGCGAGAACTGCCGTAGGGAGCTTGCCCTCCTTCTCGAGGATCTGCTCTCTTGCCTCGGCACTGATAACGCTCTGGAAATCACGCACGATCATGGGGAACGGATGAGGTCCTACAGCGGAGCCGAGAACATACAGTGTATCATGTGTGCGCTTGCACCAGTCGGTCATAGCCTCGTTTACGGCGTCCTTCAGGGTCTTTGTGCCCGACTTTACTGCGTTCACCTTTGCGCCGAGAAGCTCCATTCTATATACGTTCAGAGCCTGACGGATGGTATCCTCCTCGCCCATGAACACCTCGCACTCCAGTCCCAGCAGAGCCGCAGCGGTAGCCGCCGCAACACCGTGCTGACCTGCGCCTGTCTCAGCGATGATACGGGTCTTGCCCATCTTCTTTGCAAGAAGTGCCTGACCCAGCACGTTGTTTATCTTGTGAGAGCCTGTGTGGTTGAGATCCTCTCTCTTGAGATATATCTTCGCACCGCCCAGATCCTTTGTCATCTTCTCTGCATAGTAAAGCAGAGAGGGTCTGTTCGCATACTCACGGGAAAGCGCAGAAAGCTCCTCGTTGAACTGCTTGTCATTCTTGTAGAACTCATAAGCCTTTTCAAGGTTATGGATCTCGGTCATCAGCGTTTCGGGAACATACTGTCCGCCGAACTCGCCATAGCGTCCTTTTGCCATTTTGTTTGATTGTCCTTTCGTTTGTTTGATTTATGCATTAGCCTTACGGATGAAATCCACGAACTCATCCTCGGGTATAGGTCTTGAATAATAATAGCCCTGTATGAAATCGCAGTCAAGGGATGCAAACTGGTCAGCGGTCTCGCTGTCCTCGATGCCCTCTACCACTATCTCCATGTTCATATCCTTCAGCATCTTGACGGTGTTCTGTATCATGATCCACATTTTTGGATTGTTCTGCTCGTCAACGAAGGATTTGTCAAGCTTCACTATCTTCAGAGGAAGCTGTACAACACGGCGCATATTGGAATAGCCCGTGCCGTAGTCATCCAGCGAGAAGCTAACGCCCGCCATGCTGAGCTTATCCAGATTGTTCTTCATAATGCTCTGACCGTAGCTGACAGCTGTCTCTGTGATCTCAAGATTTATCTTATCGGAAGTGATATCGTATTTTTTCAGTGTGTTCAGCACCTTATCCGCAAGATCGCCATGCATGCACTGGGCAACGGAAAGGTTTATCTCAATGTAATCCAGTCCCAGTTCCTTAAAGCTGTCGCTTGCAATGAAGCGGCACACCTCGTCAAGAACGAAATCGCCTATCTTGTGGATAGCTCCGCTCTTTTCCGCAGCGGGAATGAACAGGTCAGGCGGCACAAAGCCGAAATCCTCATCCACCAGTCTCAGCAAAGCCTCCGCAGAGGTGAATCTGCCTTGCTCCACAGAATATATCGGCTGATAGAACACCTTGAAATTGCGCTTTTTCAGTGCATTGTCAATGATGCGGTCTATGTTGCTCACCATATCAAACTGCTTGTTCTGGAAAAGCTCCGATGCGTACAGCACGGCACCGGTATCCTCGACCTTTTCATGGAATATGGAGCCGAAAGTAGTAAGAGATTTGAAATCCTGAATATCCTCAGGGCAATCCACTACACATATATGTGTGGAAAGCTTCAGAGAAAGCTCGTTGAACACCATGTTGCTGTCCAGCGCACGGTTAAGTTCCTCTGCACAGGTTATCGCACGATAACGGCGGCGATAGTTGATTATCATGCGGAAGCGGCCGCCGTCGATATGATACAGTTCTGCACGGCATTTGTTTGCTTTGTCTGCCTTCACGATCTCGTCTGCAATGGCACGCAGCATGACCTTCATCGAGTCATATCCTGTCATCGCCTGAAGCGACGGGAAATTGCTGATGTTCAACATGATGATGCGTATCTTCTTGTTATTCGCAAAAGCACGCTTGGTATCATCCGCATAGGTATTGTAGTTTCTCAGACCTGTAAACGGCTCGATAAGCTCCTCGGGGCGCTGAGTGGTCATACTGATGAACAGCAGGCTGAAAGAGTTTACGAACATCTCCACCGAAGCGTCGGGGAAGATATACTGTATCACCACTGCGATCAGCGTAAGCGGCACAACTGAGGTGATCGCCGCTATCTTTCCCGCAGAAAAGAGCTTCCTGTTCTTATAAAGATAGTAAAGACCCAGGATCATATAATATCCTGCGATCACATACAGCAGCGGGAACAATCCCTCACGTCTGTAAACTCCGCCATCCACGGAGAAGATGATGTTAGTGAAGCTGTTTACTATCATACCGAGCACGAGCAGTACATAAGGCACCGTAAGCAGCAAGGACTGCAGCTTGCTTCCCCTGACCTTGTGCCAGATATCCGCAAGGCTGATGATATACACCACATAAGCGGGAGTCGTAAGATTGTGGGACAGCAGATATCCCATGTGCATAAGATACTGCGGAAGATCGGGCGCACCGGGAAGATTATCGAGATGGATAGCCCATATATCGAATACCACCGCAGCAAGCACCGTAAATATTATGAATATAAATGCGTAGTTCGTGATACCCTTCGTCATACCACGGAAGATGGTGGAGGAAAGCAGCACCACGAGCAGGATAAGAGCAACATAATTCAGAATTACAAGACTGAAAAGCATCCTCTATCCCTCCCGATCATCGAATTTATCGTCAAGCTGAGCAAATCAGTCTAACACAGCTATATACCATAACTATACATAATTAAGTATACCATAAAACGACCACACCTGTCAATAAAACGTTACTGCAAGGCGCCGTCTTTACCGTTTCTTTGTCAGTTTTGCATAAGATTTCTCGGCAAAATGAACAAAATGCCTACATTTTTTACTTTGACAAGATGAGATTTTCAGCTAATAGCCGAAATTACTCAGATGAGCGGCTTCCTCGTTGACTTTTCCTCGCTAAAGTGTTATAATCATATCAGTGGCACATATTCAAATTCCCAAGGAAAGGGTTGATCTCAATGGCAACAATGATAGTTCTGATAGCCGCAGTGCTTATAATATGTGTATTCTCCGACCGTCTTTCGGGCAAGATAGGCGTTCCTGCCCTGCTGATCTTCATCGGAATAGGTATATTCTTCGGCACGGACGGTCTTTTAAAGATCCCCTTCGAGGACTACAGCTTTGCCGCCGAAGTCTGCGAGGTGGCGCTGATAATCATAATGTTCACAGGTGGCTTCGCAGTAAGATGGGATTCGGCAAAGCCTGTGGTTGTAAAGAGCTGCCTGCTCTCCACCCTCGGCGTTGTAATAACCGCCGCCGTGACGATGCTGTTCTGCCGTTTCGTGCTTGGCATAGCATGGACAGAAAGCTTCCTGCTGGGCGCTGTAATAAGCTCCACGGACGCTGCTTCGGTGTTCTCGGTGCTGCGTTCCAGACGACTGAACCTCAAAAACGGTCTTGCGCCGCTGCTGGAGGTAGAGAGCGGCTCCAACGACCCGTTCTCCTATATGCTCACCATCATTGCGCTGGCTTTCCTTAACGGTCAGGACGCAGGCTTTGTGTGGTATCTGATCTTCGCACAGCTGGTGTTCGGCGTGCTGGGCGGCGTGCTTGTCGGCATCCTCGCCGTATACACCGCAAAGAGAGTAAAGACCTCCTCCGACGGCTTCGAGGTGATACTGTTCCTTGCCGCTGCGCTGCTGGCATACGGTGTTCCCACGCTCATCAGCGGAAACGGTTATCTCTCCGTATACATCGCAGGCGTTATCATGGGCAATGCGGATATCCCAAAAAAGCGTGAGGCGGTAACCTTCCTCAACGGCGTTACAGGTCTATGCCAGATAGCGGTATTCTTCCTGCTGGGTCTGCTTTCCTCCCCCTCCACATTCCCCGAGAGCATCCTCTCCGCCCTGCTGATATATCTCTGCCTTACGTTCATTTCCAGACCTCTGGCAGTGCTCATACTCGGCGGAAGATCTCCTATTAAAGACAGGATCTTCATATCAGTTGCAGGTCTGCGTGGAGCGTCCTCCATCGTCTTTGCAATAATGGCAACAGTGGATAAGGCTCATACAGACAGCAACGTGTTCAATATAGTATTCTGCGTGTGCCTGATGTCCATGGTGGGACAGGGCAGTCTGCTCCCGTTTGCCGCTAAAAAGCTGGATCTCATCGACAACAACGCCGATGTCCTCAAAACGTTCAACGACTATAAGGATGAATCCTCCATTACTATGATGCGTATGTTCGTACCTGCGGGACATCCGTGGGAAAACATGCCGCTTTCCGAAGTAACTCTGCCTACAGGCTCCCTTGCCGTAATGATAAAGCGTGGCGATGAGAACATCATCCCCAAAGGCAACACTGTGATACAGGCTGAGGACAGCGTGGTGCTTTCCGTGCCGCCGTACGAATCGGATCAGTCCTTCAAGCTGAGAGAGATACACATCTCCAAAAAGCATCACTGGGCAGGCATGACGATACGAGAGCTGAAGCTCCCTGAGCGCCTGTTGGTGGTAATGATAAAGCGTGGCGAAGAGAGCGTCATCCCCTCAGGCGCCACCGAGATACTTGTGGGCGATATCGTGGTGGTCACCGAGACAGAGGACGCCCATGCTCATGTGATGCCTGCGAAGGCGTGAATATAATAATTCAGGACAGCTGTATATGCGGCTGTCCTTTTTGTATGTACACCCATATAAACACCTGTATATACAGCTGAAACATGTTCGGAAGGTCAGCGGCGGGAAATATCCGTTTTCTTCCGCATCGCCGCAAAACCGCTCTGTTATACGGTTTATCAGACTTTACAGACTGCTGTCGCATAAAAAAATGCAGATTTTTTTGAAAAAATTGCACAAAACCCCTTGACAAATCTGCACAAACCGATTATACTGTATATACAACACATGAACAGTTGTAAAACACCCGATGAAAATCGGAAGGCATAAATGTAATTTATGAAAAGGAGAAAAACGATATGTCATTAAAGGTTGACGGCATAGTAAAAAAGTACGGCGAATACACTGCCGTGGATGGGCTCAGCTTTGAGATAACCCAGCCTGGAGTTTTCGCACTGCTGGGAACGAACGGCGCAGGAAAGACCACCTCCATCCGCATCATCCTCGGAATGCTCAGCAGCGACAGCGGCTCCGTAACATGGGACGGAAAGACATTCCTTGCGGCAGATCAGCCTATAGGCTACCTCGCCGAGGAGAGAGGTCTCTACCCCAAATACAAGATCATGGATCAGCTTATCTATTTCTGCGGTCTCAAGGGCATGAAAAAGCCCGATGCGATAAAGGCACTGGATTACTGGTTCGACCGCCTGAATGTCAACGAGTACCGTGACAAGCGTGCGGAGCAGCTCTCAAAGGGCAATCAGCAGAAGATACAGCTCATCGCAGCGCTGGCACCGAATCCCGAGCTGCTTATCCTCGACGAGCCGCTCAGCGGTCTCGACCCAGTTAACGCAGAGCTTTTCAAGAGCGTTATCCGTGAGGAGATAAAGAAGGATAAGTTCATTATCATGTCCAGCCATCAGATGACAACCATCGAGGAATTCTGCAGCGATATCGTCATCATGAACAAGGGCAAGACGGTGCTTCAGGGCAACCTCAACGAGATCAAGAAGGGCTACGGCAGAGTAAAGCTCACAGTGAAATGCGAGGGCGATATAACTGCTCTTGCCGCTCAGTGCGGACTCGCAGCAACAGAGATCACCCCCAACGGCACAAGCTTCAATGTAAGCTCCGAGCAGCAGGCACACGAGCTGCTGGGCAAGGTAATGGAACAGCAGATACCCCTCATCAGATACGAACTCAGAGAACCCACTCTCAATGAGATATTTATAGAAAAGGTTGGTGCAGTAAATGAAGACTAAGGGTTGGCAGAAGGTATTCAGTTTCACCTTCATTCAGTATATCAAGACAAAATCATTCATCATCGGCACGGTCATTATGTGCCTTATCGTAGCGCTGCTTGCAGTCAGCGTGAACATCCTCCCCGGCCTTCTCAGCGATGAGGAAGAGATTTTCGGCGACACAGAGCAGGAGCCTTCCTCCACAGCAGCCGTTTACATCTATGACAACTGCGGCATCTTCGCAGAAGAGGACTACGCAACACTCACAGCAATGGGTGTGAATGTTGCAGAGACAGAGCTTTCCGCAGACGATATGCTGGACAGACTCGTGAATGCGGAAAACGAGGCTATGATCTCCGTCAGCGCAGAGGAATACGAGGGCATGGTCATCGGCTACAACGTAAAGACCTACTACTCCCCCGACGCCGACAGCGACGCAGTGGATTACATCTCCTATGCAGTGGCAGAGACAGTAAATTACCGCAACCTCATCAACGCAGGCGTTTCTCCCGAGAACTACGCCGCTACCCAGAGAAGCGTATACACCACTAAGATAACCGCAGGAACAGATGAATGGAACATCTTCGAGAGCGCTATCAACTACTTCGTTCCCATCGTGGTATCCCTCGTGCTGTTCATGCTGATCTTCGTTTACGGTCAGACTGTTGCACAGTCCATCGCAACAGAAAAGACCTCCCGTGTAATGGAGCTGCTGCTCACCTCTATCAGACCTCTTGCAGTGGTAATCGGTAAGGTGCTTTCAATGGGCCTTGTGTGCATCCTGCAGTTCCTGCTGGTAGGCTGCGTGGCAGGTGCGGCGTTCGCTATCTCCGCTCCGTTCGGTCTGGGCGGCGAGATCATGGATATGATGAGCAGCACAAGCGAGCTTACAGGCGAAGGCGCAGAGATCGTTCAGGCGCTTGAAAACACCGTAGGCGGCTTCGGCGCACTGCACATCATCCTCATATTCGTTATCTTCATCCTCGGATTTGTATTCTATGCACTGATCGCCGCTCTCGTAGGCGCAAGCGTAAGCCGTATGGAGGATCTCCCCGCTGCTATGCAGCCCTACTCCATCCTCGGCGTTGTGGGCATGTATCTTGCATACTTCCCTGTTCTCGGCAACCTCGATTCAATGGAAACAGGCGCTGCTTCCATCAATCCCGTTCAGATATTCTCCTATTACTTCCCCCTCTCCTCCCCGTTTGCACTGCCCTCCGCACTGCTGCTGGGTCACCTCAGCACTGTTGAGGTAGTTATTGCGATCGCGATACTGGCAGCGTTCACTGCACTGGTTGCAGTGCTTGTGGCTAAGGTATATGAGATGATAATCCTGCACAACGGCAACCTGCTGAAGTTCAAGGACATCATCGCAATGGCTGTTAGAAAGTAATGAATTATGGAACTTAAAGATTATTTACTGGTCGGCTTCGGCATCGTGATGATGATAATCTCCGCTATAAAGAATATCTTCTTCAACAAAAAGGATAAGGAGTGATACCATGAGCGACAAGACTATCGGACTCATCTGGAGCATCAGCCTCATGCTCATTGGCATCATCTCCCTTGTGATAAGCATAGCGAACGTATTCGGGGTCGGTCTCCCCGATACGCCCGCCAGAGTACTCGGCATTATGCTTCTTATACTGCTGCCCGCTCTGGCAGGCTCTACGGTGGCTAAATTAATGCGTGACAGAAAGAGGAACAAGAAATGAAATACGACATCAGACGTCCTGCCTTTATGGAAGCGGCAGGGAGAAAAGGACACAATATCTTTGCAGAGCTCGGAATAAGCATACTGGTGTTCATCGTCTCCAACATAGCACTGGGTATGGTAACAGGCGTGTGCAGCACGATCAATATGTTTACCGATCCCAGATATCTTGAAATGCTCGCTTCGGGTACAGTGGATATCGAACTGATAATGCAGATAGCAACAGAGCTTCCCGACTGGCTGTGGGTAGTAAACCTGTTATGTCAGATATTCCTGACAGTCGGCTGCCTGATATACTGCCGCTGCTTTGAAAAGAGAAAGTTCGATACCCTCGGCTTTGTAAAGAAGGGTGCAGTTCCGCAGTACCTTATCGGTGCGGCGCTCGGCGTGGGAATGTTCGCAGCTTCCTTTGGCATCTGCGCACTGTTCGGCAGCGCTGAGATAACAAACGTAGCGCTCACAGGAAGTCCGCTCATGCTGGTGCTGTTCTTTATCGGCTACCTCATTCAGGGCATGGCTGAGGAAGTGTTCTGCCGTGGCTATCTGATGGTATCCATCGGCCGCAGATACTCCGTTATCACCGCTGTTATCGTAAGCTCCGTGGTGTTCGCTCTGCTTCATGCAATGAACACAGGTCTCACACTGCTGGCACTGTTCAATCTGTTCCTGTTCGGCGTGTTCATGGCGCTGCTGATGCTCCGCTACAACAACATCTGGATAGCAGGCGCAATGCACTCCCTCTGGAACTTCACACAGGGCAACATATTCGGCGTTCAGGTCAGCGGCACAAACACAGCCACTTCCGTCATGACCTCCGCAGCAGATGAGAGCATGGCCATCATCAACGGCGGCAGCTTTGGTCTGGAGGGCGGTCTTGCAGTGACATTCGTTCTGCTGGCAGGATGTGTTTTCCTCTGCATCTCCCTTGCAAGAAAGGGATGCTTCGTGAAAAAGGAGCAGGCTGTAGAAGCAGCATAAATAGGAAGTTGCCGTCAACTTCTGCCCGAAGTGCGGATTGGTTTTTAGGTCAAGC
>JAZSEG010000006.1:0-1534 GCA_045531575.1 Oscillospiraceae bacterium | reverse complement strand
GCACTGCATAAGGAGATCTCAGGATATCTGAATACACAGGAGTGAGTAAAATGGCACAGATGACACCCGAGCGTGCTGTGGATAACGCAATAGCCTCTACAAAAATGGAGGGCTTTAAAATCTCAGACGAGCAGCGTTCGCTGATGCTGAAAGTAGTGCGTGGCGAAATGACGCTTGATGAGGCATTGAAGATAATCAACAGTGATGAATAGGAGCTCACAAATGGCACAAATGACACCTGAGCGTGCTGTGGATAACGCAATAGCCTCTACCAAAATGGAGGGCTTCGAGGTCACAGAGGAGCACAGAGAGCTTATTATGAAGCTGATGTCAGGTGAGATCACTACTGACGATGCATTTGAGGTATTAAAGAAAAAGTATGAATAAACAACATCGGCGGAGTTAAATGCTCCGCCGTTTTCTGTTGCACAAGCAAGAAAAATATGGTACAATTATTTTTGGAATACATCACAATCACTGGAAAGGACACCCCCATGAAAATAACCCCCGAAATGATACGCCCCGAGCTTCGTCTGATGGGTGGCGTGATACGCAAGGTAATGCCCGTGTTCGACGAGAAAGGTCTGCGCTCAGCAAACAGAATGCACCGCCTTTTCAGCGAGGGCAGGAGCTTTTCCCTCAAAGTGAACTGCGAGCAGGTGTGGCTCGACCGACCTGACGGCTCGAAGCTGCGTGTCTGCGTTTATACGGGCAGGAAAAAGACCTCCTCCTGCGTTGGCCTGCTGTGGATGCACGGCGGCGGCTACGGACTTGGTCTGCCCGAGCAGGATATCCGCTTTATCGAGAATTTCATTGCCACCGCAGACTGCGTGGTAGTTGCTCCCGATTACAGAAAATCCGTTGATGCACCGTATCCTGCGGCGCTGGAGGACTGCTATCAGGCGCTGCTGTGGATGCGTGACAACTGCGGCAGATACAACATCCGTTCCAATCAGCTTTTTGTGGGCGGCGACAGCGCAGGCGGCGGACTTGCGGCGGCGGTCAGCCTTTACGCAAGGGACAGGGGCGAGGTGTCCATCGCATTCCAGATGCCGCTGTACCCGATGATAGACGACCGCATGATGACCGAGTCCTCGCAGGATAACGACGCTCCCGTGTGGAACAGCAAGTCGAATGAGCTTAGCTGGAAGCTGTATCTGGGCGAGCTTTACGGCAGCGACAGCGTTCCGATATACGCCGCTCCCGCAAGGGCAGAGGACCTCTCCGACCTGCCGCCGACGCTCACATTCGTTGGCGGAATAGAGCCGTTCCGTGATGAAACGATAGAGTTCGTAAGAAAGCTCAGAGCAAGCGGCGTGAGGGTTGCATTCAGGCTGTACAAGGGCTGCTATCATGCGTTTGACATCATGTGCCCGAACTCAAAGGTTGGCAAGGCGGCAACAGGATTTCTGCTGAAAGGCTTCCGCTATGCGGTAAGGAATTTTACTAAGGAGCAGCCGAAGGATAGGTGAGAAACAGGAAAAGCGGTCGGGGTAACCTGACCGCTTGGTTATATCAAAATCCACTATACTCG
>JAZSEG010000054.1:0-6108 GCA_045531575.1 Oscillospiraceae bacterium | reverse complement strand
CATGCAGCAACATCTCGTCTCATAAGCTGTAAAGCGACACAGCAAACAACCCGATAAATCGGAATTTGACGGTGCAAACAAATTGATGTATGAATGTAGGGACACGGCTTGCCGTGTCCGTGAATTAAAATGGTGCATTTATATGCGGACACGGCAAGCCGTGTCCCTACGAATGATCTGCGATTAAAACGCACCTACAAATTCCGATATATCTGAATGACGGCTACGCCGTAACGTGGCTCAAAACCGCTGTTTGATCGCATTTTACACATCGGGCATCGCATTGAAATCAGCGGCGAAGCCGCACCGAAATTCCTCATTCCTCATTCCTAATTCCTCATTGAATTTGACGAGCTTTCGCTCGTCAAATTCCGATATATCTGAATGACGGCTACGCCGTAACGTGCATTTCACATTTAGAGCATCACATTGAAATAAACGGCGAAGCCGCACCGCAATTATTCATTCTTCACTATTCTTTATTCACTATTAATTTGAAAAACAAAAACCCCCTGTACCGAAGTACAGGGGGCATTCTGTCAGCAAGAGTGAATTACTTCAGCTCGATTGTAGCGCCAACAGCCTCGAGCTTAGCCTTGAGATCCTCAGCCTCAGCCTTGGAAGCGCCTTCCTTGAGAGCCTTAGGAGCGGACTCAACGAGCTCCTTAGCCTCCTTAAGACCAAGACCGCAGATATCCTTAACAGCCTTGATAACGTCCATCTTCTTCTCACCGAAGGAAGCGAGAATTACGTCGAACTCTGTCTTCTCCTCAGCAGCTGCAGCAGCGCCAGCGCCTGCAGCGGGAGCAGCTGCAACAGCAGCAGCGGATACACCGAACTCTTCCTCAAGAGCCTTTACCAGTTCGTTAAGCTCCAGTACGGACAGAGCCTTAACTTCTTCAATCATAGCTAAAATCTTCTCAGAAGCCATTTTAATTTCCTCCTAAAATATGTTTGTTGTTTTAATGTTGTTCTGCGTCAAGCCGCAGTATGATAAGTTCCCGACAGTTTACGCCGCGGGTGCGTTTGTCCGAAAATTAAGCGGACTGCTCTTCGTTCTTCTTTGCGATCTCGTTGATAGCGATAGCAACACGCTGGATGGGAGACTGCAGCATGAACACGAGCTGGGAGAGCAGGGTCTCCTTGGAGGGAAGCTTTGCGTACTTTTCAACTTCTTCCTTGGAAATAACCTGACCGTCAACAAAGCCGAGCTTGATAGCGAACTTGCCATCGGAAGCCTCAGCCTTCTTGTTCAGAAGCTTGGGAGCAACGATGATATCCTCTGTGTGGAGAGCGAGAGCTGTTGTGCCGGAAAGTGCGGGCTCAAGACCCTCGATTCCTGCGATCTCAGCTGCACGCTTCAGCAGAGTGTTCTTAACTACGAAGTACTCTACGCCGTTCTCACGCAGTTCCTTACGGAGCTTTGTGTCGTCCTCAACGGAGATTCCCTTGTAGTCAACCAGTACACCGCCTGCAGCAGCCTTCAGCTTTTCAGCGAGGTCTGCAACGTAAGCCTGCTTCTGTTCGAGTATGCTCTGACTAGGCATTAAATTCACTCCTTCTTGATAAATTTACGCTGTTTCAAAGCATGGAAACTATGACGTGGTCATAAAAAAATTCCTCTCTGAGCAAAGACAGAAAGGAACGTAGAAATTCTTTATCATTCCCATTCCTCGGCAGGCGGACGAACCATTAAAGCCTTGCGGCAGCCTGCTGTCTTTAGAACAGCATGAATATTATAACACGGCAAAATAGTTTTGTCAAGTGTTTTTTTAAAAAAATTTAAATATTTTGCAAAATAATACCGCAGCCGAAGCTGCGGTATCGGGAATTGGCTTAAACTCTGATGTCCAGAACTGTTCCTCTTCCATCGGGCGAGGGCATGGAATCCATCATCTTTGTGATAGCCTCCATATTTGCCTGAGAAGCGTCCAGCGTCTTCTTCATCATGCTGATGGAAACGGAATTCTGCAGATTAGCCATTGCCATCCCTGTTGCCATTGCTGCGATCGATGTCTCCATAAAATCATGCCTCCTTGCTTGATAGTACCTATATTATAGCACGTTTTTCAACGGCTGTCAAGAGTTGTTTTAATGAGGAATTAGGAATGAGGAATGAGGAATTTCGGTGTCACCTGCGGTGACAGATCTGAAAACGGCTTCGCCGTGACGTTGCATTGATTTTCTGTGTTTTTCAAATTTACTTGCAAGTATGTGATAAATAGAGTATAATGTAACTCAGGAATGGATGAGGCGACGACGCAGCAGTCATTTTAATCCGTCGGCGCAAGCGCAGACAGGATGTCTGCGCAGTTGCCCCAAAAGGCGGCACGGATGCCGCAACCTAGGGCAACGTGCGACACATAAATTCCTCATTCCTCACTCCTCATTCCTCATTATTATAGTCATGAAAGGAATCCGCCATGTCCATCACTGCAACCGTCCTCATCGACAACATCGCACAGCCGCCGCTGCTTTCCGAGTGGGGGCTTTCTATTCTTATTAAATATAACGGCAGAACAATCCTGCTTGATACGGGCAAGTCGGGGCAGTTTGCGGAGAACGCCGCAATGCTCGGCAGATCTCTTTCCTGCGTGGACGCGGGAGTGCTTTCCCATGCGCATTACGACCACGCCGACGGAATGCCCGATTTCTTCCGCATAAACACTGCGGCGCCGTTCTACCTGCGTGACGGCACGGAGGAGAACTGCTACAGCGGCGAGGGCGAGGAGCGCCACTACATCGGCATAAGGCAGGGAACGCTCTCGTCATACCGCAGCAGGATAGCCTTTGCGGCAGGGGATGTGCAGCTTTTTGAGGGTGCATGGCTCATCCCGCACAAGCGTGATATGGAGCAGGCGGGCAGACGGGCGCACATGTACCTGCTGAACGGCGGTGAATGGGAGACCGACCGCTTTTCTCACGAGCAGAGCCTCGTGCTTGAAACGGAAAAGGGACTTGTCATCTTCAACAGCTGCTGCCACGGCGGAGCGGACGTCATCATTGAGGAGATACGCAGCACCTTCGGCAGGGAAGTGTACGCCCTTGTTGGAGGTCTGCACCTGTTCAGAAGCACCGAGGAGGATATGTCGCAGATGGCGGAGCGCCTTGCCGCCACATCCGTTCAGAGGATAATCACGGGTCACTGCACGGGCGATATCGGCTTTGAGATACTGAAGAAAAGGCTCGGCAACAGGGTAGAGCAGATGTATTCGGGTATGGAAATGTCATTTTGAATAATTTGCGCACCGAAAATTAAAATAATCTACACAAAATTTACAAAAACATATTGATTTTTGTGTTTTGATGTTGTATAATAAGTGTATGATATTTATCACCAGTAATATATACAAAGGAGAATTTTGTTATGGAATCTAATATCCTCCTCGAGAGCGGCACCAACGAACTGGAAGTTCTGGAATTCAAGGTAGGCGAGCAGAGCTTTGGCATCAACATCGCCAAGGTAACCGAGATCATGAACTATCAGCCTGTTATCCCTGTGCCTGATTCTCCCCCTGAGTTTGAGGGCGTGTTCACTCCCCGTGATACCGTTATCTCCGTTATCGACTTACATAAGGTGCTGAAGAAGCAGACACCCGATCCCGAGCATGATCTGCTTATCGTATGCCACTTCAATCAGATGGATATGGGCTTCCATGTTTCCTCTGTAAAGGGCATCCAGCGCATCTCCTGGGAGGATATCGAGAAGCCTCCGGCAATGTCGGGCGACGGCGCTAACAACATCGCTACAGGTATCGCTAAGTTCAAGGACAGGATCATCCTCATCCTCGATTTCGAGAAGATCTGCTCCGATCTCAACCGCACCGCAGTGCTTGACACCTCGGGCGTTAAGAGCAACGGCAGAAACAAGGACGACAAGCACATCGTCATCGCTGAGGACTCTCCTTTCCTGAATACCCTCATCGTCAACACACTTCACGAAGCAGGCTACAAGAACGTTGTCAGCTTCGACAACGGTAAGGACGCATGGGAGTATGTCAGCGGTCACAAGGCACTGGGCGGCAACATCCGTTCTCACATCTCCTGCGTTATCAGTGATATCGAGATGCCGCAGATGGATGGTCACCACCTGACAAAGCTCATCAAGGACGATTCCTATCTGAGTGTTATCCCCGTATTCCTGTTCTCCTCCCTTATCAACGATCAGATGCGTATCAAGGGTCAGAGCGTAGGTGCGGACGCACAGTTCTCCAAGCCTCAGATCGGCGGACTTATCAAGCATATCGATGAGAATGTTTAATTGAATTATAATATCCGCTCCCGTGGTGGGGGCGGATATTTTGTGTTGGAGGTAATTATTATGGTAAGGAAGATATTTGTTGGCATCATTCTGTTGGCTGTTGTCGGCTTTTTCGCATGGTCGGGCATATCGCCGCTGTTCGCAAAGCTTGACACTGCGCCGCTCTCCACCGTGTTCGACGGCACTGCCGAAAAGGGCGACTACGTCAAGGGCGATATCATCTACTGCACGCCCGAGGTGGTGGAGGTCACCCATACGGCAAGCTTCATCCCCGCAGGCTGGGAGCATTACTTTTTCATCTACAACGACGAGACGGATTCCTGCGTAGCCATCAAGGCGGACAAGAACTGGTATGAGAAGGAGTATCTCGGCGGCGACAGCGAGCGCATCCCCATAAAGGGCGCAGTAAAGAGCCTCGATTTTGACACAAGAAAAGAGCTTGAGGAGTCATTTGTATATATCCACGGCAGTGATGCGCCTGAGTTCACCACGCTGTACATAGATATGCAGTCGGACAGATACGGCATCTTCACGATAATCTCGATAGTGGTGATGATAGCGCTGGCGGTGTGCTTCCTGCTGTTCGGCAGTCTGGATGTGAAGTCCGCTCTCGGCAGGATACTGATGTTCCTGTTCTTTGTGGATATCGCCTTTATGCTGCATATACTGATGATGGTATAAAAAGGCGGAGAATTTGTATTTCCACAGAGTAAAAAAATGGTGCATGATACTTGATATTTGTGTCGGAATATGGTATAATACTCACAAGTGTTTATATGTTTACGAAAACATCTGGACAAATGCAGGCTACAGATCCTGCCAACAAAAAACAAGCCGTTAACGACCCGTATCATATATGGGCTTAACAGGCGGAACGGAGAATCCAATGGATAACAAAAAAGAATTCAAGCCGTACATAGCGGCGGATAAGGTGACTCCCGAGTTTACCTTTGCGTCCATCTTCATGGGCATCCTGCTTTCGGTAATTTTCGGCGCAGCTAACGCTTATCTCGGTCTGAGAGTAGGTATGACGGTTTCCGCTTCCATCCCTGCAGCGGTTATCGCAATGGGCGTTATCAGAGTCCTCATGAAGAAGAACTCCATCCTCGAGAGCAACATCGTTCAGACGATCGGCTCCGCAGGTGAGTCCCTCGCAGCGGGCGCTATCTTCACACTGCCTGCGCTGTTCCTCTGGGCAGCCGAGGGCAAGATGGACAAGCCCGGTCTCATCGAGATCACACTGATCGCTCTTCTCGGCGGTCTGCTGGGCGTATTCTTCATGGTACCCCTCAGAAACGCTCTTATCGTTAAGGAGCATGGCGTGCTTCCTTACCCCGAGGGAACTGCTTGTGCAGAGGTGCTTCTCGCAGGTGAGGAGGGCGGCTCCAATGCCTCCACAGTATTCGCAGGCATGGGCTTTGCGGCAGCATTCAAGTTCGTTATTGACGGTCTGAAGGCTGTTCCCGGCGAGATCTCCATGAAGTTCAAGGGCTATGCAGGCGAGATCGGCACACAGATCTATCCCGCAGTGCTTTCCGTAGGCTTCATCTGCGGTCCCAGAATTTCTTCCTACATGTTCGCAGGCGGCGTGCTGAGCTGGATGGTTCTCATCCCCCTCATCGTAATGTTCGGCAGCGACATCGTAATGTATCCCGAGGCTACCCGCACTATCGGCGAGGTATATGAAGCAGGCGGCGCAAGCGGCATCTGGGGAAGCTACATCCGCTACATCGGCGCAGGCGCACTTGCAGCAGGCGGTATCATCAGCCTTATCAAGTCTCTGCCCCTTATTATCCGCACATTCAGAGATTCTGTAAAGAGCTTCAATCTGAAGGGCGGTAATTCCG
>JAZSEG010000151.1:0-1616 GCA_045531575.1 Oscillospiraceae bacterium | reverse complement strand
TTGTCGCAGAACACCAGGTAGCGCACGTCGGGCCAGTCCCTGCGGAAGGCGGCGATGTCCACGTCGAAGTACTCCGCGCCGCCGTTGTAGCCGCTGGTCTCGTCGCCGGAATAGACGATGGGCAGCGCTTCTCCGCCCTCCTGCACCGCAGCGCTGCCGATGACATTTCCCTCGGCGTCGGTGAGAGAAAACTCCGCATCGCAGCCCTCGCAGGAGAGCTTCACATCTGCGCTGCCGTCTGCATTGAGGACGGTGCGCACGCCGTAGTTTTCAAGGCGCTTTTCGGGTCGGGAAAGCACATACACGTCACGGAAGATGCCCGAAAGGCGGAACTTGTCCTGATCCTCGAGATAGGTGCCGTCGCACCATTTCAGCACCGCAACGGTAATGATGTTACCGCCCTCGTTCAGCTTATCTGTGATATCGAACTCTGAGGTCATGTGAGATACCTGAGAATATCCTGCGAAAACGCCGTTTATGTAGAGATAAAGGCAGCTGTCCACGCCCTCGAAGCAGAGTATCCTGCGCAGACCGTCAGCGGTGTAAGAATACTCACGGCTGTAGATGCCGACAGGGTCTTCGTCAGGCACATAGGGCGGATCGTAGGTGATGGGATAGCACACGTTGGTGTACTGCGGCTTGTCATAGCCGTGGAGCTGCCAGTTGGCAGGCACGGGGAGGGTCTTTTCCGCCTTTATTGCGGTGAAATCATCCTCGAGATCTATAACGCTGTCAAAATAGCGGAAGCCCCACTCTCCGTTAAGCAGTTCGAAGCGGGAAGAACTGTCACGCTGTGCGAAGCAATCCTCACCCTTTGCAAAGGGGATGAAATAGCAGTGCGGCGGCAGTGTGCCGATGTGCAGCGAGGAGGGATCCTCGTGATAGATCATATAGCTTTTGGCGGAGCCTGATGCGGCGATCTTTGAAATATCCATGATGCTTCTCCTTTCGGAAATCCGTTCTTATGTGTTAATTATATTCTCCCTTGACAGAAATGTCAATCAATGATATTATTAGATCATAACGATATGAACATGAGTTTTCATGGGAGGACAAGATGTTTTTCAGTGATTTTCCGATCATCCGCAGCGAGAGCAGGCTGCCGTTATATCTTTTCAGCGTGGGTATGCATGAATGTCAGCCGCATACCGTGCGGAAAGAGGGATATCCTTATGCCCAGATACTGTACGCCGCCAACGGCAGCGGAACGGTGGTGCTGGAAAGCGGTAAGCTTGCTGTGCCGCCGTACTCCGCCATATTCCTGCCTGCGGGATGTCCGCATGAATACTATCCCGACGGCGAGGTGTGGGATATCCGCTGGGTCGTCCCCTGCGGCAGTGCGGTGAACGGTCTGCTGGAGGAATTCGGGCTTACCTCGGCGCAGGTGTATCCGCTGAGGGATATCCGCACGCTGGAGCATCACTTCCGCAAGATGCACGAGGCGCTGATAGGAGATCAGCTTTACGGCAACCACCGTGCGGCTGGGTATCTGTACGATTTTCTCATTGAGTTCAACAGGCTGATAACCGCTACGGCGTCCTCATACGCAAGTCCTGCGGTTGTGCGTGCCATGGACTACATAAACTCCAACTACACCCGCACCATCACCATGGAGG
>JAZSEG010000139.1:0-5525 GCA_045531575.1 Oscillospiraceae bacterium | reverse complement strand
AGCGCCTTGATGCCCTGCTTCACAGCCTCGATAGGCTCGCCTGCCATGGAGCCTGAGGTATCCAGCAGGAGATATACGGGAAGCCTTCTGTTATAATCAGCCATTGTTTTTTCCTCCGTTAAGATGTGATATATGTAATATCTGCATATTATTTGGAATATATTGATACATTATAATTATATCCCAAAATCCCCACGATGTCAATATAAAATAAGTATATAACAGAAGAATAAACAATAAGCGGCATACATACCGTATACCGCTTATCAGAAGATATCGAAAAATAGCAAAAAAAAACGCCGTGAATACTTCCACGACGAATTTATCTGGAGCGGATTACGAGGCTCGAACTCGCTACCTCCACCTTGGCAAGGTGGCGCTCTACCAGATGAGCTAAATCCGCATATGGCGACCCGGATGGGACTCGAACCCACGACCTCCGCCGTGACAGGGCGGCGTTCTAACCAACTGAACTACCGGGCCGTTGGGAAAAGGAAATTTGGTGGGAGTTACAGGGCTCGAACCTGTGACCCTCTGCTTGTAAGGCAGATGCTCTCCCAGCTGAGCTAAACTCCCATTTCATTCCTTCGTCATCAATTTGTTTTCCCTGACGACTTCTCTATTCTACACCATCAGCGCCGATTTGTCAAGCACTTTTTTTAAAAATGTTATTTTTGACAAATAAACCTCGGTTTTCAACAATGAAATTACAGCGTTTTTCATAATAACGATTACATTATGCGGATTTTTCCCGTAAATTGGAACTGATATAGCGTCGTCGCTTGTACATAATAATATCGATCGGTATATCGATATACCGTGAAGCTTACGAAGATTTCTTCGGTAACTGTTCAAGGAGTGTGAAGGATCATGATGGATAAGATCGCACTGACCCTGCTTATCATCGGCGGACTCAACTGGGGTCTCGTCGGTATTTTCAGCTTCGATCTGGTCGCCTGGGCATTCGGCGGTCAGGGCGCAGCAATCAGCAGGATCGTCTATATACTTGTGGCGCTTTCGGCGGCTTGGTGCATTTCGCTGCTCTTCCGTAGAAATGCGATCACCGCAGAAGAAATGTGATCTGACAGCAGACCGATATTTATCGGTCTGCTTATTTCTTGTGTGGAAAATGGTTACATAAATGGATGCAACTCTTCAAATGATTACCAAATGTGGATATGCGCTTTTGTGCAAAAGATATAAAAGTTATAAATTTCAAAAAAACTTATTGACAAAATCGTCAAATGACGATATAATATAGACAAATAAATGGTCTGAGTTAAATCTCCGTTCATTTGTTTTGTTTAGTTGTCTCCTTTCTTTTGTTCTACACATAATTATTATTTTATTTGCGAAGCTTATTCGCACCGGAGCCGTGAGGCTCTTTTTTTTTTGCTAAATTTCACATAAAGCACTGGAAATGATGTGAGAAATGTGGTATACTACTATATAGGTATTGCCATGTGCATTACATGCTATCTGATATTTACATACAGAAGAGGTGTATTAAGATCTACGAATGTAAACAACTCGGCGAGGGTATACGTTTTAACCGTATCACCGACAGCCGTTTCAAGGTAAACCGCATTTCGGTGAAGATATATACCGAGATAGATGACGGATGCCATTCCCGTGCGGATTATGCGATAATTCCATACATCCTTGTGGACAGCTGTGCAAAGTATCCCGATTATTCGGAGCTTAGCATGCGCTTTTCGGAACTGTACGGAGCATCCATGTCGGACAGCACATCCATTCTGGGTGATGTGCGTGCAAGCACACTTGCAGTGACTTTTATAGACGATCGCTATGCGCTGGAGGGCGAAAAGCTGGAGCGGGATTCCTGTCAGCTGCTGCTTGACTGCCTGCTGGATCCGTTGATGGAGAACGGCGCATTTTCTGCTGAGACCACACGTCTTATGCAGGGCGAGCTTATCGACGCTATCGACAGTGTTATAAACGATAAACGAAACTACGCAGCGCAGAAGGGTGCAGAGATCGCATACAAGGGCGAACCCTGGGGGCTTTCCGTTCAGGGAACGCACGAGGAGGCGGAGAAGGTAACTCCGCAGTCTGCGTACAGCGCTTACAGATCTATGCTGAAGCATGGACGGATCGAGATATACGCCGTTGGCTGCAGTGATTTTGTCGAGAGCGAAAAGCTGCTGTGCGAAGCCTTTGCACAGCTTGACAGGAGCGATATCTGTGTTCCTGTATCACGTCCCAGTCAGCCGAAGGCTGAAACGCTCATTGTTTCTGAGGAGATGCAGATGCAGCAGGCAGTTCTGAGGATGTACTTCAAGGCTCCCGAGATGGAGGACAGATACGCAGGAGCGCTGCTTTCCATGATACTCGGCGGAATGACCACTTCCAGATTCTTCTCAAACATTCGTGAGAAGCAGTCGCTGTGCTATTATTGCAGCAGCTTCTCAAACCGCTTCAAGCGTGTTATCACTGCCTACGCAGGAGTGGACAGCAGCAATGTGGAGCGCACTAAGGAGGCTATCCTTGCGGAGTTCCGTGACGTATGCGAGAACGGCGTTTCCGAGGATGAGCTTCAGCGTGCGAAGCTTGAGATAATCAACGATGCGAAGTCCGTGTTTGACGGAGTAAGGGCTATAGCATCCTGGTACTCGGCTCAGCTGCTTGATGATAAGGTTATCACACCTGAAGAATATATTGAAGAGATAATAAAGGTAACACCGCAGCGTATCCGAGAGGCTTGCGGAAAATATACGCTGGATACCGTATTTGCACTGATGCCGGAGGTGAGCGAATGATACAAGAGATCAGAAATCACCGCATCGGTGAGCGATGCTTCAGATATGTTCACAGCAGCGGGGTAACGGTCTGCCTCTGCCCGATGGAGAGCTATTCCACGGTGAATGCGCAGTTTGCGGTGAAGTTCGGCTCCGAGGATAACCGTTACCGCATAAACGGAGGCGATGAGGTCATCATCCCTGACGGCACCGCACATTATCTTGAACACAAGCTGTTTGAAAGCCCTGAACAGGACGCTCTCGCACTTTTTGCGGAGACAGGCGCTTCCTGTAACGCAGGAACCGCCTACGACAGCACAGCGTATTATTTTACCTGTGCGGATAATTTCGAGCGCAACCTTGAGATACTTCTGGATTTCGTGCAGCATCCGTTCTTTACTCCCGAGAATGTGGAGAAGGAGCGTGGAATAATCTCGCAGGAGATCACCATGTATCAGGACAGTCCCGGATGGCGTGTGCTGATGGAGCTGCTGAAGGGCATCTATAAGGAAAACCCCATCAAGACGGATATCGCAGGCACAGTTGAGAGCATCTCTGAGATAACGGATAAAACGCTTTACGATGTGTATGAGGCGTTCTATAATCCCTCGAATATGTATCTCAGCATTGCTGGCAATTTCGATATGGACAAGGCAATAGAGGTATGCGAGCGCTGCCTGCTGCCGAGGACTCCCGCAAAGCTGGAGACTGTCACCCATACCGAGCCTTATGAGGTAGTCACTCACAGCACTGAGATGAAGATGCCTGTTGCGAAGCCGCAGTTTGCTATCGGCTTCAAGTGCCCCGATGCGGACGGACAGGCTGCCCTTGATGAATATATCTATTACAATATGCTGGTGGATATCATCTTCGGTGATACTTCGGATTTCTACAAGCGCCTGAGAGACAGCGGACTGCTGAACGATACTTTCAGAGTCAGCGTGTTCATGGGAAGGGGATTTGTTCTTCCGCTCATTACAGGTGAGTCTGATGATCCCGATGCGGTGTTTGAGGAAATGAAGAAGGAGCTGCGTAAATTCAAGGCTTGCCCTCCTTCAAAGGAGATCTACAGCCGCATAAAGAAGCAGACCTACGGCTCAGTGGTGCGTGGCTATAACAGCACCGAGACCGTGTCCCAGTATATGATGGATGCAATGCTGGCAGGACTTCCGCCGTATTCTCTGGTGGACGCCGCTGCGGAGGCATCCTATGAAGAAATGTGCAGAAAGCTTTCCGAGCTTGATGAGGAAAACTCCTGCATCGCAAAGATATACCCTATCTGACGGAGGTTAAAAACAAATGACGGCATTACTTGCAGCGGTGAATTCTGTTACGACAGAGCTTGAGATAGAATTCCCCAATCTGTTCAACGGAACAGCCATCAATTACTACAAGGGCTTTGAGCTGTTCGGCATTTCTATCTACTGGTACGGTGTGCTTATCACTCTCGGAGTTATACTCGGCTACACCTACGCACACATGCGTTCTTCGCAGTTCGGACTTGATAAGGAAAGAATGTTCGATGTGGTGTTTGCAGCGCTTATCGGCGGCTTCCTCGGTGCGAGAATATATTATTGCGTATTCACGACACTGGATCCGAATTCGGGCATTGATTATAATTTCATTACGATGTTCACCACCATCCGTGACGGCGGTCTTGCCATCTACGGCGGCATCATCGGTGCGTTCCTTGTGGGAATCATCATGTGCAAGATACGCAAGGTGAATATCCGTGCGATGTTCGATATCGCATCCCTCGGCTTCCTTATCGGACAGACCATCGGCAGATGGGGCAACTTCATCAATCAGGAGGCTTACGGCGCAGTGGCTCCCGAGGGCTATCTGCTGGGTATGACCGGCACGATCATCAGCAATAATGTAGAACCCGGCGCAGTGGTGCATCCCTGCTTCCTGTATGAGAGCCTGTGGTGCCTGCTCGGCTTCGTAGCACTGCACTTCTACTCCAAGAAGCTGCGCACCTATGACGGAGAGATATTCCTGCTGTATATTGCGTGGTATGGTCTCGGACGTGCGTTCATCGAGGGTCTGCGCACAGACAGCCTGATGGCAGGCGAGCTGCGTATCTCTCAGATAGTTGCGGCAGTGACCTTTGCGGCGGCTCTGGTACTCTTCATCGTGTTCAAGATACTTACCGAGAAGAAGCAGATGCCCCTGTGGGTGAATTCCGAGGCTTGGACGGAGATGCAGGAGCAGTACCGTCTTGAAGAAGCACAGAAGGCAGACAAGAAGGCAAAGAAGGAGAACACCGAGGCTGAGAGTATTCTCGCAGAGGACGCTGACGAGATAGACGAGGCTGAGGAAGATACCTCCACAGAAGAAACGGAAGAAGCTCCCGAAGAGGAGAATGAAGATAACGGCGAGTCCGCCGAAGCTACACCTGAAGAAAACAACGACAACGAAAGTGAGGACAAATAATATGGCAGCACAGATCATCGACGGAAAGGCAGTTTCTGCAAAGGTAAAGGAAGAGGTTAGACAGGAGATCGAGCGCGAGGGTCTCGAGGTAGGTCTTGCGGTAGTTATCGTAGGCGACGACCCTGCAAGCCGTGTATATGTAAACAACAAGAAGAAGGCATGCGAGGTCTGCGGCATCAAGAGCTTTGAGTATGCTCTTCCCGCAGAGACTACCGAGGAGGAGCTGCTTGATCTGGTTGATACTCTCAACGCTGATCCTAATGTAAACGGCATTCTGGTGCAGCTTCCTCTGCCTAAGCATCTGGATGAGGAGAAGGTTATCGAGCGCAT
>JAZSEG010000273.1:0-3959 GCA_045531575.1 Oscillospiraceae bacterium | reverse complement strand
TGGACGATGATCGTGAATGGGACAGAATGGACGAGGAGCTGGAACACCTTGGTGCTGACAGCTATTATCTGTTCACCGAGCCTGTAACCGACCCACGATTGCTTCCTCTGAAAGAAAAGATAATGGACACATGGCAGACGGTGTTCCAACTCGATACTCACATGGAAAGCTGGGACTATCCCCTTGATAAGCGTTCAGTTCAGGCAACATTCTGGGAGCTTCGGATGGAGGATGTAGTCAAGGTGGAGCATTTCATTGCGAAATAAAACATACACAAAATCGGCGGAGATATTCACTCCGCCGATGTTTCTTGTTCGTGATTTCTGTTATATCTCAGCAATTCCTCTGAGCCAGTCAAGATATTCTTCCCTGTGACCGTCTATGTATGTGAGATGACCCTCATTGTCAACTACCCTGTAATTTGCTTTGGGATAAGCCGAGGTAACGCCCTTGTAGCAGGTTTTATATGCTTTTTCCTCACTGCCGTAAAAGAAGTACATGTTCTTCTGCGTAGCATCATCAAACTGCGGAAAATCAAAGGTATAGCAGCACTCGACTTCGTTTTTAAGGCTCTGCTTAGTAATAAACGGTGCTACTGCAATAACAGGCTCAACCATAGGGCGGAGCGAATCGGGATCACCGTTGCTGAATTTCTTTATCAGTCCGATGTTCATAGCTTCATCAACGGTCTTTCCCCTGAGCATTTTTATGAAAGTGCTGAATTTGAAGCACATGAAAGCCTTGTATGCCTTGGAGAGCTTGATACACGGAGCACCGTCAAACACAGCGGTATCCACTGTTATTCCCGCATCTTTAAGCTGACGCATAAGCTCAATGCCTATCTCCGAACCCATCGACTGACCATATATCATCCTGACAGAGGTGATACCCTCATTCACGAGATAATCCTTTATCTGAGCCGCTTCGCCCTGACGGGTCGTGAAATCACTGCTTCCCTCATAATGACCATTGTAGGTCGGGGATATCACATAAAACTGCTTCTGAAGCTCCGAATAAAGATTTTCCATACCCTCCGCAGGACAGAATGAGCCTGCAAGCATTATTATAACGGGTGCTTCCTTGTTTCCGAATGTATTGAATATCATAGCTTTATCCTCACATATTTTCAAGCATATCATCAAATACGCTTATGATCTCTTTAAATGCCGACAAGCCCTCAGGTGACAGGCTACCGATTATGCCGTCTATCTTCTTTTTGACCTCGCTGTGCATATTCCGATGATACTCATAAACCGCCCTGCCCTTTTCGCTGAGCGAGATATGAACGACATTCTTTTCGCTTCCAGAGGGTGTTTTCTCAACAAGCTGCTTCTGCATAAGTTTACTTATCGTCTGCGATACCGCACCCTTTGTTATTCCGAACATCTCAGCAAGCTCGGTAACTGTTGCGTTTTCGTGATTACCTATCACGTCTAAGATGTGCACTTCCGCAGGATACAGCAGATCATCCGTGCCATACTGCTTTGGCTTAGCGGTCTTTCTGTTATAGCTATTTATCAGCTTGTAGGTTTCTTCGAATATATTAAGCTCCATATTCCCTCCTATTGTTTAGCTACTAAACAATAGTATACACTACTATTTCAGTTTTGTCAAGTACCATATCAATACACAACATCGGCGGAGATATTTCACTCCGCCGATGTTTCTTGTTCGTACATTTTACGCTCACTCTTCTGTCAAACGAACACACTCACTATTCAGATATCCATAAAACTGCTCATGCAAGGCTCTCATTTCATCAGGTGCGTTCATGGAATGCTGATACATAAACACATCACCGAAATTGCTTTTGAACACTAATTTCAAGCCAATCTTTAATACGCATACGGGCAATAATCGGAAAAGATTCATCTTTCTTGGCGAAAGTACGATACCTGACTTGTGCAGGAGCTGAAAATTATGCTTCATTTGTTCCGCTGTTTCACGCATAATTTCTGATTCTTTCCATGCAAGTCTTGGATCTTTCGCTTTATAATATGCATCTGCTATCGGTACTACCATTGCAAGATGACATAACTGCCAATCCTGCATATCTTTCACTATCTGATACGGTACTTTTGAAGTTTTAAACACACTGGCTAACTTCTTCAGACGCTCTGTGCGGCAACCATTTATCTCAGCAAATGTTGTGGGTTGAATGATATACGGAGTAAGTGCTGCTTTTAATATACCATCCTGAAAGCTTCCGCCAGCTCCGGGAAAAGCAGGAATGATGCGTCCTTCTCCGCATAGCTGTTCCCATTTCTCGTATCCCTCAATGGTGTTTACCATAGTAACTATATCAGGACTGATATTATGAGATAGCTCCTCCAAAGCAGTATGTACCTGATTTTCCCTTACTGTCAGGAAAACGAAATCATAGCTATCTTCATTTTCCAAGCGATCTATTATCTTAACATCTGCTTTATGAATTTTTCCTTTTACTTCATATCGCAGACCTTCTTTTCTGAAAAGCTCTAACCTCTTACCTCGTGCATATATCATTGTATCATATCCCGCCTTGCTGAATAAGACAGCATACCAACAGCCAATCACACCTGCACCATATATCAATAATCTCATGCTGTAATTCCTCACAAAACTTGGTTTTTTATACCATCAAGCTCAGATATTATGTACCTTTAGGAAAACGCCGTTCTTTTGTGCAAACAGCACTTCAACTACGCCATTTCTGACAGAAGAACTCTATCTCCTCGCCGAGAGGACCTTTGCAGAAAGCCACCTCCGCAGGGAAATTCTCATCACCGCCGATGTTCACTGACTTCGGCTGAACAAACACCTCATAGCCTGCCTGTTCGACTAACTTCGCACAAGCTGCTACATCGTCAACAGCAAACGCATAATGTCTTATAACGCCCTGTCCGAGCGGCTCAACTCCGTTTCTGAATATCTCCACTATTCCACTGCCCGTATCGAGCAGCAGGCAAGCCTCGCACTCCTTGACTATGCGAAGTCCCAGCAGGTCAACATAAAAGCTCCTTGCACGGCGGTATTCCTCGTCGTTGCAGGTCTTCATTGATATGTGGTGAAGTCCTTTTATAAGGCTCATTTCTTCAACTCCTTTGTGATTTTACAGTACGATAGTTATGTAATGGCGCTCGTCCGTGACCTTTTCTATCACTCCGCCATTCGCCACCGCCGCCCTTATGGACGGGGTATTGTGATTTTTGACAGTGAACAGCAGGCTCTCAATGCCGAGCTTCCTGCCCTCCTCAATAAGCCCTGCCACAAGTGTCTTGCCCAAGCCTCTGCCCCTTGCCGCAGGAGCGATAGCATAGCCGATGTTGCCGCCTGACTCACGCAGAGCGTCCGTCAGGAAATGCCGCAGCTTTCCGAAGCCGACAGGCTTGCCGTCCTCGTACAGCCAGAAGATAGTTTCAGGCACTTTCCAGCCGTCCACGATGCCTGTAAGCAGCGAGTTTGCGTAGGCTCTTTCAAGCCACGCCTTGTATTCCTCGTAGGTCTTGCCGTGGGCAGGGTTGATAAGTCCGTTTTCGTCCGCAGGTATCTCCTGCAGCATTGCGTAGATATCCTCTCCGTCATCGGGCGAGAGCTGTTTCAGCACAAGGCTCATTTCTCCATCTCCTTTATGATATCCTCTACGACCTCGACAGCAGACTTCACCATCTTCGGGCAGAACTCGGTGAACAGGCGGTTTTCGAGGGCATAATTCACGCCCTCCATCGTGCGGACATCGCAGCCGAGCAGGTCGTTACAGATGTACGAGCCGTTGCGTTTTGCGAACTCCTCAAGGAAGCGGTCGTTCACGAGATCGGCACGCTGCTTGCTCTCGGTGTCGCCCTTTACGCAGTGACCGTATTTCAGTCCCAGCACCATCAGTGCTCCTGTGCAAGCGCCGCACACCTCGCCCTTTCTCATGCCGCTGCCGAAGCACGCACCGAGCTTCAGTGCCTGCTCCTCGGTTATGCCCAACTCGT
>JAZSEG010000067.1:0-13217 GCA_045531575.1 Oscillospiraceae bacterium | reverse complement strand
GTGGTTGTCTTCCTAAGACCGCTTGGCCTCCGACTTGCATGACCATCCAGCCTAAGATGGGCAATATCCCTCCCAGAATTGCAGAGACTCCCTCGGGTATCCTGAACTCCGTAGGTCTGCAGAACATCGGTGTTCACGGCTTCATCGACTATTATCTCGATACCCTGAAGCAGGAGGGCAAGGACTGCGTTATCATCGCAAACGTTGCAGGCGCAGTGCTGGATGACTATATCGCAGCCGCAGAGGCTCTGGACGCAAGCTCCGTTGATATGATCGAGCTGAATATCTCATGCCCCAATGTCAAGGCAGGCGGCGCAACATGGGGAGTGACCTGCGAGGGCGCAGCAGCTGTAACAAAGGCAGTGAGAGCTGCCACAAAGAAGCCGCTCATCGTAAAGCTGACTCCCAATGTAACAAGCATCACAGACATCGCAAAGGCAGTTGAGGCAGAGGGTGCTGACTCCATCTCCCTCATCAACACACTGCTGGGCATGAGGATAGACATCCGCAACCGCAGACCTATCCTGCACAACAATGTGGGCGGTCTTTCGGGTCCTGCGATATTCCCCGTGGCTGTACGCTGCGTATGGCAGTGCTACAACGCCGTAAAGATCCCGATAATCGGCATGGGCGGTATCTCCACCTGGGAGGACGCTGTTGAGATGATGCTGGCAGGCGCTTCCGCTATCCAGATGGGTACAGCGATATTCACCGATCCCTATTCGCCTCTGAAGGTGATCGAGGGTCTTGAAAAGTATATGGACGATAACGGCATCAAGAGCCTGTCTGAGATCGTTGGTCAGGTAAAGCCCTGGTAATAAAACAGAAGTGAAAAGGTATCTCCGCTGTCGGTGGTTTGGCAGCGGAGAATATTGGTAATTGATATGAACAAGCTGAAGACGATGCTCATCATGGGTTTCGTGATAATATTTTTCGCTTTGCTGATCTACAATTTCCGTGAGCCTATCGGTAAGTGGATAGACGATAATTTCGGCGATGTAAAGCTTTATTCCGAGCCTGATTTCGATCTTCCCTCTATCGGAGCATACACAGGAGAAGCAGAGAACGATTAACATACGATTCTGATATAGCTCAGAAATAATGCGAAGATAAGTAATTAAGGAGTGCCTATGAAGCTGCTGCACACCGCACAGACCAACTTTATTTACAGTGACTACTAGCGTTGAACTGTCCTCTTTTTCCGCAGGCTTTTGTTGCTGTCGATGTCTTTCCTTGTCGAATTTATAGTGTTTTTTGTCACAGAAATGCTTGCTACACAGACATTTGTTCCGTTGTTCGTGCTGCTTATTGGTGCGGCTGTGGCTTTCGCTGCTGTGTATCTGGTTGTGCGTTCCGTGCGGATAAAGGCAGCGTACAGGAAGTCGCCCCTGAGCGATGAGCCGATCGTTGTTACTGACTTTTACGATGACAGGCTGGAGCAGAAGAATGCAGAGGGTACGATCGCTGTAGAATATTCTCTGCTGTATGGCATTATACAAACGCACAGCGACTACTTTTTTATGGTGACGCAAAAACAGGCTATAGCGGTTGCAAAACGTGATTGCTCCACAGAACTTAGCTGCCATATCTCTATGCTTATAAATAAGCGCAGAGCAGAGGAAAAGACTGACGGTAAATGGCGCATCAGAAATATCTTGTCTGTTGTGCTGGGTGCGGTGCTTGCGTTCGCAGCGGCATTGGCGCTGGAGTTTGCGGCTTCATGCTTCAATGCACCGCCGTATAAGCACATGCTGCGTAAGCCGGTTATCTATCTCTATCCCGAAGAACAGACGGACGTGACGGTAACGCTTGATATTAACGGCGAGCTTACCTGCACATATCCCGAGTATAACGGTGGCTGGAACATTACCGCTTTGCCCGATGGAACGTTGTATGATGCAAGTGGCAGAAAATACGACAGCCTTTTCTGGGAGGCTGCTGCAGATATGGAGTTTGATTTTTCCGAGGGCTTCTGCGTAAAAGGCGAGGACACGGTGGAGTTCCTGCAATGGGCGTTGGATGAACAGGGAATGACGCAGCAGGAGAGTAACGATTTCATCGTGTACTGGCTACCATATATGCAGGATAATGAATACAATGTAATTGCTTTTCAGAGTGATAGCTACACTGATATAGCAGTGTTGCATATTACGCCTAAGCCCGATAATATCAAGCGGGTATTTATGGCGTATTATCCCAGTGAAAAACATGTGGATATCGTTGAGCAACGGCTTGACGGTTTCAAGCGTAACGGCTTCACAGTAGTTGAGTGGGGCGGAGCGGTTAAAGAATGAATCAACATAAGGAGTGCCTATGAAGATAATGGCAGTAGACTACGGCGATACCCGCACGGGACTCGCCATGTGCGATAAGAGCGAGTTTCTCGCATCGCCCCTGAAGATAATCACCATGAAGGATTTTGACCGCTGCGTGGAAATGGTGGCGGAGGAAGTGAAGCTGAACAAGGCGGAAATGGTGGTCGTAGGAAATCCCATCAACATGAACGGTACATACGGTCCCCGTTCCGAGAAATGCTGCCTGTTCGCAGAGAAGCTCCGTGAGCTTGTGGCGGTAGAGGTGAAGATGTGGGACGAGCGTTCCTCCACAGTATCTGCCATCGGCATCATGAACGAGAACAACAAGCGTGGCAAGAAGCGCAAGGAGACCCTCGATGCAGTAGCTGCAGCGATAATCCTTGAAAGCTATCTGGCGTATCGCAAGAATCATCCCGATGAATAAATAAAGAGGCGGCGAGAGCCGTCTTTTTTGTTTGCCTGAAAGTTTCATGAAAACGTTTTAATTCTCTCTTGACAATTACAGGATATGGTTGTACAATATAATATAGTATGGTGGGGAATAATGCCCTGCACCTTTGATTGAAAGGAAATAACGATCATGGCTAATTTCAGAACAGCTCAGATATTCAGCGATAATATGGTGCTTCAGTATCTGAAGCCGATAAATGTATTCGGCACTGGCACAGACGGCACAAAGCTTACTGTAAAGATAACAGGCGAGGAGTCCGCAAGCGTCTCCACCACCGTAAGGGACGGCAGATGGCTCGCAGTGCTGCCCCCTCAGCCTGCACAGGACAGTGTGGAGCTTATCATCAGCGATGGCAGCGACACTGTTACATATAAGAATGTCGCAGTGGGCGCAGTGTGGCTTGCAGGCGGTCAGAGCAATATGGAGTTCGAGCTGCAGAACTGCACCACAGGCAAGGAGAGCCTTGAAAACGACGCTCCCGATGTGCGTTTTTATTATACACAGAAATACAGCATCGCAGACGAGACGTTCTTTGAGCGTGAAAGCACTATGGGCTGGAACACCTTCGACAACAAGGAATCCGCAAAGGCATGGAGCGCTGTAGGCTACTATTTCGCAAAGGAGCTTTCCGAGGAATGGGGCGTGACCGTCGGCATCATCGGCTGCAACTGGGGCGGAACCTCCGCTTCTGCATGGATGCAGCGTGAATATGCAAACGGCGACACTGCCATCTATTTTGATGAATATGACGCAGCTGTTCAGGGTAAAACAACAGAAGAGCTGCTGCAGGATTACAGAGATTATCAGGAATATCACATGAACTGGGAGAAGAAGAGCGCTGAGTATTACAGCACCACTCCCAATCCCCACTGGGACGGCTGCCTTGAATACTGCGGCCCGAACAAATACCCCGGTCCGCATTCTCCGCTCAATCCCATGAGTCCCGGCGTGCTGCACAAGAGCATGGTGGAGCGTGTTGCGCCCTACACTATGACGGGCGTTATCTGGTATCAGGGCGAGAGCGACGATCACCGCCCCGAGATGTACGATACGCTGCTCTCTCAGATGATGAAGAACTGGCGTGATACATGGAACGACGAGGAGCTGTTCTTCGTTATCGGTCAGCTGCCGATGCACCGCTGGAGCGGCGAGGAGGACAGAAAGCACTGGTGCCTCATCCGTGAGGCTCAGGCGAGGGTCGCAAAGCGTGACAGACACGCTGCTCTGGCTATCCTCACCGATTGCGGCGAGTTCAGCGAGATACACCCGAAGGACAAGAAAACTCCCGGTCACCGCTTCCTGATGGCTGCGCTGAACGGCTATTACGACTGCGCAATGCTGAACGAGCAGGAGGTCTGCACCGATAATCCCGACGCATATCAGGCAAAGTGGAACGGTGACAGCGTGGACATCTTCATCACCACCGCTTATGGTCTGGAGATCAGGGGCGAGAGCGGCGAGATCCACGGCTTTGAGATCGCAGGCGCAGACGGTGAATTCGTTCCCGCAAAGGCAGAGCTTCAGGACAGGGATAAGTGGAACGCAGAGGTTGGCAGCGATATTATCCGTGTAACGGGCGTTGCCGATCCCACTGCAGTGCGCTATCTCTGGACAAATTACACAGATGATATCACCCTTTTTGACAGCGAGACAGAGATACCTCTGCCGCCGTTCAGATTTGCGAAGCCGCAGTACAAGGGTTAAGGAGACATAATGGAAAAGGCAAAGATAGAAAGAATAAACGAGCTTGCAAGAAAATCCAAGAGCGTAGGTCTTACGGATGAGGAAAAGGCGGAGCAGCAGAAGCTCCGTGACGAATATCGTGCGGATTTCAAGGCAAGTCTTATGGGTCAGCTGGATAATGTATATATCAAGGAAGCTGACGGCAGCACAACGAAGGTGCTGAAGAAGTAAGGAAGGCAGATAAATGGTAGCATTGGTCACAGGTGCGAGCGCAGGCATCGGCAGAGATATCGCGCGCTCGCTTGCAAGACACGGCATAGATCTTATCATAACCGCAAGGCGTGCGGACAGGCTGTCAGCGCTCAAAGCTGAGCTTAAAGAAGAATACGGAGTGCGGGTAAAGACCATCACCGCTGATCTTCGCAGCGAGGAGCAGTGCAGGGAGCTGCACAGACGTGTGCAGAAATACAATATCGATATCTTCATAAATAATGCAGGCATGGGCGTTTTTGGCGAGTTCACAAAGACCGAGCTTGACGATGAACTGGATATGCTGCATCTGAATATCCGTGCATTCCACATCCTGTTCAAGCTGTTCTTGCAGGATTTCGAGAAGCGCGGCGGAGGATATATCCTGAACACCGCAAGCTCCGCAGGATTTTTCCCTGGACCGATGTTCTCATCCTATTACGCATCAAAGGCGTATGTTATAAGGATGACTCAGGCGGTGTATGAGGAGCTTCGCCACAAGAAGAGCGGAGTATATCTCTCGGTGCTTTGCCCCGGACCTGTGGAGACGGAGTTTCTCGATAAGGCAGGCGTGCGTTTCACCATGCCTCCGCAGAGCAGCGAATACGTTGCGGAATACGCAGTGCGTGAGATGTTCGGCGGCAGGCTGATGATCGCTCCGTCGCCGTTCGTCATGGCAGGAAAGACCTTCAGCAGATTTGCGCCCGATAAGGCAGTGGCGTGGGCGGTGAGACTCATCCAGTCCCACAGAGAGGAGCGCTGATATGGCGTCATATTCAGAAATAACCGTCCGCTATGCCGAGACGGACTGCATGGGCATCGTGCACCATGCCACATATCCCATCTGGTTCGAGGTTGCCCGCACAGATTACATCAAGGCTGTGGGCATGAGCTACTCGGAGATGGAAAGGAGCGGTGTGATGCTCCCTGTTACTGGCATCACCTGCAAGTATCATCAGCCTGCGAAGTATGAGGATGTTCTTGTCATCGAGGCTAAGATATCCCGATTCACCCCTGCAAGGATAGAGTTTTACTACACCGTCCGCAAAAAGGGTGAGGATATTATACTGTGCGAGGGTACAAGCTCTCACGGCTTTGTGGATGCAGGCACGTTCCGTCCGCTGAACTTCAGAAAGGCAATGCCCGAATTGTATCAGCGCATGGAAAAGGAATTTATAGCGGACAGCAACACCTGATCTATTTGGAGAATATATGAACAGAATCATTGTTTTATTGATAATTGCAGTTATCGGAATAGTGGCGTGCGTGCTGTATACGCTGTTTCCGCCCGAGCCTGTGCAGGTGTCTGCAATGCTCGGCGAGGACGGCGATCTTACGCTCAGCACATCGCAGACGGATACCGAGATAGTACCTGCCGAGGGAGATTCCATCGGATTCTCTCATAAGTCGGATTTCTACAGCGAGAACATCCTGCTTGAGCTTTCCGCAAAGGACGGTGCGCAGATATATTTCACCACCGACGGCTCTGACCCCGTAGCAGAGCCTGCGAATCTCTACAACGAACCCATCGAGATAAACGCAGGCCCCGAGGTAAGAGCGACCACCGTCAAGGCGATATCCGTTACCGACGGCGTTCAGAGCAAGATACATACAAGAAGCTTCGTTTCTGGCACAGAGGTGGATACACGCTTCTCCGAGGATACCCTTATCTTCGTTCTCAGCACCGATCCTTATAATCTCTACGATTACGAGTACGGCATAGCCGTTCCGGGTAAGATATACGATGATTATGTAAAGGATCATCCCGGCGAGGAGATACCCTATAACGCTCCCGGTAACTATTACATGAGCGGACGTGAATCCGAGCGCCCCATGTATGTCGAGGTATTTGAGAGCGACGGCAAGCAGGTGATCTCTCAGGCGGCAGGCGCACGAGTTGTCGGCGGCTATTCGAGAGTTGTGGATCAGAAGTCCTTCCGTCTTATCGCGCGCAAGGAGTACGATCCCGAGAACGGCAAATTCAAGTACGCTTTCTTTGACGACGCAGTCAATGCCGAGGGCGAACCTATCCTCGAATTTGACAGGCTGACTCTCAGAAACGGTGCAAATGACCGTGAGTTCGCAGGCGTGCGTGACGAGCTTTCTCAGCAGCTTGCACAGGATTACGGCTTCCCCTGCATACAGAATACCACGCCCTGTGCGGTGTTCCTGAACGGCGAATATTACGGCTTCTCTTGGCTGCACGAGAACTACAACGAGGATTACCTTGCTACCCAGTTCGGCGGCAACAAGGAGCAGTACGGTATCATAGAAAATATCGAGGTCCCCGACATCGAGGGGATGGAGGAAGAGGGCGAGATCATCGAGCAGCCTCTGCTGGATTACCTTGCAATGACCGAGTATTACGATAAGGATCTCACCAACGACGCTGTGTTTGCAGAGCTTTGTGAGCTTGTGGACGTGGAGAATCTCATGCAGTATTATTGCATGCAGATATTCATCTCCAACAAGGACTGGCCCGGCAACAACTTCAAGGCGTTCCGCTATTACCCTGCCGAGGGCGAGGAGATAACCTCAGAATATATGGACGGCAAGTGGCGCTTCCTGTTCTTTGATGCGGAGTTCGCGTGGGCGCTTTATGGCGAGACCTACAAGCTGCGCACCCTTTCCGATCTGCTTACAGGCAAGCACATGAGCGGCGAGAGCAAGGCGCTGCAGGCGCTTCTGGCACGCAAGGATATGCAGGAGCTGTACGCAAACACCATGTGCGATCTTACCGCCTATGCATTCAGTCCCGAGCATATCAACGAGGTACTGGATGATCTCATCGATATAAGCGACCCCGAGCAGCTTTATGCACTGGAGCTTGGTATAACCTCCGAGTGGGCAAGAACACGCAACTTCGAGGAGAGCCGATGGCAGATCAGGGATTTCGCTGAAAACCGTTATGCATATGTGCTGAATGATATGATGAATCATTTCGATCTCACTCTTGATATGATCGATATCTCTGCCACAGGCACAGATGGTGCGGATATATACCTCAACACCCAGAAGGGCAGAAACCGTGTCGTATACGGAACATATTTCGCACAGTGCGAATCTGTTCTGCGTGCGGAGGTTTATGACGACTACGAGTTCGTCAAGTGGGTGATAAACGATGTGGAGTATACTACTCCCGAGGTAGTCATCACAGGCGATATGGCGGTTGAGAGAAACATCTATGCAAAGCTCTACACACAGAAGAAGGAGCTTCACGATCAGCCGCTGCGCATCAGCGAGATATGCACCGATAAGAACGCAGGCTGGATAAAGCTTTATAATCCCAACGAGGAAGATGTGACGATAAAGGGCCTGTATATGTCGGATGACGAGCTGACTCCCGATGAATGGAGCATTCCGAGTTCTGTTATCCCTGCAGGCGGAGAGCTTCTCATCGTGATGAAGAACAACAAGAGTCAGGATGCGCTCATGCAGATACAGGCAAGCTTCAGCCTGAAGGAGCGGGAGACGCTTATCCTTGCTGACGCCGACGGAAATATACTTAGTTCTGTAGTTGTGCCGTTCATGGAGGATGGCGATGTATACACCCTGCAGACCAGCGGAAAATACGCGATAAAATAATCCAAGCAAACGCCTGAGGAGAACATCCTCAGGCAGTTTTTTTGCCAGCAGGCGGGGGTTACTTTTCTTTTCTCTTTTTATTTTACTATAATTTACTTTACTTTCTTTTACTTTACTTTGCGGAGAAATGACGTCATAATGCAATTTACTGCAAAAGGGAAAGAAATGGCAGCATCTGATCTTCATCTCTGATTGATTCTTAGGTGAAATATAGGTGTAAATTCCCTTTATCCTCTTGAAAAAAACAGCGATATGCGATATAATATTTATAATAGACTATTATGGGAAATATTGTGCTGTTTTAAGGTGTATGCTGTTTATTACCCGGCATACTGCCAATAATAGCAATAAACGGCATCTGAACAGGAGATATTATGGAAAGAATACAGGGTCCTATTTTTGACCTGATCGCACTTATGACAGGCAGAGGCGATGTTATCACCACTGTGATCTCGTTTTTCTCTGTTGCAGTCATCATTTTTATTGTTTTTCCGATACATGAGTGCGCTCACGGCTTCATGGCGAAGCTGCTGGGCGACGATACCGCTGAGCGTGAGGGCAGGCTGACCCTCAATCCCTTTGCACATATCGATCCGATGGGTGCGCTATGCATGTGCCTTTGCTGCATCGGCTGGGCTAAGCCTACGCCCGTTAATGTGTCCCGATGCCGCAAGGTAAAGGCGAGAACAGCTCTGGCGCTGACCTCTCTTGCAGGTCCTATGGCGAACATCCTGCTTTCGCTGGTGTTCATCATCATCGAGAAGATACTGCTGGGAGATGCGATAAACCTCTCAAATACGGTGATATACATCGCAGTTGCACTGGATTACGCCATCTACATCAACATCTATCTGGCGGTGTTCAACCTGCTGCCCATCCCCCCGTTTGACGGCTCCAAGATACTTTACAGCTTCCTGCCTGCCAAGGGCATCAGCTTTATGGAGCGTAACGGGCAGTATATCCACTGGGGCTTTTTCCTGCTGCTGATAATTGGTGTGCTGGATATACCGCTGGGTATCATATCCAACTTCATCTACTGGCTGCTGGACATGGCAACATTCTTTCTTTGACAGGTGAACGATGAACGAATTAAGCTTTAAGCTGGAGATATTCGAGGGCCCCCTTGACCTGATGCTCTCCCTCATACAAAAGCACAAGCTGAATATACAGGATATCGAGATAGGCATCCTGCTGGATCAGTTCATGCTGTATCTTGAGCGCATGACCGAGGCAGACCTTGAGGTGACTTCAGACTTCCTTGAGATGGCGGCAAGGCTAGTGCTGATAAAGTCGGCGGCTCTGCTCCCGAAGGAAGAGGTCGAGGAACTGAAGAAGGAGCTGCAGGGTGCGCTTATCGAATACGCTCTGTGCAAGACGATGGCGGCAAAGCTCAGGACACGCTTTCAGGGCGACTGTATCTTTGTGCGTAAGCCTGTGGAGCTTGAGATAGACCGTTCCTATAACAAGTCTCACGAGCCTGAGGAGCTTCTGCTTGCTTACGGCGCAGTGGCGGACAGAGGACGCAAGAAGGCATCCTATCGCCCGAAGTCCATAAAGCCGATAGTAGCCAAGAGCTACGTTACGGTGTTTACAGGCATCGTGGCAGTGCTGAAGAGTCTGCGTAAGAAGGGAACCGTCACCATGACGGAGCTTTATGCGGAGCAGCCCCGCTCCCGTGAGGTCGCCACCTTCCTTGCTATTCTGGAGCTTTCCAAGCAGGGACGCATCGTAATTTCCGAGGACGGAAACAGCATACGCATGGCGACCCGTGCAGACCTAGCAAAGAAGGAGGACGAAGATGAAATTCAGTGACGGAATGGCGACTATCGAGGCGATACTTTTCGCCTGCGGTGAGCCGATAGAGCTGGATAAGCTCGCGTCTGCCGCAGAAATAGAGTCCGAAACGGTAGCTAAGATGATACAGCGCCTGAACGACAGATATACCGAACAGGGAAGTGCATTCACTATCTCCCGTCTCGGAAGCAGCTATCAGATGATGACACGCCCTGATTTCGCACCGCAGATAAAGGCGGCTCTGGAAACAAGACGTCAGGCACCGCTTTCACCTGCTGCGCTTGAGGTGCTTGCGATAGTTGCATACAATCAGCCTGTTACAAAGAGCTTTGTGGAACAGGTGAGAGGTGTAGACAGCTCGGGTGTTGTGAACTCCCTTGTGGAGCGAAACCTGCTGGAGGAATACGGCAGACTGGATCTCCCCGGCAGACCTATTGCATATAAGACGACAGAGAACTTTCTGCGCTGTTTCGGCATGAACGATATCGGAGGGCTTCCTCCTCTGCCTGACAGCAGCGGACAGATAGATTTCGATGAATATGAGGAAATGACATTTTCGGGCGGAGACTGACAGCGCTCCGCATAAAGGACGGTGGTTGCGACGGGCTGGATAATTGCAGGCGGCATAATTCTTTTTATCATCATCCTGCTCGCAATCCCCGTGGTCGTATATTTTGATTACGGCGAAGAGCTGCGGCTGAAGGTGAAGTATCTGTTCATCACATTGTATCAGATACCGTCAAAGCCAAAGAAGCGGAAGAAAAAGAAGCCGAAGAAGGAAAAGTGTCCGAAGAATAAAAAGAAGGGCAAGGCGGCTGAAGAAAATGCTCCCGCAGCAGTAAACTGCGACAGCCCCTCTGAAGCAGCTGCGGACAATACGGACGGCGGCTCCACAAAAGGAAAGAAGAAAAAGGAGAAAAAGCCGAAGGATCCTTCAAAGCCCACTCTTTTCGAGATACTGGAGCTTGTGAAGGTCGGTGTGGACAGCCTCTCGAAGCCTTTGAGAAAGCTGTGCAAGCGTATAAAGATATGCGATTTTGATATACGGATGATCTGCGGCGGCGACGACGCAGCAAAGGCGGCGCTTAATTTCGGCAGGATGAACCTGCTGATCTCCAATGCGCTGGGCTGGATGGATGTGATATTCACACTGAAGCGCCCGCATATTGACATAAATGTGGATTTCCAGTCTGAGGAGACGGTGACGGAATGCTCCTGCAAGGTAAAGCTGAGCGCACTGGCGGCGCTTGCGTTCGTGTTCACACTGCTCGGAAGATTCATTGCAAGAGCTCTTAAGAGTGAGAAGATCAAGGCGTGGCTCGGCAGAATGAAGAGCAAGCCTGCGAAGAAGAAAAAGAATAAGTAAAATATCGTTTGATTAATAATCAACGTTTCATAACCGAAAGGAGTTTTATTATGGCAGAAAAGCACCCTATTGAAGGCGTAATGGGTATTTCCATGGACAAGATCCATGAGATGACGGATGTAAACACCATCATTGGTGATCCCATCACTTCGCCCGACGGCACTATAGTTATCCCTGTATCCAAGGTGTCCTTTGGATTTGTTTCGGGAGGCAGCGACCTTCCCACTCAGAACACAGAGAAGTTCGCAGGTGGCTCGGGCGCAGGCGTTACCGTAAAGCCTGTAGCATTCATCGTTATCAAGAAGGACGGCGATGTGAAGCTTCTTGAGCTGGGCGCAAAGGGCAGCCCTGTTGACGGAGTTATCGACGCACTGCCGGGTCTTATCGATAAGATCAAGGGCATGATGGACAAGAAGAAGGCTGACGGAGAGGCTCCTGCGGAAACCGCAGAATAATCTTCCTGCAAACGCACATACTACCATTGAAATATCATCGGACAGGAGTGCGTTTATGAAAAAGCAGAGCAAATTATTTGTATCGTTAATCGCTGCCGCAATGGTCGGACAGATCGTTGCGGCATCTGTATGGGCGGCGCCCGAAAGCATTTCGGCGGTGAGCGCCATACTGATTGAGGCAGACAGCGGCACGGTGATCTACGAAAAGAATGCGGACGAGCAGCGTGCCATGGCGAGCACCACAAAGATAATGACCGCCATCCTCACTATTGAGGCAGGCGACCTCGACAGTGAGTTCGTTGCGGACAGCTATGCCATCCGTGTGGAGGGTACCTCCATGGGTCTGCAGGAGGGCGACCGTGTTTCACGGCGTGATCTGCTGTACGGAATACTGCTTCCCAGCGGCAATGATGCTGCCAATGCGGCGGCGGTATCGGTTGGCGGAAGCATCGGCGGCTTTGTGGAGATGATGAACGCAAAGGCAGAGGAGTTGGGGCTGACATCCACTCATTTCGTCACTCCATCGGGACTTGATGCGGAAGGTCATTGCACCACCGCGAGAGATCTTGCAAATCTCACTGCCTACGCTATGCAGAATGAGCTTTTCCGTGAGATAGTGAGCTGTTCCTCGGCGGAGGTTGAGTATGGCAACCCACCGTATATGCGGACACTCTACAACTCCAACAAGATGCTTACCCGATATGAGGGTGCTATCGGCGTAAAGACGGGATTCACCGACAATGCACGCAGATGCCTTGTTTCGGCGGCGGAGCGTGATGGAGTGACTCTCATCGCAGTGACCCTCAACGCAGGGGATGACTGGAACGATCACACAAAAATGCTGGACTATGGCTTTACGCAGGTGTTCAGCTATCCGCTGGAACTTTCCTGCTCGGAACGTGTTCCTGTAGCGGGAACGGGGCAGAGCGTGGAGGTCTACGCAGAGAAGGATGAGATATCTCTCCTGCCCGAGCAGCGTGAGCGGCTGACTAGGCGTGTGCTGCTGCCGCAGTTCGTTTACGGAGATGTGCGCCGCGGCGATAAGCTTGGGTGCATCGAGTTTGCGATAGACGGAAAAGTTGTAAAGTCCTGCCCTTTGTATGCTGCAAGCAGCGTGACCGCAGACAAGGAAGAGTTATCGGTGTGGCAGAGGTTGCTGGCAAAGCTCGGAATCTATGTATGACAACAAGCAGCACGACGGTTTGCGTCGGGCTGTACATAATAATATATATGAACCACACGCCGTTGCCAAAATCGAAGATTTTGACGGCTGTGTGAACCCTGAAATACATGTTTGTTGCTTCGCAACTGACAGCTTC
>JAZSEG010000049.1:0-4667 GCA_045531575.1 Oscillospiraceae bacterium | reverse complement strand
CGCAGCAATTTTTACCATGCTGCGGCATTTGATTATAAGATTATGCAGATAAGACCTCCGCAGCCATCATTGATGATGCGTTGGATAGTCTCCTGCAGCTTCATGCGTGCGTCTGTCGGCATGCGGTAAAGCTTGTTGTGCAGACCCTCGTTTACAAGGTCATGCAGCGATTTTCCGAAGATATTGCTCTCCCATATCTTTGTGGGATTCTCCTCAAAATCCGTCAGCAGATAGGATACAAGCTCCTCGCTCTGCTTTTCACTGCCGACGATAGGATTGATCTCCGTGGTGATGTTAGCAGACATCATGTGGATAGAAGGAGCGCTTGCTTTAAGCCTTACGCCATATTTTCCGCCCTGTTTGATGATCTCTGGCTCCTCAAGGCTCAGTTCCTCCATTGTGGGCAGCACGATTCCATAGCCTGTTGCCTCCACCTCGTCAAGCGCGGTCTTTACTCTGTCGTATCTGCTCTTGATGGATGCAAGCTCGATCATGCACGCCATCAGGTCGCCCTCGTCTGCCATTTCAAGCCCCGTAGCCTCGCCAAGAATACGGAAGAACAGGTCGCTCTTCAGCGCAACATTTATGATTCCCGCACCCGAACCGAGATCCACCGATGAAAGGGAAGCGCTGTCGATATATTCGCATTCTGCCATCTTTTCAGCTGCGCTTCTGATGTCGCTTATGCCGTGGATTTCCGCAGCAGCTTCCTTGATGCAACGGAACACCGATCTTTTCAGCCAATGCTCCTTATCAAGCGAGTTTATCCACTTTGGCATTGCGATATTTACCTCACTGACAGGAAACTTCATCAGGATATCTGCGAGTATCTTCTTGATTGTATCTTCGTCCAGATCAAGACAGTTTACGGGAATTACAGATGTGCCGTATTCCTGCGAGAGCTTATCGGCAAGTTCCTTGCTTTCGTCTGACTCAGGATGCTTGCAGTTAAGCACCACCACAAAAGGCTTGTTGATCTCATTCAGCTCATTTATGATACGCCGCTCCGCCTCTGCGTACTCCTCACGGGGAATATCTGTGATGCTTCCGTCTGTGGTTACAACAATACCAATAGTGGAATGCTCGGTGATAACCTTTCTCGTGCCGACCTCTGCCGCCATATTGAACGGAACAGGCTCGCCGAACCAGGGTGTTGCTACCATCCTCGGGGCTTCGTTCTCGATGTAGCCGATAGCGCTGGGAATGATGTAGCCAACACAGTCGATGAGGCGAACGTTCATGTCAACCCCATCCTCAACAGCGATCTTCACTGCCTCTTCAGGTACGAATTTCGGCTCTGTAGTCATGATAGTCTTTCCGGCTGAGGACTGCGGCAGCTCGTCGTTTGCACGCTCTCTGCGGTAGTCATCCTTGATATTCGGAATGACAAGAGTATTCATAAACTTACTGATGAATGTGGATTTGCCCGAGCGCACAGGGCCGACGATGCCGAGATAGATATTTCCGCCCGTGCGGCGTGCGATATCGGAATAGATCGAATTGTTCATATATCATTCTCCTTTTCAGATAGACGGGATGAGGATCATTCCGCTGAGCTTATCGTCAGTGCTTTCGATTTCGTTTTCGGAAAGGATGGCGTCCACAGAAGTGCTGTAGCGCTTTGCAACATCCCAGCAATCCTCACTGCCGTCAGCATAGAAGATGCGAAGTGCATAGCTGTTATCACGAACTTTAGGCTTATCTTCATGCACCTTTACGCCCTCGACGATGCTTACCATCTCCTCATCAGCGATAGTGCAGCAGAATTCCACAGCAGCTGTTATATCAAGCGTGCCATCCTGCCTGATGGAGTAGTCGGCGTCTGTACATGTCACCGAGAGATCCTTGATGCAGTCTGCTCTGTCGATATCAGCGGAAACGATCTGCTCAAAGCTCTCCTGCTTCTCGATATGGCAGGGAATACCCTCGCTGTTCCTGCAAAGCACCTGATAGCATATCTGTCCGCTCAGCTTCACACCATCCTCAACAGGAGTGCAGCTCGTATTGAACACCTCAGCGCAGCAGTCCCAGACTGCTTCGATCTCAGCGTTTTCACAAGCTACGCCCGATCTCAGGCTGAACTGCCTGTTGATGCTTGCAGTGCTTTTTACTGCTTTAAGCTGTCGGATATCATGCTCTGTCTCATATTGTGTTGAATAAATATCAGTCGGAACACATATCATAGTTTCCTTGCAGCAGTGAACCCTGCATACTGCAAGCATATTGCAGCCGACAATTCCACTGTCGTTATTACATGTAAGTTCACAATTGAGGATATCGATATCAGCGCTGTGCGAATAGCTTTCATCAATGCCCTGCAATTCAATTATCTGACTCACAGGGATATCAGCCGTCATGCGTTCCATATCAGCACAGCCCTGCACATCATCCTTATAGATGCCGTAAGCCGCATTAACCGTAACAACACCCTTGACAACTGCCTTGTCGGCGATTATGCGCACCTCGTTTACCTTCGCATTAGCACAGGTACGCATGATGCAGCGGATTCCCGATGCGCCTGTTTCGATCTCCTCACGCACGGAAAACTGCTTTTCCGCACTTCTGATGTCACCGTAGCAGGAAAGCTCTGTTGTGCGTACCTGCAACTCTCTCGGCATTACGGGGATAGTAGTTACACGGTCAGCTGTGATATGTATTTTTGTGCTTATCGCACCACGCACATCGATACGTCTGCCGCTTACTGCTCTGCAGTTGCAGTAATCCGCCCGTGAATCAAGCTTCACACAGATATTCTTATCTGCCGCCTTACCGATGTCTACCGTTTTAGTGTAAGTATATCGCTGCTCGATGCAGTGGATATTGTTGCTGCCCTCTGCAAGATAAAGCACCTTGATATCCACATTTCCGTCTATCGTCAGCTTGCTGTCGCCTGCTGCTCCGTATGACATGATGCGTGGAGTAAGCCTGCAACTGAGAATCCTGAAGATCTCAGGATAATAATCGGGAAGCACATAATCAAGCTCAACGCCCTGTTCTGCCTGTCCGTCGTAAATAGTCTCACTGATACAGATAGTGTCAGCTTTGTTTCTTAATTCTTCCATCAAACATTCCTCCTCTGTTTAAAAGCTCGTATGGCTCTTTCACTGCAATATATGCTTGTATAGGCCATGTTATGATAGCGCAAGAAAAAATTTTCGTACATGCAGAAAATTCGTCAAAAAACATTTGAAATAATACTGATTTTATGGTATACTATATAATGTGTATGCATAACTCGTCTTTTGGCTGAAATAATATATAAAAACGTTATTTCAGAAAGGCGGTAACACATGAGCGAACAGAACAACGAAACCATCGAAGAACAGCAGTCTGACAGGGAAGATAACGGCATAAGTGCAGCGGTCAATGCACGGCACAACATCCATTGCCTTACCATTATCGGACAGATAGAGGGGCATTATATCCTGCCACCGCAGAACAAGACCACAAAGTATGAGCACATCATGCCTGCGCTTGTAGCAATCGAGGAGGACAGGACCATTGAAGGTCTGCTCATCGTGCTGAACACGGTTGGCGGTGATGTGGAGGCAGGACTCGCAATATCTGAGCTTATCGCAGGGATGTCGAAGCCGACGGTCTCCATTGTTGTGGGCGGAGGACACTCAATCGGCGTGCCGCTTGCGGTTAGTGCAAAGGTCAGCTATATCGTCCCTTCCGCAACCATGACTATCCATCCCGTGCGCATGAATGGCATGATGCTCGGCGTTCCGCAGACTATGTCCTATTTTGAACGTATGCAGGACCGCATCACCAAATTTGTCACCGATAACAGCAACATTCCTCCTGAGCGTTTTAAGGAGCTTATGATGGAAAAGGATGAACTGGTTATGGATGTCGGCACTGTGGTCAATGGTGAGACCGCTGTAAAGGAAGGTCTTATCGATCGTCTCGGCGGACTTTCAGACGCAGTTGAATGCCTGTATGAGCTTATCGAAAGCCGCCCTGAAAAGCCCAAAGCTGCAAAAAGATCGTCGGTTTCCGCTAAGCGTTCGGCAGGCAGACCAAAGGGAAGCACATCTAAAGCGACAAGCACATCTAAAAAACGAAAGATGAGCGCCTCCGTTGCCCAGTTGAATTCCAGGGACTGGAGGGGAGAACGATGATGCACACCATAATTTCTCTGAGCGACATTTTTGCGGGCAGCGATAACACTGATATCATCACGGAGCTGTCCGATAACGGCTACAGGGAATATGTCACTGTAAATGGGAAAAGACACCTGCGCAGATGTTTTTCCACAGATCCGCAGGATTATCTCAGACTTCAGTAAACAGCCCACGCAAGTGGGTCTACATAGAAAAAGGGGAATAATATGGACTACATAACGGTAATAATTCAGGCGATCGTGCAGGGACTCACAGAATTCCTGCCCGTATCCAGTTCAGGACATCTTTCTGTGCTGCAGCATATCACGGGTATTGACGGCGAAGCGGCGCTCATCCTGTCGATAGTTCTGCACCTCGGAACGCTGGTTGCGGTATTCGCCGCATTCTGGAAAACAATATGGGGAATGATAAAGGAATTTTTCCTGACTATAAAGGATATCTTCACAGGAAAATTCTCCTGGAAGGGCATGAACGGCACACGCAGAATGATGTTTATGGTGATAATCGCCACATTAGTGCTCGTGCCTGTGTATTTCTTTG
>JAZSEG010000241.1:0-3192 GCA_045531575.1 Oscillospiraceae bacterium | reverse complement strand
CTGCAATCTCCCTTCCGATTGCCCTTATGGCAATCGGTTCTGCTGCGCAAAAACAGGTCGATCGCTGTAACGGAACAGTGAAGATTTTTTAGCTATTTATAAGCACTTCAATACGAAATACTCCGTCCTCGGCAGTGATATTCACATCGCCGCCGCAGTGCTTTGCGGTGTCCCTTATCCTCATAAGCCCGAAGCCATGAGCGGTAAAGTCCTTTTTGGTGGTGACTATCCTCTCGCCCCTGCGTTTCAGCTCGCCCTCAAAGGGGTTTTGACAGGAGATATACAGCATATCGTGCTGCTTGCTGATGCTGACAGAGATGCGCTCTCCCGCCTTGACAGCCTCAATAGCATTATCAAGGATATTGCCAAATATGGTGCAGAGGTCGTAGTCCGAAATGCTGCAATCAAGCAGCGGACAGTTTACCTCGTATTGAATAGCCGCACCCTTTTCCGCAGCCTGCTCCGTCTTTTTTAACAGCAGAGCGTCCAGCACATCCCGCCCTGTTTTGACGGGCATCGTGGCGAGGTCGGTCTGCTCCTGCACCTCAGAGATATAGCGCTTTGCCTGCTCAATGTTTCCTGTTTCGATGAGCGCATTTATTGCCAGCAGATGATTATTAATGTCGTGGCGGATCTTTCGGCTCTCGAGGTAACGGCGGTTAATCTCGTCGTAATATTCCTGCTCCGCTTTCTGGGTGAGCTGTTCAGACCTCCTCGAAATGCTACGCACCGCCGCTGTCGCCGTAACGATGAATACCACCGCCGCAAAGACAATGAACAGAGGCAGTCTTGATGTGGCCATTCCGAATATATCTAAGTTAAGATAGCGGATGAAGAACCTCTCAAAGCTGAAGAATGACAGAATATTTATCTCGCTCAGGATATCGGAAATATCTGTCACAGCAAAGACTATCTCCGCGCAGATGATGCCGCCGATAAGTAAAGCCGAAACAACTCTCCGTCTGCCCTCAGACGAAATAACAACAGCCGCTGCAAACAGCACAACAAGAGCGCCGAGTATATTTAAAGCTATCGTGCAAGCCGCGAGCGCGCCTGCGTTTATCATATGCGGACAGCTTTTGAAGCTCTCCATAGACTGTACCGCCGCATCCATCGGCGGAAGCCCAAGATAATTCGCGTTCAGTATGTAATTGCCGATATACATCGCCGTTGTGCTAATAACGGTGATAAGCACTGGTGAGAAGATACCTCTGCGGCGGGCGCCGCCATCATTCCTGAGCGCAGTCAGCGAAAGCACCGCCACAAGCACCGCAAGCAGATCAGTTATGCGGTAGCTTATAAGGGCGAGATAACCGTCCTCCACCACGGGAGTGAGGGTTATTCCCGAAAGCCCGTAGAAATCCTTCTGCGTTTTCACGATATTTCCGACAATGCCGCTGTCTTCTTTGTAAATGGAGATGTCGGACAGAAACTCCGAGCGGCTTGCTATATCCGCAACATAATCCTGATACCCGTCAAGATATCCGAGATACGAAAGGACTTCGTTTCGGTCTGCGATAGCAGCGGATAGCTTTTCTGAAAGCCTCTCCGCATCCGAGGAATACTCTTTAATGCACTTATCGTAGAGCTCCAACGCATGGTTTTTGCGCTCCTCTGAAGTAAGCTCCTCCCATCGTGAGAGAGCCGCTGTGTCATTCTCCTGAACATACACAACAGCCGCCTGATAATCACGAAGCAGCTCGGTTTCAGTGGCGATCTCCTCATAGCTTTTCGTGATTAGCTTTGTACGGCTGCGTACAGAGGAAATGCTTGCAGTGCTTGTTCCGCCGTAGATATCACGGCTCTGAACTATCTCCGTCCCACATACCGAGGTGTAGTACACAAAGAAATTCACCAGGACCACCGCAAGCACCATAAGTACAGGAAAGGCGAGGTTTTTAAGCTGTGTTCTCATTTTCCACCAATCCTTTTCATTACGGCGCACATTACATTTTTCCTGTTTCTTCTGCTGAGCGGAACAATGCTTTCATCACACATCGTTACTGTGTCATTATTGATGCGCTTTATCTTTGAGATATTCACAAACACCGATTTATGAGCTTCCACGAACTCATCACCGAGAAGCTCTGCAAATCTGCCGATAGAACGAGCGTCCTCAAGCTCCGCGGTATCTGTCTTAATCAGAGAGCAGCGCCCCTGCGACTGCGCAGATACTATGCTGTTAAGCTCTATTATCTCGGTGATGTCCTTTGTCTGTATTGCGATAGTAGGGCGGAAGAAATGCTCCTTCCACAGCTTCCCGAGGACTTTGGGCAGCTTTTCATCGAGGTTCTTTTTTACTACGAAGCCGTAGGCTCCCACATCATAACCGTCAATGGCTCGGTTTTCAAGGCTTGTGACGAAGATGACAGGCGCAGAAACGCTCTGCTCACGAAGCTGTGCTGCGATATCCATTCCGTCCTCACGACTACCGAGGTTTATATCAAGAAATATGGCATCGTATCCGTTGCCGAGGCTCTGAATAAGCTCCGCTCCGTTGTCGAAACAGAAGAACTCGGTTTCAAGTCCCTTTTCGGAAAAGAACTCCGCCACTCCGCTTTGCAGCTTCTGCTGAAAGGAAAGCTCGTCCTCGCATATTGCTATCTTCATCATCTCACCTCCGATTAAAACAGTATAGCACATTTTGTTGGGGATTGCAAGAATAAACTGGTCTATCCGTAAAACGCCCCTTTTGCGAACATAGATTTACGAACGAGTTTCCGAACGAAAAATCCCCTGAAATTGCTAAGTTTTCAGGGGATAAATTTTTGTCCGTAAAACGTTCGTTTTTCGGAAGGACCTTATTCATTGTATATACATCTATAGAATTAAAACTGCTCCAAAGCCGATTTATGGCGATGGAGCAGTTGTTTTATACACTGTAATATCTCTGGTTTTTGCTCTTTGGTTTATCTGGCAATGTCATTTTCAGTCTGCCGTCAGCTATCAGTGGGTGGACTAGCTTTGTCATAACATAATTAATTGAAAGCTGTCCTTCGTAAAAATCCGAAAGCTCTGCACGGCTTCTGGGTGTGCGACAGAAGTTCAGCAGCTTGGCTTCTTCACTGTTATCAGCAGAAGTGTTCGTATATCCTGAATTATAAAGCGTTACCCTGAATACACCTCTTTCGCTTTCGAATTTCGGTGCAGGAAGTCCCGCTTCTTTCATAGCTGCGAGTACAGTCGGGATTC
>JAZSEG010000084.1:0-13269 GCA_045531575.1 Oscillospiraceae bacterium | reverse complement strand
ATTCAGACCAATGATGTCCGACAGCTATATCAATGTATGCGAAGATATACTTACAAAAGGCTTCACTGAAAACGAAAAGGATGCGGCTGACGCTATCAGAGACGGTTATATTATTCGACTTGACAGCGGTAAGCTGTTTGTGCCGACTCCTGCGTTTACTTTAGGTGAAAAACAGCGTTTTGACGAGATCACAGAAAAAATATTCTCACCGCTGATGCCAGAGTACAACAGCATTGTTGAGGGCTTTGTATCTGAATACATCAAGCTGTACCCGAAGCATCTCGCAGAGGACGCACAGCGCCAGTGTCAGAGCTTCTTCAACGGCTTTTTTGAAGCTATTGCAGATTACTCCGTGAAGCACGGCAAGCTTATCCCCCTTGATAATAATGCCGTATGCGATGTTCTTATCCAGTGGAAATAAACACATAACAACGCCGCCCCCGATGCACTCAGGGGCGGCTGTAATTATGCTGTTACATATTATACTGTAAGCTGTGCGATCTGTTCCTTCAGGACCTCTGCCTGACCGCTCAGCTCCTCGCAGGAAGCTGCGCTTTCTTCTGCGGTTGCGGAGTTCTGCTGCACTACCTCGGTGATCTTCATGATCCTCTCGGTGATCTGCTTTACAGCCTCCTCCTGCTCCAGTGCGCCTGCGGAGATATCTGCAATAAGCTCGTTGGTCTGACCGCTTATCTCCATTACCTCCTTCATGGTCTGTGCTGTTTCCTCAGCGATGCTGCTGCCGTGGTTTACAGACTCGATGGTTGCAGAGATAAGGTCGGTGGTGTTGTTTGCAGCCTCAGCAGACTTTGCAGCGAGGTTTCTTACCTCATCCGCTACAACTGCGAAGCCCTTACCTGCTGCGCCTGCTCTTGCAGCCTCAATAGCTGCGTTCAGAGCAAGGATGTTTGTCTGGAATGCGATATCCTCGATAGTCTTGATGATGCCGCTGATCTCGTTGGACTTGTTCTTGATATCCTCCATAGCATCCATCATCTTGCCGATCTCTGCATCCTGCTCGCCGATCTTTTCAGCGGTCTGCTTGGAAAGCTCATCCGCATGGGCAGCATTCTCTGCGCTGCGCTCGATCTGTCTGGAGATGTTGTTTACAGAGGAGGAAAGCTCATCAATTGCGGACGCCTGGGTGATGGTGCCGTCTGCCAGAATCTGAGAGCCGTCTGCGATCTGATCCGCACCGACTGTAACGTCACGAGCTGCTGTGTTGAGGTTCTCAACGATCTCGCCGAGGTTTGTACGGATAGTTGCGAATGCGTCGCCGATGGCTGCGAAATCACCGATATAATCGATGCTGTTCACCTTGGAGAAATCTCCGTTTGCCATGCTGCCGAGCACGCCGTTTATGTCGCTTATGTAGGAATTCAGCTCCTGCTTTGTGGATTCTATCTTTCTTGCGAAATCGCCCATCTCATCCTTGCCGAACTTGAATGTGCTGGGAGGTGCGCTGAGTTCGCCGCGGCTGATCTCATCAGCGATGCGGTTTGCTTCGTTGAGAGGCTTTGTTATCATATGACCGATGATGATGTACAGCAGAATACCTGCGCCGAGACACGCTGCCAGCACAAGGACAACGCAGAGAATCATGACGGTGGATGTCATGTTATCGAAATCAGCGGAGGAGATACCTGCGAAGAAAGCGCCGATAACACTGCCGTCCTGACCCTTGATGGGGGTGTAGTGAACGAAATGATTCTGACCGAGGATATCAGCCTCGCCCATATATTCCTCGCCGCCTGCGATGACTGCAGTTTCTACAGCGGACGCCATCTGTGTGCCGACTGCTCTGTTGCCGTCGCTGCCAATAACAGTGGTGGAATATCTGGTGTTGCCGCTGAAGAGAGTAACCTCACAGATGGTCTTTTCCTTTACAGCGTCCAGCACTGCGGTATCCTGAAGATCGATACCTGCGACCATAACGCCTGTGATCTCAGCGGATCTCATAACGGGAACCAGACACTGCAGCGACAGCGGAACGTTTTCATCTACCGCATAGCAGATAACTGTCTCGCCTGCGAGAGCCTTTGCGATATCTACGGAAGCGAGGTTATAATTGGGCGACTGCCAGAGAACGCTGCCTGCTGTATCAAGGATAGCGCCGTAATAATATTCAGTGTAGCCTTCCTTCTCCCAGTAGCTGTCCATCTGAGTATATGTACCGCTCTTTACGCAGCTGCCGAGGAAGCCTGTATTGGACCAGTTGGTGATCGTCGCAGCAAGGGATTTTCCCTCGACATCAAGATCATATTCAAGCACACGCACGCCCGAAGCTGCATGTTCCGTAACGAGATCTGTGCTGAGCGAGAGGCATAGCGACATCGAGAATACCGTCAGCGAGATAGACACCAGCACAACGATGATGGATACCACCGTTACCAGACGCAGACCAAGCTTGGAAGTTCTGCTTACCTTTGTTGATTTGGTTGCTTTTGTTTTTGGGGACTTGTTCTTTTGTTTCATAGCAATTCTCCGAAATAATAAATTTGCCGAGCCGTTCGGCTGTATTATATTAGTATTATACCACAAAAGGGATATTTTTTCCACTGTCATTATATACAAAAAGCGATATCCCCGTTTTTACAGTGGGGATATCGGACATTATTCGAGTGTCTAACACTACATGGTCGAGCGTCTTATCAGCATCTCGAAATTGAGGTCTACGCTTTCCTGTGCTGCGTTGCCGTTTATCATATCCAGCAGCACCGAAGCGGAAGCCGAGCCCAGCTCCCCTGCATTATAGATGAGCGAGGTTATGGGCGGTGTGTACATATCCAGAAAAACACTGTCGTAGAATGAAGCAACCTTAATATCCTCAGGAATGCGGATACCGAGATTGTTAAGCTCTGCGAGAAGCTTCATGCAGATGATATCATCGCCGCAGATGATGCAGTCAGGCTGCTCCCTGAGCAGCGCCGCAACAGCCTTGCTGAACTGCATTGTGCCGTCAACGCCGAGATGCACCATGCTTTCCGACGGCTCTGCGCCGATGGCGGAAAACGCACTCACAAAGCCATCGTACCTGCTCTTGTTTACATTGAAGCTCATGCTGTTCATCAGCAGGCCGATCTTTTCGGGGCGGTTGGACATAAGAAGATAAGAGGTCAGCTCCTTGCAGCCTTCCCTGTGTGCGCTGTCGATGCTTACAACATCGTTCAGAGCGCTTCTGCCCACCACAACGAAAGGCATGTTATGCTCCTTGAGCATGGATTCTATGGCGTGATCCTTCATGGGTCGGGTCACGATTATGCCGTCTACCTTGTGATTCAGCAGAACTCTGTCAAGCTGCGAGAGATCCTTTTTATCCGTGCTTATAACTACAACATCGTAATCGGACATAGCGCATTCTCTGCTGATCCCCATAAGACAGGTCTGGAAGAAAGGTGCTTCGGTCTCATCACTGTCCATCGGGATAACTACGCCGATATTGTACGTTCTGGATTCGGATAAGCTCTTTGCGATGCTGTTGGGGCGGTAATTCAGCGCCTTTATGCATTCCTGCACCTTTTCACGGGTGCTGGGACTTATCCTGCCCTTGCCCGATATCGCTCGGGAGACTGTGGACTTTGAAAGTCCCAGCTCCGCCGCAATATCATCAAGGCTGTATGCTTTAGTCTGTGAAGAATCGTTCATTATCGTTCCTTTACAAGATCACTTCTTCTTTTTCTTTTCCTTCTTGCCCTTTGTGGGAGCTGCGATCTCTACTGCCTTCTTCTCCTCCTTCGGAACAGGCACTGCGCCCTCAACTGCGAGGTTTGTGCCGTCCTCTGCGTCGAAGAGGTTGATGGTGCGCTCTCTGAGCGTGAAGGAGATGTTCGGCTGCTTCAGAAGTGCTGTCTGCTCCTCGTCTGTCATATCTGCTATCTGCACACGCAGAATAGCCTTCTTTTCATCCTCGCACACAGCGTGGATGTGGATCTCGCTGCCCATCATCTCGTTTACCGCAACCTTTGCTGTAACGGAATCAGGTGTTCCCTCCGTGCAGATGATGAGATTTTCGGGACGCACGCCCAGCACTGCCTTTGCGGGAACGTTATCTCTCTTATTGAGAGCATCGCAGATATAATCGGGGACATTTACCTTTGCATTGCCGATATATGCGGCGTACTTTCCGCCCTCCTTCTTCAGCTCCACATCAAAGAAGTTCATCTGAGGTGTGCCGATGAAGCCTGCAACGAACAGGTTTGCGGGGTGGTTGAACAGCTCCTGAGGTGTGCCGACCTGCATCACATAGCCATCCTTCATGATAACGATGCGGTCACCTAGGGTCATAGCCTCTGTCTGGTCGTGGGTTACATATACGAAAGTGGTGTTGATCTTCTCACGCAGCAGGATGATCTCTGCACGCATCTGGTTTCTCAGCTTAGCATCCAGGTTGGAGAGCGGCTCATCCATCAGGAACACCTTAGGAACACGCACGATGGCACGTCCGATGGCTACTCTCTGGCGCTGACCGCCCGAAAGCTGCTTGGGCTTTCTGCCGAGAAGGTCAGATATGCCGAGTATCTCAGCGGCTCTCACTACCTGCTCATGCACTTCGTCGTTCGGTACCTTGCGCAGGCGCAGACCGAATGCGATGTTCTCATACACGGACATATGGGGATACAGAGCGTAGTTCTGGAATACCATTGCGATATCTCTGTCCTTAGGCTCCATGTCGTTTACCACGTTCTCGCCGATCATGATCTCGCCGCCCGAGATATCCTCAAGGCCTGCGATCATTCTCAGTGTGGTGGACTTGCCGCAGCCCGAAGGGCCTACCAGCACGATAAATTCCTTGTCCTTTATTTCAAGATTGAAGTCATGTACGGCAACGAAACCGTTCTCGTACTGCTTTCTGACGTTTTTAAGAATTACTTCAGCCATAATATATTCTCCTGTTCCGTTAATGTATTAGCCCTTTACGGCTCCGCCTGTTACGCCCTCAACATAGTATTTCTGCAGCGACATGAACAGCGCTGTTACAGGCAATGATACGAACAATCCGCCTGCGCAGAATACCGTGAAGAAGTTGTTTATCTGCTCCTTCTGCAGCCATTTGTAGAGACCTACAGCTACGTTGTAGGCTTCCTCGTGACCGAAGGAGATGAGGGATGCGTACATGTAATCGCCCCAGGGTGCGATGAACGCCATCATGATGGTGTAGATGATGATAGGCTTCGCCATCGGCATGATGATGCGGAAGAATACTCTGGAACGGGATGCGCCGTCGATGCGGGCAGCCTCGTCAAGGGACTTCGGAATGGTATCGAAGAAGCCCTTTGCGATGTGGTAGCCCATACCCGAGCTTGCCGCATATACGAGTATCAGGCCGGGAACGGAGTTCTCACTGGTGAGACCAACGAGCTTCAGCAGGAAGTATGTAGCGATCATGGAAAGGAAGCCGGGGAACATTCCCAGAACCAGCATCACATTCATCAGCAGCTTACGGCCCTTGAAGCGCATTCTCGAAAGCGCATAAGCCACGCACAGCACGATAACTGTCTGCAGCACTGCGTTGAACAGTGCGATTATCAGCGTATTGAAGTACCACTTCAGGAAGTCGGTCTCCTGGAAGAGTATCCTGAAATTCTCCAGCGACCACTGCTTCGGGATTATGTATGTTACCATGGAACGGGACTCGCCTCTGAATGCCTGAAAGATCAGGTAAACAAAGGGTATCAGCCATATTACACAAAGGATTATCAGGAAGGTATAGATGCTGAAACGCACGAAGCGTTCCTTTCCTGACTTACTTACAGGTTTACTCATTACTGGAAATCCTCCTCATTTTTCATAGCAGGCGACAGATTGTATACGATCAGCGAAATTACAGCGACCACAATGAACACCAGAATACCGATAACGGCTGCCAGCTTGTAGTCGTTCTTTTCGATGGTCATGGAATACAGCCATGTGATAAGCAGGTCGGTGCTGCCTGCGCCGCCCTCGTAATCCATGGTCTTGGGCTTGCCTGCCGTGAGAAGATAGATGACGTTGAAGTTGTTGATATTCGCCGTGAAGCTTGTAAGCAGGTACGGGCCTGTTACGAACAGCATATACGGCAGGGTGATCTTGGTGAACTGCTTGATGCCCGAAGCGCCGTCGATCTTTGCACTCTCGTAGAGGTCTGCGGGGATGTTCATCAGCACGCCTGTGGTGATGAGCATCAGGTACGGGATACCTACCCAGAGGTTTATCACAAGCACCATTATCTTTGCAAGATCGGGAGTTGACAGCCAGCCTATCTTCTCTGCTATTACGCCGAGATTCATCAGCACGCTGTTAACGATACCCTCGTCAGCAAACATGCGGGAAACCAGCAGCAGCGATACGAACTGTGGAACTGCGATGGTCATTACAAGGATGGTGCGGAACACCTTCTTGAACTTGATGCCCTTGCGGTTGATGGCAATTGCCACGAACATTCCGAGGAAGTAGTTGGAGAAGGTAGCGATGAGCGCCCATATCAGAGTCCATACAAGGATATCACGGAAGGTGTACGCAAACTTGCCCGAGCCTGAGAAATCAGTGGAGAGCATGGTGCGGAAGTTCTCGAAGCCGACCCAGTCGAACAGCTTTTCGGGAGGAAGGTGCGAGTAGTCGTAGTTCGTGAATGCGATCAGTATCATGAAGAATATCGGGATCACGGTGAACACCACGATGCCCAGCAGCGGCACTGCCAGCAGGGTCTTATAATACTGCTCGTCTGCGAGGGACTTGATATCGTCCTTGAAGGACTTGGGGCGAACGCCCTTTGCGATGAGATCCTGAGCGAGCTTGTTCTGCTTCACGTTTATCACCCATGTATAGATGAAGCCGAGCACGAAGAACAATGTCAGAACGCCGTACAGCAGTATCTGCAGGCTGTTGTCCTTGTAAGTAACCACCTCGAGACCCCATTCGTTCAGCGTGGTCTCAACAGCGACATCTCCGAGAGTGCCGATGCCTGCGAGGTAATCAAAGCCGAAGAAGATCATGAATGCGATAAAAATGATCTCGAACAGCAGGAAGAGGATGCCTCTGCCCACCTGACGGCGGAAAAGCTGTCCGAAGCCCATTATCAGGAATGAGATTCGGGTGAGCCAGTCACCGTCACGGAAGGCTCTGCCTATCTCGGCGAAGAAGCCGCCGACGCCGCAAAGCATCCGCCATAAAGCCGCAGGGATCTTCTTCAGAAATGCCAGCAGCTTTCCGGGAAGTTCCGCAAAGAATAAGCAGAAGTTATAGCCGAATTTCTTTATCGGCGATAACCCCAGATATTCCAGCTCGGGTAATCGTTTCATAAAATATCATTCCTTTCGTTGGTTGAGGGTATTTGCTTCTTCAAAGATATTCACGGGCGAACATCCTTGAAGCAGCAAATACAGCGGGCGGACAGAGCCGCCCGCTGCAACTGCTTATGGAAAAATGGGAGTTTTATTTACCTATTGGAATTACTTAGCTTCCTTGATGCCTGCCTCGAGGTCAGCAAGTGCTGCGAGAAGCTCGTCATCGGATGCAGCGTCGTACTTGCCGCTGTTAACGTCTGTGCCGAATGCCTCTGTCAGTGTCCAGTAAGCGTTGGGGTACTGACCCTGACCGGGGCAGAATGTCAGCTGCTCTGCGAGAGCTGCGAGAGCCTCATTGGACTGAACTGCGTCGGAAGCCTGAACTGTCAGGTTGGAGGGACCCCAGCCGTTTGCGTCGAAACGAGCCTGCTGCATCTCCTCGCCTGTCAGGTAGTCAGCCAGCAGGTGGCAGAATACGAGCTTGTCGGAGTCTGTCTGGGGCTTAACGCCTACGAGCTTGAAGCCGCCGAAGCCGCTCATCTGGTAGGATGTGCCGTCAACTGTGAATGTGGGGAGCTTAGCTGCGCCGAAGTTGTCGCCGAGGAACTCCTTAACGGTAGCGGAATCCCAAGTACCGGAAACGATAGCACCTGCTGTGCCGCCATCGGGGTTGAACAGAGCGGAGTCAGAACCTGTGGACTGGGAGAAGTTGGGGTGAGAAGCCATAGCAACCATACCCTTCAGAGCTGCGAGACCCTTATCGGAGTTGTAATCGCAAACTGCACCTGTTACGTTGCCCTCTGTGTCGTAGTTGTAGTAGCACTCAGCGCCTGTAGCGAAGAAGAATGCAACGTTGTACCAGCCGGACTGGATATCCATGTACATGTTCTTGCCTGCTGCGCCGCACTGAACGAGGATGCCTTCCAGTGTGGAGGGATCTGTAACTACGGACTTGTCGTAGTAGAGGAAGAAGCCGTTATCGGAGGTCTCGGGGTAAGCGTAAACCTTGCCATCGAGTGTAGCAGCGCCGATGGAGCCTGCGTCGTTGTTGTTCTGAACGTTTGTCAGGAAGTTGCCGCCGAGAGGAGACAGAGCGCCTGCAGCAACCAGTCTTGCCAGCTGATCCTGTGCGAAGCCGTAAACGTCGGGGCCTGCCTCAACGTCTGTCAGCATCTGAGTAGCAGCCTCACCCTCGCCCATAGCGGAAACGGTGATGGTGTACTTGTCTGCGAAGTCAGCCTGACCTGCGAGCCAAGCGTCCAGCTTCTCCTGTGTGAGAGCGGATACTTCCTCGGGAGCCCATACTGTTACAGTGGTCTTGCCTGTGGATACTGTGGTGTCGCCGCCTGTTGCGCCTGCATCTGCGCCGCCGTCATTAACTGTGGAAGAGTTGTTGTCAGCGGGAGCGGAAGAGCCAGCGTCGCTGGTGTCTGTGTTAGAGCAGCCTGTGAAGCCGATGGATGCTGCTACTGCGAGAGACAGCATCATGGAAAGAAACTTTTTGGTTTTCATAATTAAATTCCTCCTATAATAACATTCCGTTGCGGAATGCTTTTAACATTTTTCTGTGCGTATCAGTCGTCGTAATCCTCGACGGTGATGCGCTTCATCATATCCCTGTACCTGAAGCGTGCCATTTCGTTCTTTTCCAGAACATCCTGCTCGTTTCCGTGGTAGCAGCAACGGATACAATAATATTCCTTAAGGTCCTTGTCATAGAACATGTCTATGTCGATATCACGCATGAAGCATGAGGGGCAGCGGAAATTCAGCTTTCCTTTTGCAGACTGAGCCATGATGTCAGCACCTCCCCCTTGCCAAGCGGCTTTCTGATGCCAAGTGTAAACATCGGTGAGAACGCATAGCCTTCGGTGATATAGCCGTCGGCTTCCTCGCTGCATCCGAATGTCACGCCTGTTTCGATGGGCGGTATGACTGCGTGAAGTCTCTTAACGCCCGTTACCTCCTCGGTGCGGTTCTTATACGCATAGGGAATGGTCTTTACGCCTTCCCTGCCCTCGGCGGTGAGAACTATCTCCGTCATATCCTCGGGATACTCTGTGGTACCGTAGCATGCGGTGATATATTCAGTGATATCCAGCTTTTCATTCGGATCGGAGATCTCCAGCACCTCACGGCGGTAATCTATCCTTGAAGAGCCTTCCTCAAAGGTGATGACCGTCTGAATTTTTGCCGAGAGACCGTCGAACACGATGTCCACAGGATCGAGGGTGAGTATGCGCTTGTTTCCCTCCTGAGAGAAGTGCGCCTTAGTTCTGCACAGGCACATATCCGTTTCCTGACCCTTCCAGGAGATCTTACAGCTGCGGATGGTTCCCTCACCTGCGTAATGGGTGAAGTAGCCTGCTCTGTAATTCATCTGGATAAGGAACGGATAGGATACATCCTGAACATGCTTCGTTCCGATGCCGTATTTCCAGTCGAGCTTCGATACATAGGGTCTGAGATCGAAGAGCGCGCCGCCCTGATTCATATCTATGCCTGCTCTCATGTAGGGATCGCAGTACCAGAACACCTGCTTTTTGCTGCCGTAGAGGATATCCTTCCAGAGCGCACATTCGGGCTGCTCGTAATGCTTGTTCTCACGGTAGAAGTGTGCGAACTCCTCCATGGTCATGTCAAGCAGCTTGCCCTCTTTCTTCAGCTTGCCGTAGTAGGCGAGGCCGTCCTCGTAGCTCTTTGCGAGAAGCTCATACGGGGATTCCCATCTGCCCAGCTTGTTGAGCCAGCCGGGGCCGACGAACATCATATTGTAAGCGATGCCGTCATTGTACTTTGCGAGGTGGCGGTACTGATCCACCAGATTGAACAGGTAGGGATACTCGCCGTCACGGTAGATCATGCCTCTCAGCACGTTTTGCGGATGGGTTCCGAAGTTGGAACCGTTTCCGTCATAGCATGCCAGCAGATCTCTCGAAAGATGCGGGATAGCGACGATGCCGCTGTCCTCCTCCTCGTTTGCTGCGGGTGCGTGGGTGTTCTGCTTTGAGGGGATCCACGGCGCCCAGGGGCCGCCGTCCATCAGCGTATACCAGCTGTTGTTGCAGGTGTGATACGCCTTGGGGCCTTCCTCCCAGCAGGTGGCAACTGCGCACACCACATCGGGGTATTTTTCCTTTATGTAATTGGTAAGCTCAGCGTCCATGTAATAGGAGCCAGTGGAACGGGGATAGAATCCGAAGCGTTCGTAGAACTTGCCGAATACATCGTCAACGATGGACTTCTTGTCCTCAGTGGAGAACATCCAGATGCAGAAATCCTTGGTCTTGTACTTTTCACGAAACTCCTTGCAGGGCAGTCCCAGCAGCGAGAGGCTTATCTCATCGCCGTATTTTTCGTGATGCTCCTTTGCGAGCCTGCACGCTTCATCCGAAAAGAGCGAAGCGTAGGTCATCTGAATAGTGGTCTTTAAGCCGTTCTTGTGAGCGGTCTCCTGCTGGAACAGGAAGATATCCAGCGATTCATCGCGCAGGTCGGAGCGGGAGATGTCCTCCTTCTTTCCCTGACCCGTTACCTTCTCGGCGTACTCGGGAGCAAGCTCGGGACGGTGGATCAGGTTGAGCACAAATCTTTCTTCCATGTGTGCCTCCTTATTCAGCGGGGTTCAGCAGCACATCGTCGATGCTTCCCCAGCTGCCTGCCGCAGCTTCAACATGGATGCCGATGGTGACATCTGCGTTTTCGGGGATATCCACGCCGTTTATCACGGGAGTCTGCCAGTTTACCCAGCCGTCTATCGTGGCGGGAGCTGTGTATTCCTCGCCGTTTACGTTGCAGAAGATGTAGATGTTCTGCGTGGTGTCTGCTGTGTCAAAGCCGCCCTGTACGGAGAGCGAGAGGTTGTATTTTCCTGCGGAAAGACCCTCGATCTTCTGGGAGACCTCAAACTTCGTGCCTGTCTCTCCCCAGAAGTGTACGGAATACTCGCCTGTTACGGCGTCCATAGCCTTCTGCTGGAAATCTATCTGAGTCGTAGTATCATCGATGTTGTCGATCACCCACATGGAGCGGTCGTTGTCCTCGAAGCTGTAGTTGTTGCAGTAGTTTGCCTCCACCATGGATATGTGGCAGACTGTAGGCATTCCGTCAGCCGTACCGTTCACGGTGTACTTTGCAACTTCGCCGTTGGTCATTGCTGCGAGGTCTGCTGCCTCCCACTCGACTGCTATCTCCTGCTCACTGCCGTCGTTATAGATGGCTGCGACGGTCTCGGGGAGCTTTATCTCCTCGCCGAGACGTACCGTAAGCTGAGAATCCTTGATGGCGTCGGGAGCGGGATCGACCGCATTGCCGGTGCGCACAAGCTTAAAGGTCTTGAGGGATTCCAGCGGATAGCCGTTATTATCGAACATCGCCTGATTATCCCACGCAGAGCCGCCGTAATAGATGCCTGCGTCATCGGGATCATACTCAGCGGAGAAGCTTGAAGCCCAGCCTGAGCCGTGGGTCTCCCACAGAACGGACTGCTCTTCCCATGTCTCCCCGGGAACGCCTATCCATGCAGGCTCCCAGTAGAACACGCCGACGCCTGCCTCGCCAACGTCTGCAACTGCTTCGATGACATCCGCAAGCGCTCTGGACTGACCCTGAACGGTGATGGGATAACGCTTTTCGTAGTTCACCTCGTCGCCGATGGTGTTGCCCGACTGATCGCCGTTATCCAATGTGTATGCGTAGGAGGTCTCTGCGACCATTACCTTTTTATTATAGGTGGTGGATATCTCACTCAGCACTGCGGTGAGGTTTTCCGTTGTGCCGTGCCAGTAAGGATAATAAGAGGATGCGAATACATCGTAATCCAGCTTATAATAATCAAGCTTGGAAGCGAAGTTCAGCATGTTATCCACCGACTCGGGGTTGGTGAAATGCACTGCCACCATCGCCTCGGGAGCCACTTCCCTTATCGCTCTGGAGCCTGCATCCATCAGATAATAGATGTTCATCCATATCTTTTCGCCGCACATCTTGCCGTTGGTCTCGTTGCCGACCTGCACCATGCCGATGTCAGCGCCTGCCGCCTTTATCTCTTCAAGAGCGGACTTTGTGTACTCATACAGCGCCTGCGACTTCTCCTCTATCGCCATGCCCTCCCATGCCTTGGGAGTCATCTGCTTGGAGGGGTCTGCCCAGAAATCGGAGTAGTGGAAATCCACCAGAAGCTTCATGCCATGCTCTGCGGCACGTCTGCCTATCTCCACCGCAGCAGCCGCATCGCAGTTACCGCCGCCGTAGCCGTTGCCCGAAGCGTCATACGGATCGTTCCAGACACGCACTCTTATGTAGTTCACGCCCGATTCCGCAAGCACTGCGAAAAGATCGCTCTCCTCGCCGTTGTAATCGTAGATCTTGACGCCCGAAGCCTCCTGAGCCAGCACCATCGAGATATCGCAGCCCATGATGAAATCCTCGGAGAGATTCTCGATCTGCTCAACGTACAATGTGCTGCTCTTATCGGCGGTGTTGCCGCCTGAGCAGGATGTCAGCAGGAGCATGGACGCCGCCGCCAGCGGCAGAACAGTTCGTTTGATATTAATGTTCATCGTTTTGTCCTCTTGTCGTCTGTTGCGCTTGTTGCTCTTATCTTTGCGCAATCGGTTGCTCTAAAATAAATATACCACATATTCTCTTGTGTGTCAATTGGCGCATTTAATCAACTTTTCGGAAATAATTTTGTTTACATTGCACAATCGATAGAAATTTCCTTTTCAAAATCGTTGCGCAGCGCATTTTGTAATTGCGCAGAATTCCGCATTACAAAGCCATCTGTTGCACTTTTGCGCATTGTGCAATCGGTTGTTCATCGCTTTACCACGTCAGATATCTAACGCATAGCATCAATAAACCACATAGGAAAAGCAAAAGCCTGAGGTGAATCCCTCAGATGCTTGTCTGTCAAATAAGCCGTTATTTCTTTTTTCGATGGCATTTAGCCATCAAAAAAAGTTGGGGGAAAACTCTTGTTTTCCCCCAAACCCCTTTAGCGCCT
>JAZSEG010000279.1:0-18682 GCA_045531575.1 Oscillospiraceae bacterium | reverse complement strand
AAATAAAAGGGCCCTGAAATGAGGCCCTTTTATTTTTGGTAGAAAATGTAGGTCTTCGGTTTTCCCTTATGGAAAACCCACTCCCATTCGCCGACCATATCTGATGCGCTTGAACTCACCCTTACTTATGGTGGTGGATGTGCGTGTTTTCGGTTTTTCAATAATATACATCACAAACACTTATCTGCTACTTGATTTGCGGAATACAATATGATATAATTTATACAGGTATCTATTCAGAACGATTAGGAGTATAAAATGGATAAGAAAGCGCAATACCTGCACGAGATGTTATGCAAGATATCAGAGCTGCGCTCTGAGGCAGATGCGGATGCTCTTTTTAAGGAGTATTCTCCCCTGCTGAATGATGGCGACGACGTCTGCTTTGCTGCGATCACAGATGAACTGCGCTCGCTTTGCAGTGAGCTTATCATGCTGCGACAGAATACATCCGACAGTCTCACCGATACTGAGCTGTCCGCTCAGCAGCAGGCTGAATTTGCAGAGGCAGACCGTGTAATTACACAGAATCTGTTCAACTATCATTTCCAGCCTATCGTCGATGCCCGTAGCGGCGAAATATACGCTTATGAGGCGCTGATGCGTCCCGACAGCGATATCTGTCCCAGTCCTTACCATATAATAAAATACGCCGAATACAGCGACAGGCTCAACGATGTGGAACGTGCGACATTTCTCAATGTGCTAAGGCTTATTGGCATCCTTGATAAAAACTATGATTTCTTCGGAAGCAGACGGGTATTCATAAACAGTATCCCGAAGACTGTTCTTTCCGATGTTGACAGACGCAATGTGCACGATCTGCTCTCAACATATTCGGACAAGGTCGTAGTTGAAATGACCGAGCAAGGTGAGCTTAACGATGACGAGCTTAACGAGATCAAGAAAACTTATAATGATCTGAATGTGAAGATCGCCATTGACGATTACGGAACAGGATACGCCAATGTGCAGAACCTGCTGAGATACATGCCTGATTATGTTAAGATAGACCGTTCCCTGCTCAACGGCATACATAACGATCAGAAAAAGCGACATTTCGTGCGTGAGATAATCAATTTCTGCCACGACAACGGTATACTTGCTCTGACTGAGGGCATTGAGACAGCCGAGGAGCTTCGCACGGTCATTCTGCTTGGTGCCGACCTGATACAGGGTTATTACACCTCACGTCCTGCCCGTGCCGTTACAGAATCGATCCCCTACGAAATAAAGCAGGAGATAATCAGATATCATCAGGAGCGGGAGGATGGCATAAAGCTGCACATCTACGCAGCGGACGGAAACGAACGGATCGCGCTCGAACGACTTTCAAAGGACGGATATACTTCTGTATTCATCGGCAGCGACTGCAGTGATGTGACTCTTGCCGGCACGCCGGGTACTGATATCAATATACGCATAGAGACAGGTAAGGATTTTGCAGGCAGGATCATACTTGATAATGTCAATATCTGCAGCACCAGAAACAGACCCTGCATCAGCATCGGTGAATGCTGCGATGTGCGACTGGAACTGTCGGGCAGCAGCAAGCTGAAAAACGGCGGAATCCGTGTGCCTGAAAGCTCACGCTTCACCTGCTGCGGTGGCGGTGAGCTTGCTATTTCGGTCGATGGCTCCTGCTTCTTCGGCATAGGCAATGATGGTGAGTCGAAGCATGGTGAGCTTATCTTTGAGCAGGGCGTTACTATTGATAACGAATCCGCTTCGGGCGTATGTATAGGCTCGGGTCTCGGTGGAAAGATCAGCATAAAGCAGGGACGTTATTCGCTCAATATGCGTGGATACATGGGCGTTGGTATCGGTGCGATGCACGCCGATGCGGATATCGACATCTTTGCTTCTGATATCAACATGGATCTGACATTACAGAACGGCGCAGCTATCGGTTCTCTTTACGGCGACACAGCTGTCAACATCACGCATTCCTCTGTAAAGCTGTATCTGTCAGGCAGTGAGATAGTGGGTATAGGCAACGTTAACGGCAGGCACAGCAGGCTCAGTATAACTGAAGCAAATGCGATATTCAATATCGTTGCGGATAATTGCGCTGCCATTGCTGCCCTCAGGGGTGATACTTACTTTGAAATCAGCAAGGCAAGCATGCATATAACCGCCGAAGGCGACAGAGCGCTTGCGATAGGCAGCCTTGATGGCAACACTAAGTTCTGCCTGACAAACTCCGACAGCTCTGTAAAGCTGGTGACATCCTGCGACTGGAAGGACTGTGTCGGCAGGGATGATATCGAGATAAACGGCGGCAGGACAAGGTTTATAGTAAACAACGTGGAATATTTTTATAAATAAAGGTTGGAATCAGAATGAAGATATACTGCATCAGCGAGGGCGAATTACAGCTCATTGTAAACGGTAAGGCTACAAATGTCGAGTGCCGGCGTATAACGAATTACCTTGAAACCTTGCAGCGCATGAAGCAGCGTGATGAGTGGAAGACCACGGGCAAGGGTGCGAAATTCATGAACGTTGAGCAGAAGGAATATGGCGACGAAACAGCTCACGGCGAGCCTTTACTGCGCTCTGTCGGTAGCTTTGGCGACAAGCTGCTCTACTGCACATTCACAGATGGAATGGGTGGTATGTACCGCAAGGACACCGAAAGCGGCGATGAGAGCTATATCTTTGCCAACAAGGAATACGACCTGACGGGCGTATATTCGAACGGAGAGAAATGTGTTCTCACCTGCGCAATGGGCAGATACGAGCGTCATATCGGCATCGTGAACATGGAAAACGGCGATGTTTCTCAGATAACAGAAGGATTCACCAGCGAGACGCATCCTTTTATCTCCAGAAAGGACCGCAGCAAGATCTTTTACACCGCCATGGGCTATGCGAGAAATCAGAGCGGACAGGTAATGGAAAAGAGCCCCTGCTCGATATGCTGGTATGACGAAAGCACGGGTGTGCTGGATGAGCTTGTTGCCAACGATGGCTTCGACTACATAAAGCCCTCTGATGATATGGACGGCAATCTTTACTACATTAAAAGGAAATACGAGCCGACTAAGAAGGACAGCAACCTGCTTATGGATATCGTCCTCTTCCCTTACAGGATAGTAAAAGCCATCGGCGGATTCCTGAGCGTGTTCTCGATGGCGTTCGGCGGCGAGCCTTTGCGCACAGGCGGCAGGAATCCTGCGAAATCACGCACGGCGGACGAGCGTGAGCTTTTCGTTGAGGGCAATATGATAAAGGCTCAGCGTATTTCCGATAACTCCGATGAGGGTATAATCCCTTCAGACTGGGTACTTGTGAGAAACACAAAGGGCGAGGAGACTGTTCTGAAAAAGGGCGTTATGGATTATCGCATCATGGATAACGGAGATATCGTATACTCCAACGGCAATGCGGTGCGGATTCTTCACAAGGACGGCAAGGATGAAAAGCTCTGCAAGCTGAAACTGGCTAATCATATCACGATAATTGAATAACATTAAAGGCTGTTGTATGGATTTACAACAGCCTTTTGGTTATTATTCAATTGAAATGAGATAGTCAAGAAGAACGTTTCCCTGCTCATCGGGTGCAGTGAAGCGTGGACAATTGTAGCGTTCAAAGCACCAGTCGTCTTCTTTGCGCTTCATACCCAGATCACAAAGTTGTGCAATGCACATTTCATGGGTCTCCATTGTATAGAAATCACCGCTGCCCTCTTTATCGTAAAGATAGCATACGGCATAGTCAAGCGGCTCGATATCGACATAATCGAATTCTGCAGGAACATACATGTCATGTGGAAACAGCATTCCTATCCAGTATTCGGGCGTTCCGTCTACGATATGAACGGCTCCTATGTATGCATCGCCGTTGACAGGAAGTGGCTGCATCGTTTCCAACGCGGCAAACCAGTTGTTTTCCCACCATTCGCCCCAATTCGGAGAGTTATCATATCTTCTGCCGATAAGGCGGCATGCAGGAGAGCTTTCGTGTTTGATATCAATGATTTTAAGTGGCATTTATAACCTCCATATCATATAAACGACCTGATGACATATAAGATCAGCATATGCAGCGGATAAAATCCATAGCACAAATACTGAAACCATTTACTGTGATACCCCTGTCTGCCCTTATACAGCCAAATCGGGACAAGTGCAAGCAGTGCAAAGCCTTGCTGAGGGAAAAATACGGTGCTTCCGAACAAGGATATCTCATACTGCAAGCCGCTGAGCAGCATAAAGTTTATGCAAAAGAGTGCGGCGGCTTGTCCGAGATAACACCACCATTTTCGTCCTCTGAAAAAATAGAACGCAAGTATGGTCAGAACGCCTGCGCCGTTGTAATCCACAAAAGCTATGATACCGAGCAGATAACCGATGACGACAGTTGCAACTGCCGTCAGTATCCGCAGCCACAGCTTGTCTTTTTTTCGTGCAAGTTCATTTATATGTATAGCAGCTATGCCTATCAGAAAGGTCCAGAGAACATTCTGATGGAACGGAAATATGAATCCGCTGCTATACATCATGTTAAAAGGAATCTCCGAAATTACAGCAAATATCAGCAGGCGAAGCACATATTTCTTCAGGCTTTTTGTATGGAAACAGCCTTCGACAACCATGAAGGCGAATATCGGAAAGGCAAGTCTGCCGATGCAGGTGAGCCAGTCGTTGCCAGGAATTACTGTTGCCCACAGGTGATCGCAGAGCATGAAGAGCATTGCAATTATATGCAAAGTTGCTGAGCTTATATCAAAGCCGTGCTTATCTGAATTTGTATTTGAAACAGATGATGCAGTCATGTTGTACTCCTGATAATAATACTCTTGCCGACAATGGAAAAGCCACATTTTTCGTAGAAAGCAATCAGCTCATCCTCGCATATTACATATACATCCGAAGGCTGAAGCGTAGCTGCCACTGCCTTTACAAGCTTTGCAGCTATTCCCTGCCCTCTGCAAGCCTTTCGGCAGGAAACCTGAGATATCAGCGCCTCGCCGTTGATATCGTGCTGTATCACAAGGGCGGCTTTATCTTCAAGCGTGCAGCAGCGGCTGACTCCGTGGCGCACACGATGCGACATATCCAGATACCATGGCTCGAACTCAATATCAAAGCCCTCGCTGATTATGGAATACACATCGCTCAGCGAATGGGTGTCGTCAAAACACAATGAATCTGCAGCTGTACCGTCAAAACGCATCACATTTACCGAAGAATAGTCTGTGTGAAGCAGTTCTGCAAGCGCTTTTCCTATGCATTCGGAGCAGAAGATCTCGGCAAATCCGTTCATACGGAGAAAATCAGCAAGCTCCTCTATATCAGCCGATCCATCGTCACAGATGACGAACGAGCCGTCCAGCGAGGACAATACACAGTTTCCCTGCCTGTAGAAGCGGCAGAAATCATACTTCGTGCCGTATGCCTGATAAAGTGCGTTTATCTTCCCTGCTTCGATGCCACGGGCAGTTTGACAAATGACCTTATCAGCGTTCAGGATGCGCTCTATCATAATTCGCAGCAGCGCTTTGCCATTGCTTCGGCGAGCTGCTTGGTGGCTGCGAGATCGCTCTCCTTAATTACGCAGGCGGGAGAATGCAGGTATCTGCACGGCACGGAAAGCGCACAGGTACGGACTCCGCCACGGCTTACATGGATAGCGCCGCTGTCGTTGCCGCCTGCTACGACGGTCTTTGTCTGAGCAGGGATATCAAGCTCCTTTGCGGTATCGAAAGCAAGCTGATACAGACCACGGTCATAGATAGTTCCTCTGTCCATGTAGGAGATAACGCAGCCATCGCCGAGGCAGCAGACACGCTTTTCTCCCGAAACACCTGAAATATCGCAGGCGGTGGTGGTCTCCAGCACGAGCGCTATATCGGGAGCCACAGTGAATGAGGCTGCCTTTGCACCTCTTGTGCCGACTTCCTCCTGCACGGTGAAGGCAAACCACATATCATATTCAAGCTCGCTGTTTATCATATCCATCATGATAAGGCAGCCTGCACGGTCATCGATTGCCTTACCTTTGATAAAACCATCGCCGAAAGCGAAGAAATCGCTGTCAAAGCAGGCAGTATCGCCACGGGATACAATCTTTTCGGCTGACGCCTTGTCAGCAGCACCGATATCTATCATCATGTCATCGAAATCGGGAGCCTTTTTGCGCTCGTCCGCAGACTGCTGATGCACGGCTTTAGTGCCGACAACGCCGAGCGTGCCGTCAGCAAAGCGCACTGCTCTGCCGAGAACGACTCTCGGATCTATACCGCCGACAGCGCCGAAACGCAGAAAACCGTCATCGGTGATATCGGTGACCATGAAACCTACTTCGTCCATGTGAGCGGCGAGCATCACTTTATTTTTTGGAGGCTTTCTGCCCTTTTTGAACACGATCAGATTTCCGAGTTCATCAACTGTGACCTCATCCGCCGTAATATGGCTCATGATATAATCACGGACTCTGCCCTCGTCGCCCGAAGTGCCGTCGAGCATGCATATTTCTCTGAGACGATCAAGCATTTTCGTCACCTCCTGCATAGGCTGCGATAAGCTGAGCCGCAGCTTCGATATCACGGACAACCACTGTCTCTATCGGGGTATGCATATATCTTATGGGAATAGATACGGTACAGCACTTGACGCCGCCGCGTGTAACAGATATAGCATCTGCATTCGTGCCTGTGGAGGACGGCATTACCTCAACGGTATACGGAATGCTGTTCTTTTCGGCAAGCGACTTCAGCTGCTGAGTCATTCCTCTGTCAAGAACAGCGGAAACGCCGATCATTGCGCCGCTGCCTAGCTCTGCGGTCTCGTGCGAGCCGCTGTCGGGAGTTCTGCCAAAGGAAACATCCACAACTATCGCTTCGTCGGGCGCAAGCCTGAAGGCAGCCTGCTTTGCGCCACGCTCGCCTGTTTCCTCCTGTGCGGAGAAGCACACTGCGATATTGTAACGCAGCTTGCGGTCTTTAAGCAGCTCCAATGCCCTGAGTATCACGCATACGCCGCCTCTGTCGTCCACTGACGGAGCGGAGATAAGCTCGCCGAGATGTCTGCAAGAGGAATCAACAGTTACTCTGTCGCCGAGAGATATGCATTTCTCTGCCTGCTCCTTAGTCATACCGATATCTATAGCGATATCGCCTACCTCAGGCACCTTGCTATGGTCCGATGCAACGTGCGGAGGAAGCGTGCATACAACGCCGTGCAGCTTTTCCCTGCCATGCACTGTAACGCTCTGAGCGAGCATCGTACGCATATCAAGACCGCCGCAGGCACCCACCTTCAGAAAGCCGCCGTTGTCGATGTAGGAAACTATCATGCCGATCTGATCTATATGAGCATCCAGCATGAGCGTTTTTGCCGCAGTATCTCCGCAGCTTATCACGGCAGTGACATTGCCGAAGGCGTCTGTTTTAGCGTCGGGAGCGTATTCACGCAGAAGTTCCAGTGCGGCATCGCAGGCGCAGGCTTCATCGCCTGAAACGCCTGTGGCATCTGTCAGTTTACGAAGGGTATCTTTAATATCCATGATCTGTCCTTTCGGTTGATTAATATCTTATATAATAGTCGCCGTATTCCGTGCCGTCATTGCCTTTCAGCTTATACTCCGACAGCGAGAATCCGAGTTTGCGGAGCGCTGCTATGCGCTCTGCTGCTATCGCCACAGCCTTTGTGGCTATGCTTTCACAGCAGAACATATCGGATGTATGCGGCAGGATAAGGCTCAGTATATCGGTAATATCCTGCTGATCTTCGTAGTCGCTGCGAAGATCAAGACGTAGGAGTCCACAGTTATTGAAATGATCCTCTGCAGACCTGTTGAACAGTTCAATAGTGCCGATAACGGCATCGTCGCTCTTATCAACAACTGACCAGCGGACGAAATAGCGGTATTCGTATGAGAATATCCAGAAATCAATTGCTTGCTTCATGCGCTCGGTAGTGGTGTAGTGAAAATCATCGCCGTGGCAGTTATCGCTGTTGAACAGCGGCACCGCTTTCTCATCGGAATACACCTTCAGCAGGTCGGCGCAGTCTTTCTGCTCAACAAAACGCAGCAGGAAACGCTCGTTTTCAAAGGTGGGGCAGGATTCATAAACATCAGACATATTATGCTCCTCCCTTTCTGACAGGATGCCTGATAACAGTCCTGAGCTTCTCGGCGGCGCATTTTCTCGGATCGGAAAGATATATCTCGTGATGATATCTGCCGTCAGAAAAATCCTCGGCGTATCCGTTCTCGGCAATAAAACGCTTCATCTGCATTATCGACGCAGGCTCGTCATCATAAGCCCCCTTATGCATTATCTGTACACACAAGCCTTCATCATATTTCATCAGTTTTACTTTTGAAACATCCAGCTGCGGCTTTTTCTTGTGCAGGGCAGCTTTTGCCGTCTCAAAGACCTCTTCGGTGACAAATTCAGGCTGACGTATCATAGATATCCAGCGGAATTTGCTCTTATCGGTAACGTTCAGGCCGTCAAACGAAACTCCATCCGCATACCAGAGACCTTCAAGCGGCGGCACGACATACTCAAAATAGCCTTCAGGCTGAGTGCCGTTCATCTTGCTCATTTTAATGGTAAAGGATAAGCCGTAAAGTATCTCAAGGGCTTCCTTGTATTCAGCACAGGTGTTGGGGTCTCCGTTTCCCTCCACGGCAATGAACACCATTTCGGGAACGTTGATTATCATTGGCTTTACAGGAGGCTGATACAGCTCCTTGAATTGTTTTTTGTAGTCAAGTTTATCCATTGCGATACCTCTTATCATATTCATCGGCAAGTGTCCGCTGCCTTGAAATACCATCCTTATCCCATTCTCTGAGCTTGCCGACTATCCAATCACAGGGAAATTCGGCACATATTCCGCAGAAAAGCACGCTGTGTTTATTGCAGCATTCATAGATAGCACAGCCGTTCTCCCACATACTGACACATTTTCCGCCGTTACTGCGGCAGCCTTTGCATTCACCTGTGCGATAATGAACACAGTCCATACAGCTGCCGCCACATGGAGTGATGTTATTAAAATCCGTCATAGTATCTCACTTAAGAAAATCGTTTTTTACAGCGCTGAAATTGAAATGATATCCCTTATGCACCAGCAGCTCCAGCTTGTATTCAAGAAGTTCAACGGGGACGCCAAGTTCATACGCCACTGTGGTGGGATCGTTGTTGTATTCAAGCTCGGAAAGCACGGCTTTGTCGCTCAGCAGAATCTCGGCTGCGAAAAGGTTCGCTTCACGCTCGGTCTTATTGTTGGCAAGAAACAGCGTGCCGTCACGGATACCGCCTGCGGCAAGCTCTCTGTGCAGAACATCATGTCCAAGCTCATGAGCGCACACCACATTGCGCATGGTGTCGTCCAAGGCTTCGTTGATAACGATGTAGGCAGTTCCCTGCTCATGCACATAGAAGCCCTTCAGGTTACCGAGCGGGCGCAGCCAGACCTCGGCGCCTGTGTTACAGGCGGTCTCCAGGATATCCTTGCCGCCGCAGCTGTCAATGACCGCTGCAGCTTCACTTATTATAATATCAAGATTCATTGCTGTTCTTATTCATGCAGTCGTTGTAGATCTCTATCATGCAGTTGAACAGAGCGTCCTTGTCGTCATCCGACAGAGCGTTGCCTGCAAAGAGACCTCGTGTTTCGGTGAGAAACTGCATAGCGGCAGCCTTATCCTTCTCGCTGCGGCAGGTGCGCTTGATGAAACGCTCCTCGATGGTGAGCTCCAGTTCCTTTTCATCGTTCAGGAGAAATTCAGGCGTAAGTCCAAGCTCCATGGCGATCTTGCTGAGGATCTTGCCACGGGGACGACGTGAGCCATTCATGTAGTTTGCAAAGGCACGGTAAGTCACACCGACGGACTCTGCGAAGTCAGTCTTGCGGATGCGTCTGCGTGCGAGAAGTATCTCGATCTTTTCATTCATCTGCATAATAAATACCTCCGTTCGTTCACAAAACAACGATATAGTGAACGTTCATATTTATATTATAACCGTGAACGATATCGTTGTCAACGCATATTTGCAAAAATATTTTATACATCGAAATGTATAAACACGCAGTAAAAATTATCTTTTATCCGCAATTTCAAATCATCCGCAAAGTGTTTGTACATCAAAGCTAAAGCAACTATTTCCAGAACGATAAACGTGTAATATCAGGAAAACAAAATGTATAAAATGTGAATTTTCAATGAAAATAGCTGCATATTATACATTTAGCTGAATAAAAATGCTTGACTTTTGCGTAAAACGGTGTATAATAACTATTGTAAATAATTTTTTCTTTAACAAAGGAGATAAACAAAATGGCTAAGGAAATCAAAAAGATCATACTCGCATATTCAGGCGGACTTGATACATCTATCATCATCCCCTGGCTTCATGAGAACTATGCAGGCTGCGAAGTTATCTGCGTTGCAGGTAATGTAGGTCAGGATGCTGAGATCGAGGGTCTGGAGGAGCGTGCTAAGAAGACAGGCGCTACCAAGCTCTACATCGAGGATATCCAGGATGAGTTCGTTAACGACTTCGTATGGCCCACACTGAAGGCAGGCGCTAAGTACGAGGGCTATCTGCTCGGTACTTCCTTTGCTCGTCCTCCCATCGCTAAGAGACTGGTTGAGATCGCTCGTGCAGAAGGCGCTGACGCTATCTGCCACGGCTGCACAGGCAAGGGTAACGACCAGGTTCGTTTTGAGCTGACAATCAAGGCTCTCGCTCCCGATCTGACCATCATCGCTCCCTGGAGAATCTGGGACATCAAGTCCAGAGATCAGGAGATCGAGTACGCAGAGGCTCACAACGTTCCGATCAAGATCACAAGAGAAACAAACTACTCCAAGGATATGAACCTGTGGCACCTCTCTCATGAGGGACTGGATCTCGAGGATCCCGCTAACGAGCCCCAGTACAACAAGCCCGGCTTCCTTGAGCTAGGTGTTTCTCCCGAAATGGCTCCCGACAAGCCTACATATATCACACTTTCCTTCGAGCAGGGCGTTCCTGTTGCTCTCAACGGCGAGAAGATGGACGGCGTTAAGCTCATCAAGACTCTGAACAAGATCGGCGGCGAGAACGGTATCGGTCTGTTCGACGTTGTTGAGAACCGTCTGGTTGGTATGAAGTCCAGAGGTGTATACGAGACTCCCGGCGGTACTATCCTGTACCACGCACACGAAGTTCTCGAGACGATCTGCCTCGACAAGGAGACACAGCACTACAAGTACGGTCTTGCACAGAAGTATGCAGACATCGTATACAACGGTCAGTGGTACACTCCCCTGCGTGAGGCTCTTGACGCTTTCGTAAACAAGACTCAGGAAACTGTTACAGGCGAAGTTAAGCTGAAGCTCTACAAGGGCAACATCATCAACGCAGGCGTAACTTCTCCCTACACACTGTACAGCGAGGACTTCGCTTCCTTCGGTGAGGATGATGTTTACGACCAGAAGGATTCCGCAGGCTTCATCAACCTGTTCGGTCTGCCTATCAAGGTCAAGGCTATGCTGGACGCTGAGAGAAACAACAAGTAATCAGGCAAAACTTTCTAAGGGCGGGAAACTTTGGGGTGATGCTCACGCATCACTCCTATAAGCCTTCCGCTCTTACATTTATTTTTAGAATACATTTATGCGAGGTTAATTATGGCACAAATGATGTGGGCAGGAAGATCTTCAAAGGATGTTGACAGCAAGGTAAACGACTTCAACTCCTCGATCTCCTTCGACGGAAGAATGTACAGGCACGATATTGAGGGCAGTATTGCTCATGCGACCATGCTCGGCGAACAGGGCATCATAAGCATGGAGGACTCCCTCACTCTTATCGGCGGACTGAAAGAGGTACTGGCTGATATCGACAGCGGAGCTTTACAGCTTGATATGACCGCAGAGGATATCCACATGTTTATCGAGGCTGAGCTTACAAAGCGCCTTGGCGACGTGGGAAAGAGACTGCATACTGCACGCTCCAGAAACGATCAGGTAGCACTTGACATCCGTCTGTATCTGCGTGATGAGATAAAGACTATTTCTGATCTTGTGGCGCAGCTCGTTACTGTTCTCTGCAACATTGCAGAGGAGAACACCGAGACTATCATGCCGGGTTATACGCACCTTCAGCGTGCGCAGCCCATTACTTTCGGTCACCACATGATGGCCTATGCGCAGATGCTGCTGCGTGATATCGAGCGCTTCAATGAGATCGCTGAGCGCATGAACGTCTGCCCTCTCGGCAGCGGCGCTCTCGCAGGAACCACCTACGATATCAACCGCCACAGAACTGCTGAGCTTCTTGGCATGAATACGCCTATGGTGAACTCCCTGGACGGCGTTTCTGACCGAGACAGCTGCATTGAGCTTGCATCCGCTATCTCCATCTGCATGATGCATCTCTCCCGCTTCTCTGAGGAGATCATCCTGTGGAGCAGCTGGGAATTCAAGTTCATTGAACTGGACGACGCTTATGCTACAGGCTCCAGCATCATGCCGCAGAAGAAGAACCCTGATGTAACCGAGCTTATCCGCGGCAAGACAGGCAGAGTTATCGGAGATACCGTTACCCTGCTCACGATGATGAAGGGTCTGCCCCTCGCCTACAACAAGGACATGCAGGAGGACAAGGAGGCTATCTTTGACGCAGTGGATACACTGAAGATGTGCCTTATCCCCTTTATCCCCATGCTTGAAACGATGACCCTTTACAAGGATAATATGCGCAATGCTGCGGCAAAGGGATTCATCAACGCAACTGACTGTGCTGATTACCTCGTTAAGAAGGGTATGCCCTTCCGTGACGCTTATAAGATAACAGGCGGTCTGGTTGCACAGTGCATTAAGATGAACACGACTCTCGAACAGCTTCCTCTGGATATCTACAAGATGCAGACCGAGCTTTTCGACGAGGATGTATACAAGGCTATCAGCCTTGACACCTGCGTGAGAGAGCGCCTTTCCTTCGGCGGCCCCTCTCCCGAAAGCGTAAAGAAACAGATAGAATTATCAAGAACAAAACTGGAGGCACTTCACAATGGTTAAGGTTTACATAGACGGACAGGAGGGTACGACAGGTCTCAAGATAATGGAGAGATTTGCAGGACGTACCGATATAGAGCTGCTCCGCATTGACGAGGATAAGAGAAAAGACCTCGACGAAAGAAAAAAGCTTATCAACAGCTCCGATTTTACGTTCCTTTGTCTGCCTGACGCGGCTTCTATCGAAGCGGTTTCCCTCGCAGATGACAGAGTTCGTATCATCCACGCTTCCACAGCTCACAGAACCAATCCCGACTGGGCTTACGGTTTCCCTGAGCTTTCACCCGAATTCAGAAAGAAGATCGAGACCTCCAACAGAGTTGCTGTTCCCGGCTGCTATGCCAGCGGATTTGCTTCAATGGTCTACCCTCTCGTAAAGCTTGGCATCCTCCCTGCCGACTACCCCGTTTCCGTTCATGCGGTCTCAGGCTACAGCGGCGCAGGCAAGAAGGCTATCGCTGTTTACGAGGGTGCTGACCGTCCCGCTGACTTTGATTCGCCCAGACAGTACGCTCTCACCCAGATGCACAAGCACCTGCCTGAGATGCAGAAGATCTGCGGTCTCGACTACGCTCCCACGTTCAATCCGCTGATCTGCGACTATTTCGCAGGTATGGTGGTATCGCTCCCCATCCACACAAGACTTCTCGCAAAGAAGTACACCGTTTCCGATGTTCGCAAGGCTCTTGCCGAATACTACGACGGTGCAACATTTGTAAAGGTAATGGCTGAGGGCGAGCCTGAGGATGGCTTTATAGGCGCAAACAACCTCAGCGGTACTAACAACATGGAGCTTTTTGTAAACGGCAACGACGACAGAATGATAATCTGCTCCCGTCTTGATAATCTCGGCAAGGGCGCAAGCGGTGCCGCTGTTCAGTGCCTGAATATCATGATGGGCGTTGATGAAACGACGGGTCTGATCTGATTATATACAATTGAGAGGAAACAACAATGGTTAAATTTGAAGGCTACAAATTTGTAGACGGCGGCGTTTGTGCTGCTGAGGGCTTCATGGCTTCGGGCGTTATTGCAGGCATAAAGAAAGGCAATACCACAAAGCGTGATCTTGCTCTCATCTACTGTGCTGAAAAGTGCAAGGCTGCCGCTCTCTACACTACAAATAAAGTTAAGGGTGCGCCTATCTATGTTACAAAAAAGCACCTTGAAAACGGCTGCGCTCAGGCGGTTATCGTAAACAGCGGTAACGCAAATACCTGCAACGACAACGGTATCGAGATCGCCGAGAAGATGTGCGAGCTTGCTGCTGATGCACTGAAGATCAAGAAGGAAGATGTACTTGTCGGCTCTACAGGCGTTATCGGTCAGCCTCTTTCCATCGAGCCTATCGAGGCTAAGATAGATCAGCTGGTTTCTGAGCTTTCCGCAAAGAACAGCAGCGAGGCCTGCGAAGCTATCATGACCACTGATACCCGCAAGAAGGAGCTTGCTGTGGAGTTTGAGCTGGATGGCAGAAAGTGCCATATCGGCGGTATCTCAAAGGGCAGCGGAATGATCCATCCCAATATGGCAACTATGCTGGCGTTCATCACCACTGACGTTGCTATCAATGGCGAGCTGCTTGAAAAGGCGCTGCGCAAGGTAAATTCCCTCACCTACAACATGGTAAGCGTTGACGGCGATACTTCCACAAATGACACTCTCGTGCTGATGTCCTCGGGTCTTGCAAAGAATGCGGAGATCGTTTGCGAGGATAAGAACTACGAGATCTTCGTGAATGCGCTGTACGCAGTAATGATGAACCTTGCCCGTGAAACAGCAAGAGACGGCGAGGGCGCAACAAAGCTTATCGAGTGCATCGTAAAGGGCGCTCCTGATGAGACGGTTGCAAGATCTGTTGCCAAGTCCGTTATCGGCTCCAGCCTGTTGAAGGCGGCTATGTTCGCTTCCGACGCAAACTGGGGACGTATCCTCTGCGCTATCGGCTATGCTGAAGGCGATTTCGATATCAGCAAGGTATCCGTAGAGCTTGCAAGCGACAAGAAGGGCAAGATCACCGTCTGCGTTGACGGTGCAGGCATCAGCTTCTCTGAGGACACCGCTTCGGACATCCTTTCCGATGACGAGGTCAAGATCCTCATTGATATGCACAGCGGCGATGGCTCTGCTATTGCATGGGGCTGCGATCTTACTTTCGAGTATGTAAAGATCAATGCTGAGTACAGAACTTAAGGGAGGTCATAAACATGATGCATATTGATTACGACGTAAGAGCCAATGTCATGATCGAGGCTCTCCCCTATCTTCAGAAATATCACGACAAGGTAGTTGTTGTAAAATATGGCGGAAACGCCATGACTAACGACGAGCTGAAGCAGGCAGTTATGAGCGATATCGTACTGCTTTCGCTGGTTGGTATCAAGATCGTTCTGGTACACGGCGGCGGCCCTGAGATAAATGCGATGCTCAAAAAGACCAACAAGGAGAGCAAGTTCATCAATGGTCTGCGTTATACCGACGAGGAGACGGTAGACATCGTTCAGATGGTGCTTGCAGGTAAGGTGAACAAGGATCTCGTTTCCCTGCTGCAGAGCCACGGCGGCAGTGCTATGGGATTCTGCGGACTTGACGGCAACCTGCTGGTAGCTGAGGAGCTTGATCCGCAGCTCGGCTATGTAGGTGAGATCACCGAGGTAAATACAGGCGTCATCACAACAGCGCTGAACCACGGATATATCCCCGTTATCTCCACTGTTGCAACAGGCGGCGACGGAAAGACTGTATACAACATCAATGCGGATACAGCGGCAGCGAGAATCGCTGCGGAGCTTCACGCATCCAGCCTTATCCTCATGACCGATATCATTGGTCTGCTGGAGGACAAGGACGACGAAAGCACTCTCATCCGCACAGCAGGCGTAAGCGAGATACCCTATCTGAAGAAGCAGGGTATCATCAGCGGCGGTATGATCCCCAAGATCGACTGCTGCGTTGAGGCGGTACGCCGTGGCGTTCCTAAGGCGAACATCATCGACGGACGTATCCCCCACTCTATCCTCATCGAGCTGCTGACAGACCTCGGTGCAGGTACAATGATTATTCCCTAAGAGGTAATGAAATGAGCACAATTGAACAGTTCAACAATTATGTTATGCCCTCCTACGGAAGGTATAGCTTAGTCCTCGATAAGGGCGAGGATGTGCTTGCCACTGACGAAAACGGCAAGCAGTACATAGATTTCGGCAGCGGAATCGGCACGAACTCTCTTGGTTACTGTAATGAGGCATGGGTAAAGGCGGTCTGCGATCAGGCTCACAGCATCCAGCACACCTCCAATTACTACTACACCAAGGTGCAGGCTGATTTCGCAAAGACACTCTGCGAGACCGCAGGCTACAAGAATATGTTCTTTGGCAACAGCGGCGCAGAAGCAAACGAGTGCGCAATAAAGATAGCAAGAAAATACAGCTTTGACAAGTACGGCAAGGGCAGACACAACATCATCACACTGGTTAACTCCTTCCACGGCAGAACCATGTGTACTCTTTCCGCTACAGGTCAGGATGTGTTCCACAACTACTTCTTCCCCTTCGTTGAAGGCTTCATCTATGTTGAGGCTAACAACATCGAGGATCTGCGTGCGAAGCTTGACGATACTGTATGCGCAGTTATGTTCGAGTACATTCAGGGCGAGGGCGGCGTTATGCCGCTGCAGCAGGAGTTCGTAGACGAGATCTACAGACTCTGCGCTGAAAAGGATGTTCTCACCATCGCTGACGAGGTGCAGACAGGCGTCGGCAGAACAGGTAAGTTCCTCGCAGGCGACAACTACGGTAAGAAGGCTGATCTCACCACACTCGCAAAGGGTCTGGCAGGCGGCGTGCCTATCGGTGTTTGTCTTGCAGGGGAAAAGTGCGCAAATGTTCTTACAGCAGGTACACACGGTTCCACATTCGGCGGTAACCCCATCTCCTGCGCAGGCGGAAATGCTGTTCTTGCGACAGTTACGGCTGACGGCTTCCTTGACGAGGTTGCAAAGAAGGGCGCTTACATTAAGGAAAAGCTGATGCAGTGCGACGAGGTAGTTTCCGTTGACGGCATGGGCATGATGATAGGCATTCAGCTTAAGAGCAAGGTTGCAGGTGATATCGTCAAGGCTGCGCTTGATATGGGTCTGCTGCTGCTTACTGCTAAGACAAAGGTAAGACTCCTCCCTCCCCTGACCATTTCCTATGAGGAGATAGACAAGGGACTGGAGATACTGATTGGACTGCTGAATGAGTAAACGATCATTTAAATTCACTATAACAGAGGGAAATACCGAAAAGGACATCAGCCCTTTATGGGCTATAAAGGAATTACTCAAAGCAGTTCTGATCTATGCGATTTTAAATTACGTTCCTGCTGCGATAATCATCGTTATCCTTGCGCTGATATTTAAATTCAACGTGATTATTCCCCTGTTGATTGCAATTCCGGTGGCTTTTTTGATCGGAGTGCTTATTATAGTTCTAAGCATGCGTATCAATTCGCAACCTGACCGACTTTCAGAGTGCTCGAAGGACTTTAATGAAAATTACTGCTTTTCGGAGGAGAATCTCAACTGGCTTATATCCGAATATGAACGCACTACCCAAAACAACGAAACAGGACGAAGAAACAAGATCATTATATTTCTTGCAAATCATTATAAGTCAGATATCATTCAACAACCACAGATAGCTGCAAAATATCTATCAGAGTATATTTTCGACAACAGAAATCCTGTTACGCTCTCAAAGAAAATTCTCAGGTTGAATTACTATGTGTGTGCAATTTCTACTTACATACATCTTGACGATTCAGAAAAGGTTGACAGCCTGCGCAGCGATTCTTCATCTCTTTTTGAGGAATGCAGTAATGATAAGATCTGTAGAACAATCATTCGCAGAGGATTGTTTACTTATTTTCTGTATAAAAAAGAATATGATGCAGTTGCTGAATTGATTCCAAAGGAAACGGACGCTGTTATCTCAAGTTCAATGAAAGCGGATCTGCTTGCTGAACAAGGTAAATTTGACGATGCACGACAGATTTACAATGCCCTTTTGCTTACAAAGCTAAGTGAACTCGAAAGAACGCAAATCGAACAAATGCTCTATACCGTTGACTTGCTTGAAAAAGGTGAACTTCAACACATATATGATTATACTCCAATAACCAACGATGCCAAATAATCTAGAAAGGAAATAAACCAATGAATCATTTACTTAAAATGCTTGATCTCAGCACAGAAGAGATCATCGACATCCTGAACCTTGCGGATCAGCTCAAGTATGAGCAGAAGCACGGTATTCCCCACCACCTTTTAAAGGGCATGACTCTTGGTATGATCTTCCAGAAGTCCTCCACCCGTACACGTGTTTCCTTTGAGGCTGGTATGTATCAGCTGGGTGGTAATGCGCTGTTCCTGTCCTCCCGTGACCTGCAGATAGGCCGTGGTGAGCCTGTTCAGGATACTGCCCGTGTTCTGTCCCGCTACATCAACGGTATCATGATCCGTACCTTCGAGCAGAAGGAAGTTGAGGATCTTGCTGAGTTTGGTAACATCCCGATCATCAACGGTCTGACTGACTTCTGTCACCCCTGTCAGGTACTGGCTGACCTGCAGACAGTTCGTGAATACAAGGGCAAGCTGGATGGTCTGAAG
>JAZSEG010000142.1:0-2651 GCA_045531575.1 Oscillospiraceae bacterium | reverse complement strand
TCAATGAGAAAATTATATTTTCCGCTGTTGACAAGATCCTGAAATACTATCATTCCGTATTTGTCGCAATAATAATAGAACAGCTCAGGCTCGCTCTTGATGTGCTTTCTCAGCATATTGAAGCCGAGCTTATTCATGGTGGTGATATCATAGATGTATCCCTCGGGGGATGCGGGGAGATATATTCCGTCGCTGAAATATCCCTGATCCAGCACGCCGTGAAAGAAATACGGCTCGCCGTTGAGACATATCACGGGATGCCTGCCGCTCGTATCTATCGAAACGGTGCGCAGTGCGAAGTAGGACTCCACCCTGTCGCTGCCCGATGTGAGCGTAAACTCATAAAGGTGCGGATGCTCGGGACTCCACAGCTGCGGCTCGTCAATGGTGATAGTGGTACGGCTGCCTGTGAAGCGGTATTCGCTGCCGCAGAGCGTGATGAGCTTCTCCTCGGCGCCGCCCTTTACTTCGATAGTCACGCTGTCGAGAGTCGGCGTGATGCGCAGGGACTCTATATGGTGCTGCGGCACGCTCTCCAGCCACACCGCCTGCCATATTCCGCTGATGGGGGTATACCACATTCCGCCACGCTTTCGGCACTGCTTGCCATAGGGGATATCGGTATCGAGAGCGTCTGTCACAACTACCCTGAGGGAGTTTTCTCCGCTCACCAGATGCTCGGTGATATCCAGTGAAAAGGGCAGGTAGCCGCCCGTGTGAGTGCAGGCATGGATATTATTGACGTACACCTCGGCAATCTGATCCACAGCGCCGAAATGCAGCAGAACTCTGCCGACATTGAAGCCGTCGGGCAAGGTGAACTTCCTGCGATATACATACTGCTCGTCCGCAGCGAGAGGACGCTCTATGCCTGAGATGCGGCTCTCTGGCGGAAAGGGGACTCTGATGCTGCCCAGCGGCTGCTCTCCCCCATTCTTTCTTACGGAAAGCTGCCACTCGCCGCAAAGGGATATATAGGAAGCTCTTTTCATCTGAGGGCGGGGGTATTCCTCCCAGCCTTTATCACTGCCCTCAAACGGCGTTGTAAGCGATATCGTACGCACTGCTCCGGAAGACATCGGCGCACACCTCCAAAGTAAATTATCTGATATTAATTATATATTTAATAAAGAAAAATGTCAATTATAATCTGCCTGCAAAAAAAGTCTTTAGCGTTTCTTAACCTGTTGAAAATTCAACAGATTTTCAATAGCATATATGATATAATCAGACCAAATAGCAAGGAGGTATTTGAATATGGTAAGAAAAATAATCAGAATTGACGAAGATAAATGCAACGGCTGCGGACTCTGCGCTGCTGCCTGCCACGAGGGCGCTATCGGCATGGTGGAGGGCAAGGCAAAGCTGCTGCGTGAGGACTACTGCGACGGTCTCGGGGACTGTCTCCCTGCCTGCCCCACGGGCGCAATAAGCTTCGAAGAGCGTGAGGCTCCCGCCTACGACGAAGCTGCGGTGCTTGCCGCAAAGGCAAAGGCTGCACCGCTTCCCTGCGGCTGCCCAGGCACCCAGTCAAAGGCGATAAAGCGCTGCGACGTTACCGCTCCTGCTGCCGCTGCCGTGAGCAGGCTCTCCCAATGGCCTGTGCAGATAAAGCTTGCGCCCATCAATGCGCCGTATTTCGATGGCGCAGACCTGCTCATTGCCGCTGACTGCACCGCCTATGCCTACGGAAATTTCCACGAGGATTTCATCAGGAACAGGATCACGCTCATAGGATGCCCGAAGCTTGACGAGGGCGACTACACCGAAAAGCTTACAAAGCTTATCGCAGCCAACGACATCAGGAGCATCACCGTTGTCAGGATGGAAGTTCCCTGCTGCGGCGGTATTGAGAACGCCGCACTGAATGCGATAAAGCTGAGCGGCAGGTTCATACCGCATCAGGTGATAACGATCTCTACGGAAGGCAAAGTCATCGGCAGCAGATAATATCCCTTGACACCGCCGCCGATTTAATGTATCATGATAATATATCAACTGAAAGGCGGTTATGGATATGATAGGCGAAAAGGAAATACACAGCATGCTGCAAGCGCTATCCGTGAAGCAGGACGACGTGGTGACGGTACATTCCTCGCTGCGCTCTGTGGGCGGCATAGAGGGCGGCGCGGACGGACTTCTTGACGCAATGTGCAGCTATCTGAGCGACGGACTGCTGCTCATACCCACCCACACCTGGGCAAACGTCAGCAAGGACTCGCCGAATTTTGACGTGCGAAGCACCGTGCCATGTATAGGCACGCTGGCAAAGGTTGCGGCGTTCAGAAAGGACGCTGTGCGCACGCTACACCCCACGCACTCGCTTGCGATATTCGGAAAAAGAGCCGCAGAATACGCTGAGGGCGAGGAAAAATGCGCCTCACCCGCACCCTTGGGCAGCTGCCTTTCAAGGCTTTATGAAGAGAACGGAAAGATACTGCTTATAGGCGTTGGACACGACCGCAACACTTATTTCCATGCGGTGGATGAGCGTCTGGATATCCCGAACAGGCTCAATCCCGAGACCTTTGTGGCAAACATAACGGACAGCAGCGGCAGCACTGTTCAGTCGCCGCCGTTCCATACTCACTACAGCAAGGGAATCAGCGGCTGCTGTTCGGATTTCTACCCGAACTACGCTCCCGCACTGG
>JAZSEG010000052.1:0-7363 GCA_045531575.1 Oscillospiraceae bacterium | reverse complement strand
GTTCTGACATCAAGTAAAAAACAGGAGGAACAGCAAAAATGATGGTTTGCTCCTTTTGCGGCAAAAATGAAAATCAGGTAAGGCGCATTCTGTATGGCGGCACTGAGGCTGCTATCATCTGTAATGAATGTATCCTTGCCTCCTATAACATGCTCGTCGAGAGCGGCGATGTAAAGGGTAAGTATGTTAAGCCCGTTGCGGATGACGATATCGATAAGAGCAGCTTTGCTGACGGACCCGAGACCCTCATGAAGCCGACAGAGATCAAGGCTTACCTTGATGAATATATCGTCGGTCAGGAGGAGGCTAAGAAGATCCTCAGCGTATCCGTATACAATCACTATAAGCGTACCTTCCTCAATGAAGAGGGTCTTGACGACGAAGAAGTAGAGCTTCAGAAGAGTAACGTGCTGCTGCTCGGACCTACAGGTGTAGGTAAGACAATGCTGGCACAGACTCTTGCAAAGCTTCTGAACGTTCCTTTTGCTATCGCAGACGCTACCACGCTCACACAGGCAGGTTATGTCGGTGAGGACGTTGAGAACGTGCTTCTGCGCCTTATTCAGGCAGCAGATTACGATGTTGAGGCAGCCGAGCGTGGCATTATCTACATCGACGAGATCGATAAGATCTCCCGTCGCAGCGAGAATACCTCCATCACCCGTGATGTAAGCGGTGAGGGCGTACAGCAGGCGCTGCTGAAGATCGTCGAGGGTACAGTTTCCAACGTACCTCCTCAGGGCGGCAGAAAGCATCCCCATCAGGAATTCATCCAGATCGATACCAAGATCATCCTGTTCATCTGCGGCGGTGCGTTCGAGGGTCTTGAAAAGATGATCGCAGGCAGAGTATCTTCCTCTGCAATGGGCTTTGGTGCTGACGTTACTTCCAAGAAGGATAAGGAAAGCTCTGCAATGCTCCATAAGGTAAGCCAGGAGGATCTCGTGAAGTTCGGTATCATCCCCGAGCTTATCGGACGTCTGCCTGTTGTAACGGTGCTGGACGATCTTGACGAGGACGCTCTTGTGCGCATCCTTGACGAGCCTAAGAATGCGCTTATCAAGCAGTATAAGTATCTCTTCAAGGCTGATGAGATCGAGCTGGAGTTCAACGATGAGGCTAAGCGTGCTATCGCAAAGAAGTCCATCGAGCGTAAGACAGGTGCAAGAGGTCTGCGTTCCATCGTTGAGTCTACTCTGCGTGACATCATGTTCACTGCCCCCAGCGATCCTTCCATAACCAAGATCACGGTTACTGCGGAGTGCGTAGAGGGTACAGGCGAGCCTGTTATCGAACGCAGCAAGAAGGCTAAGAAAGCAAAGGCATAATTCAATATAAAGGGCGGTTTTCCGCCCTTTTCGTATAAGGAGATATAATGACAACTTTCGAGCTTATATATGAGCAGGTAAAGAAGATACCCCGTGGCAAGGTGGCAACCTACGGTCAGATCGCCATGCTGGCAGGAAATCCACGCTGGGCGAGGGCGGTGGGCTATGCGCTCCATGCCAATCCTGATCCCGAAAGTATTCCGTGTTATCGTGTGCTGAATCGTTTTGGTGGACTTGCTCCCGCATTTGCCTTTGGTGGTGCGGAAAAGCAGGCGGAGCTTCTGCGTGCAGACGGAATTGAGGTCCGTGAGGATGGAACTGTGGATCTTGAAAAATATCTCTGGAACGGTCTGTAAGGGGAGGTAAGCCATGCGAACTCTTGCCGAGATATATCATCCGATAACAGGCACGCCTTTTCAGAACGATGAGACCTATTGTGAGATCGCACCCTGTGATGCGCTTAAGCCATATGTCCGCTGCTTCTGGGGTACTAAAAGACCTGTTGAAGTAACCGAATGCAGATATGACAGCGGAATAGTCATTCCCGATACCTGCATGGATATCATCTTCCATATTGACTATACGCGAAATACTGTTGGGGGGCATTTCTGCGCACTGGACGAGCGTTCGTTCCTTACGAGCGGTGCAGGTTTTCCCGGTCTGACTTCAACCTTTGCCATACGCTTTTACGCATGGTCTGCTATCCTCTTCACCGAGAACGCACTGAATGGCAGTAAGAACCGCGCGTTTCGGGTAGAGGAGTTTTTTCAGAGCCTGAAAAGCGAGCTTCAACCACAGCTGTTCGACGTCCCGACGCTTGCGGGAAGGATAGACCTAGCGGAAAAAGCACTTCTGAAACGACTGCGCCCTGAACGTATGAATGATGATCTACTCAATGCCATCTATTATATGATAGAAAATAACGGCAGAGCGCGTATATCGGATATATGCTGCTACACCTCAGTATCAGAAAAGCAGCTAGAGCGCATGTTTTCTCATCACATGGGGATATCCCCAAAGTCATTTTCGTCACTGATACGTTATCAGCTTCTGTGGCAGGAGATGATAAGCGCACCACGATTTGATATCCTTGACGCAGTTGAAAAATACGGCTATGCAGATCAGGCACATCTCCTTAACGATTTCAAGCGCCGCCATCTTATGACCCCGAGAGAGGCGGTTGTTTTTGCGGCAAAGCGCAGATAATGTCGGATTTTTACAATACTATCCCTATGGTATGTGTTATCCTATAATAAAAAATATTGGAGGATATATATGACTACTTTTGAAAATGCAAGAGCATTTATCTATCGCAATGCCCGTCCGCTGGATCTTGCACGCTGGCAGTATCACTTTGAGGACGGCAGCAGGGAAAATGTCATGAAAGCACTGTCTTATTATCAGAACGAGGACGGCGGCTTTGGGCATGGTATCGAGCCTGACTTTCTTAACCCGAACTCCACTCCTGTCGGAACATGGGCTGCGACCGAGATCATTTGTGAGATCGGCTTATCGGATAGCTGTCACCCAATCGTTCAGGGTATCCTCAGATATCTTGAAAGCGGCGCAGATTTCAATGCCGAGCATAATCAGTGGCTGAATACAGTTCCCACAAACAACGAATATCCTCATGCGATATGGTGGGAGTGCAACGGCATCGGTGAGCTGCGCTATAATCCCACTGCGGCACTTGCAGCCTTTATCCTGCGTTATGCGGAGCATGGCAGCGCCGTGTATAAGCTGGGATGTGATACTGCTGTGCAGGCAGTGGAATGGCTTCTTTCGCAGGAGCTTTTTGAAGAGAATCATATCACAGCATGCTTCATAAGGCTTTATGATGCGCTGAAGCTCACAGACATACAGCTTGTTGATATGTCTGCATTTGAAAACAGATTAAAAGAATTGGTAACTCGCTGTATATGTCAGGACAAGGAAAAGTGGGGAGTAGAATATGTTACTCTGCCATCCGATCTGTTCCTCAGCCGCGGCAGTATCTTTTATAAGGATAATGCGGATATAGCGGAATATGAGATAGACCATATCCGCACTTCACAGCAGCCTGACGGCTCGTATCCTGTTCCGTGGCAGTGGTGGACTGATTACAAAGAGTATGAAGTATCCGCAAACTTCTGGCGCTCTGCAATTATCATTAAGAATATGAGGTATCTGAAGGGCTTTGATGCGATCTGATCGTATCTGTTTATTGATTTCTCAGATCCGTTTTTCGTACAGCGTCACGAACCTTCAGTACGAAAGCAGGAGAGACAGAAAGCTCATCGATTCCCATGCGCAGAAACGTTTCGGTCATTGAGGTATCTGCGGCAAGCTCACCGCATATTCCTATCCATGCGCCGTTTTTGTGGGCGCTCTCCGCAGCATAGCGTATCAGGCGCAGCACTGCTTCGTGGTGAGAGTCACAGTAGCGTTCAAGCTTAGGATTCTGCCTGTCGCAGGCAAGAGTGTATTGTATAAGATCGTTTGTGCCTACGCTGAAAAAGTCAACCATAGGAGCCAGCCTGTCGCTGATTATCGCAGCGGCAGGCGTTTCTATCATGATCCCCAGTTCAACATTGCCTGAATATTCCCCGCCTGCATCGCTAAGTTCTGCACGCACTTCTGCACACAGTGCAAGAATCTCTTCCAGCTCCCACACAGAGGCTATCATCGGGAACATTATACCCAGATTGCCGTATACAGAGGCTCTGTACAGCGCCCTGAGCTGCGCTCTGAACATATCGGGGCGAGCAAGGCAGAGACGTATCGCACGCAGTCCCAGCGCAGGATTTTCCTCATGGTCAAGTCCCAGATATTCTGCCTGTTTGTCTGCACCTATATCCAGCGTGCGGATGATGACCTTTCTGCTGCCCATGCTTTCCAGCACACGTCTGTAAATTTGAAGCTGCTCCTCCTCGGTGGGGAGCGTTTTGTTTTCAAGATACAGGAATTCACTGCGGAAAAGTCCGATGCCGCCTGCGTCGTTCAGCAGTACCTCTCCGATGCTGTCAGCACTGCCTATATTTGCAAAGATGTTTATATGTGTACCATCAATGGTGATATTGTCCTTACCCTTGAGTTTTCGCAGAAGCTCGGTCTTGCGGTATTCTTCCTTCTGCCTGCGCTCATAATCGGCTAGAGTTACATCGTCAGGGGAGAGGATAAGCTCGCCCGAAAAGCCGTCCGCAATGGCTGTATCGCCGTCTTTGACGGCACGGAGAAACTCCTCGCCCAGACCGATTATCGCAGGGATATTCATACTGCGTGCAAGTATCGCTGTGTGTGAGTTCGAAGAACCGTGCGCCGTTGCAAATGCCAGCACGTTTTTCTTGTCCAGAGCCACCGTTTCACTGGGGGCGAGGTCATCTGCACAGATTATCACCTTGCCCGATGTGTGTTCCACAGCGCCGTCGTCGGAAGAAAGACAGGCTATCAGTCGGTTCGAGATATCCCGTACATCCGCTGCCCGTGCCTGCATATAGCTGTCCTCCATTGCACTGAACATCTCTGCAAAATTATCCGCAGTAACAGCAACTGCATATTCGGCATTCACGCTCTGGGTCTTTATCATGCCTTCAATGGCTTCATTGTAGTCCTCGTCCTCCACCATCATCATGTGTATCTCGAATATCTGAGCGTTAGCCTCACCGACCTCGATAAGTGCCTTTTCATGTATCTTCTGCAGCTGCGTAAGTGCCTTTTCCTTTGCTGCTGCAAGCCGTTCCAGTTCCTTTTCGGGAGACTCTGTGCGCACCCTCTTTACCTGCATATCCTGACGCTTCAGCACTTTTATCCTGCCTGCAGCCACAGCGCCATATACTCCCTTGCCTCTGTACCTTGTCATGCTTCACCTCTATTGCCGCTATTAAGCGGGTATTTATTTAATATTATCCGTTTCGACTTTGTAATTATACACACCCATAAAAAACATCCGCTTCCTGTATAGGAAGCGGATGTGTCATTTATCCGTTATTCGTTATAAAATTCAACCTTGCCCACTTCGGCAGCGTTGCAGATCGTATTCCTTAATTTTCCGAACAGCTCATCGTATCTGAACGGGCGTGCCTTGTATTTCACAGCGCCTGTTCTGATGGCAACGGGGATCTCCTTTCCCTCAAAGATGACAGGCTTATTGTTCTGCGAGATCACCTTTTCTGCAAGTGCCTCCACCTCAGCAGGATCGGCAAGACCTGTTATCATGGCGAATTCGTCGCCGCCTATCCTGAATACCGCCATTTCGTCGCCTGCGGCTTCATCGATACGCCTGAAGGCTTCGAGTATGACCTCATCGCCTGCCTTTCTGCCGTAATTCTGATTTATCGGTGTGAGATGTGCAACATCAAAGCACAGCACATAAGTATCAGCCTTTGAGCGTAAAAAATCGTAAAGCTCCGAAAGATCAACCTTGCGTCCCATATAATTTCCTCCTACATTGTTTTCGTCTGCAATGATGCGGGGAAAGATATCCGCATTCCTGTACCGCTCACTGAAAGCGGACGGCGATACTCCCCACAGTCTTGTAAAAGCTCTTGTAAATACCTCGGGAGAGTTGTATTGATACTTGAACGCTATCTCGGTTATGGTGGAATCACCACGCAGGATGTCCTTTGCGCTGTTTGCAAGGCGGCGCTTTGAGATATACTCCTTTATACTGGTGTGGGAGCAGTAGCGCCATATCTTCTGCAGGCAGGAAAGCGAGCAGCAGCACGCATCGGCGATATCCTGCTGGGTCATCTCTTCACAAAGCCTGCTTTCGATATATTCGAGAGCGTCAGCGAAAATATAGAAGCTGTTCAATATCAGCACTCCTTCCTTTGGTTTTGGAAAATGTATGCATACACGAAAGATCCTTCTTTCTGATATCATTCTAACATATATTTCACTTTTTGTCTTGATTTTCTGAGTAAATTTTAAAATTCATGGAAAAAAGATATAAGTTATCTAAATGTTCTGAAATATGCTTGACAAAGTTCTCAAAAAGGTATATAATCATGTTGTTCTTTAAAGTTATCAAAAAGTTCTCAAAACTTTTGTGGAAGGAGACGGCATGGAAAGAACGATACTTCACTGCGATCTGAATTCATTTTACGCTTCCGTGGAGATAATGCTGGATCCCTCGCTGCGGGGAAAGGCAGTAGCGGTCTGCGGCAGCAAGGAGGACCGCCACGGCATAGTGCTTGCAAAATCCGAGCAGGCAAAGCGCTGCGGCGTAAAAACAGGCGAGGCAATATGGCAGGCGCAGCAGAAATGCCGTGATCTGGTGATAGTGCCGCCGCAGTTCGATCAGTATATGAAATATTCCGCCCTTACAAGGCGTATATACGAAGATTACACCGATCTTATTGAGCCGTTCGGCATAGACGAATGCTGGCTGGATGTGACAGCAAGCAGGCTGCTTTTCGGAGACGGTGAGAGGATAGCCCACATCATCCGTGAGCGGGTGAAAAGAGAGCTTGGCATCACGATATCCGTGGGTGTCAGCTTCAACAAGGTGTTCGCAAAGCTTGGCTCGGATATGAAGAAGCCTGATGCGGTCACAGTTATCCCGAAGTGCAGCTTCCGTGATAAGATAGGCGGACTTCCCGCTTCAGATATGCTTGGCGTTGGTCCTGCAACGACACGATATCTTGAGAGTCACGGCATATACACGATAGCACAGCTTGCTGATATCCACAAGGATATATTGAAGCCGCTGGGAAAGTGCGGCGTGCAGATATGGCGCAGCGCCAATGGTCTGGATGATTCTCCCGTAAACCACATGGATTTCTGCGATACGATAAAGAGCGTAGGCCATGGCACGACGTGTGTGACAGATCTTCACACGAATGATGAGGTGTGGAAAGTGTTCTATAAGCTTTCGCAGGATGTTTCGGCAAGGCTAAGGCGATACGGACTTAAAGCCAAAGGCGTGCAGATAGCTGTCAAGGATAATATGTTTCATGTTACACAGCATCAGCGTCCGTTGAATGCATCCACCCAGTCCTTTGCCGAGATAGCCCACACTGCCATGCGGCTGTTCCGTGAAAGCTACGGCTGGCATA
>JAZSEG010000009.1:0-19014 GCA_045531575.1 Oscillospiraceae bacterium | reverse complement strand
TTGGCCTCCGACTTTGTTCTATTTCCCGCTGGGCTTAATACATATCACCCGAGGTATGCTGAACGGCGCAGGCGATGTAGGATTTGCACTGCTTAACGGCATTGCCGAGGTGGTCGGCAGAATAGGCTTTGCTGCTATACTCGTAAATATCCCTGGTGTAGGCTATTGGGCAGTATGGGGAACTACCTGCCTTACCTGGGTGCTTACAGCGGCAATGAGCCTTATCCGTTATAAGAGCGGCATCTGGCGGAAAAAGAGCCTGACAGTAACCGAAGAATAACAAAATACCGCAGAGCCTGAAGCTTTGCGGTATTTTTTCTGTGTGTAATCAGGGATTTATCGCTATGTTCTGTATACTGTTTTCGGAGGTGATAGTACCATTCTTGGTGCAGATTCCGGTTCCGTCGCCTGTGAGGAACAGCATATCTATGGTAGCGTCACGGAAATTGATGTTGCCGTCACCGCCTGTGTCACCAATGCCAAGAACGCTGCCTCCTTCGCAGTAGAGGTTTGCCGAAAGGGAAGAAATGATCGTGTCTATATCGCCTTTGTCGGTTCCTATGCATAGGATGGATCTTCCGTGCATGTCGAATTTCGTGGTGCTGTCCGTCAGGAATATCTTGCCGTCGCCCTTGTTCATTACGCCTATGCCGCAGAGGTTTACGCCTGATTCGGTAACGTTCATCGAAACATTTTCAATATAGAGATTTGTGTTTCCATTAAGCGCACCGACAGCGACAGCATTTGTTGCGGAGCATTCTATGTTGCAGACGCAGGTGATGATATCCACATAACTGTTTCCATCGAAGTTTCCGATTCCTACGCAGTTGCCGCCCGAGGTTTCAACACGCAGATCGCCTGCGAGTATTCGTATAGAAGAGCTGTTAGCATTTTTTCCACCGCCGATGGCAATGGCATTCTCGCCGTTAGAATCCACCTGCACTCTGCCTGAGCATTCGATAACTATATTGCCGTAGCTGTTGTCCTTATCGGTGCCGATTCCATAGCAGTTCATGGTCTCTGCGTGAACGTGAAGGTGTCCGTGGCCGATCAATTTAAACGTTGAATTCTGAGGTACCCATATTCCACGGGGGAATATTTTGTTCTCGCCTTCCACATTCAGGATAAGCTCGGTATTGTTTCCGACAGTGATAACTGCGCTGTCACGCTCGGTGGTGATCGTGGAATTCTTGAGCGTGAGGTTTATCCTGCAGTCGTCTTTTATTGTGATGGGGCAGAGTATAGGAGTATCTCCCACACCTACGACAGTGATATTGTCATGCTCTATGAAGATGGAGCCGTAACGCTCGGCAGTGAGCTTTGCAAGATCCACGACTTCGTTTTCTTCGGGATGATATACCTTGTAGTAGCTATCGGAGTAAATAAGATTTATATCCACGATCTCCTGCTTCAGTTCGTCCTTAATCTCATGCAGCAGGAAAGGCTTCGGTTTTGAGATGTAATAACCCTGAATCAGATCTGCGCCTAACTGGATCATGGTCTTCAGCTCTTCATAGGTCTCCACGCCCTCTGCGAGAGCTGCATAGCCGTTTTCGTGGATGAATTCCATTATACCTGCCACAAGCTTTTGCATCTTCTGATTTTCATTGATGCCTTCAATAAGCGAGCGGTCGATCTTGACATAGTTAGGATTGTATCTTATGAGGTTTGCGGTATTTGAGTATCCTGTGCCGTAATCATCAATGGCAAGCTGGATGTTGCTTCTTTTCAGTCTGTTCTGGATGATTGCAAGGCGGTCGTTATCCATTTCGGATTGCTCGGTCATCTCAATAACGAGCTTCTCCATCAGTTCACCATATTCGCCAACAATAGTTTCCCAGTCTGTGGTGCTGAGAATGTGAGCGGGAATGGAATTAACGAACAGCTTTCGCTCGGCAAAGGCTTCCTGATTTGCGCTTATGTATGCAAGGGAGTTGCGGATAGTTGCTTTTTCTATGTCATACAGTCTGCCGAGCTTTGTGGCAGCGCCCAGTATCTCCAGCGGGAACATACCGATGGAAGGATCTGTTCGCATGAGTGCCTCGTAAGCACAGATCTCTCCGTTTCGGGCGCTGACTATCGGCTGGAAATGGTATGTGAAAAGGTTGTTATCAATGAGCTGAGAGAAGCGCTTCATGTTCTCGTATTCGGTCTTCTGCTGGCTGTAGCGTTCGGCGGAATACACCAGAATACTGCCTGCGCCTATAGCTTCAGCTTCATACAGTGCAAATTCGGCAGTCTGCATACGCTGGGAATAAGCGGATGAGTCAGCACCGCAGCCTGCAGTGAAGGTGAGGTTTCTGGAATGCTTTTCAGAATTCTGGGCGAAATATCTGCGCATGGATGTCTGCAGTTGCTCCAGCCACATTATCTTATCATCTGTGAAATTGGGAATATAAAACCAGAACTTGTTTTTAGAAGCGGCTGACAGCATGGCTTCCTGCGGTGAAGCAGCAATGATTCCTGTAAGCGCCAGTGTAATATCAGTGCCTGAAAGCTTTGCTCCGGAGTAGTCCTCTATCTGCAAAAGTGCAAGCAGGGAATTGGCAGTGTCCTGTGTTATGGCAGAGACAAAATGCGCATAGGAATATACAGGCAGCTGGCTGTTAAATGTCAGTGATGTTTCAGGCGGCACACCGATGTAGCCTGCAGTGATATCCTCATCATCCTCTGCTATGAACAGTTTGAGCCTTGTATTGTTGTCCTTGCGGCGCATATCGTCTATGATGTTCATGAATATATCATGATCGGGCAGAGCAGAAACATCCAGAAGCTTTGCGATATTTTTGTCGGCTTTGACGGTACCGTTTTTATGATCTACAAGAAATGCACCTATCTCGGGGATATTCTTTGAGAACGTCGCCCAGGCAGATCCGAATATGGTTTCCCAGTTTTTCATATTAAAACTTCCTTACTTGTATTAATAATAAATAAGTATAAACCGATTATAGACTGTTGTCAATAAGTTTTTCCTACAATCGTCGATATGTCTAAGTAATTTAATGATTACTTGTTGAAATGCGCCATTACAAAGACGGCAGGTGAGTTCCAGTATATGGTTATCTCGTTGAGTGAATAGCATCTGTGGTCATCTGCGAAGCATTTCATTGCGGGAGTTCCTTCCGGTATCAGCAGCTTAGCATCAGGGTCGCTGCGGTATTTGTTCGGGCCGCCGCTCACCATTCCGGGGATGCATTCCTCAATGTCGTCAGCAAATGTGGGTCTAAGGTGCGGATAATTTATCGAGCGTACTCCCGTGCCGCTTACATAGCTTATCCCCAGCGGGTCTCGGCCGAGAAGATAATGCAGCTGGTCTGCTGCAGCTGCACTGTAACGTTCATCGCCTGTGAGGCGCTCTGCGATAAGCATCAGCATAGCGTTTTTCAGCACACCCATATTGCTGCCCCATCCGAATTCGTATTCCTTTATCGAGCATCCGTAGCCGCAGACTGCTGCTTCGTTCACTGCGTTATCCGCTCTGCTGATGATATGCTGCCTGAATATGCTGCGCACCTCTTCATCGGCTTTGTCGCAGAGAATATATGAAAGCATTCCGATGCCGTCCATACCCGTATATCCGAGAGATACATGAATATCCTCACGGTGGCTGTATTCTTTTATTGCAGCGTGATATTTCTCGGCGCCAGTTGTGGCGAAAAGCTCAGCCGCAGCCCAGAAACGGTTGCCGATATCATCACGTTCGCCGTAGCTGCCCGTAGTGCATTCCTGTATGTTTTCGAAAAGGAAGTCGGGGTTCGCTTCAAGCCAGGAATAACTCAGCAGCGCTCTTTCCAGCAGCTTGTCCGCATAAGCAGCATCAAAGCTGCGGTATACTCTGCTTGCCATTGCGAGAATCGCCGCAGTATCAGCCGCTGCCATAGAAGATGGCGGCAGCAGATAAAGCTGAGCAGTGTCCTCCTCGGGCATGACGAATGGTGCATGGTGCTGAGTTGTCAGCTTATGATATACGGCGCCGTCGTTGCGCTGCTGCTTCATTATCCAGTCAAGCTCCACACGACATTCGCAGAGGATATCAGGCTCTTTGCTGCAGCTTTCGGGGATATTCAGGTGCTGCTTTTCAAATACGTCGGGGTAGAAGATATATGCATACAGCAGGTGAGAGAGTGCACAGGCGCCTGCAGTGACATATCTGCCGTAATCGCCTGCGTCATGCCATCCGCCCGTAACATCTGGAGCCACGCTGCCGTCGGACCATATAAGAGCCTTGCCTGTGTGGCAGGCACCGTGCCTGAATACGCCTGCGTGGCGCTCGTCTAGTCCGCAGCCGCATCTGAGGTAATAGAAAGCCTTTGTCACATCATCAAAGCAGGTCTTGTATACATCATCGCCTATGATGATATCATCGGAGATCTCACCATCGGGCAGCTGAATGTGGTATGTTCCGCATTCCTTTATCGTTGAAAGGTCTGCAATACGCAGCTCCTCGCCCGATTTTTCGCTGTAGCCGATATACTCGGTTTTTCCTGAGAAGATGATATTTCCGTCAGAATCTGTTACCTGAAAGCTGTCGCAGGGTGTTGTTATAGTTGCACGCTTTTCCATGTGCGGAAGATATCCCGCCTGATTTGTGAAAATATGTTTCGCCTGAGTCATAGCAGCCTCCGTGTCGGTGATTTTTTACATATCATACAATATGGACGACGGTTTGTCAAGGGGCTTTACAAAATACTTTTTTCGATGTATACTATTATCAGATTACTTATGTTGACGAAAGGATAGACCTATGAAGATAATGAGAAAGCTCGCAGCGGTCATGCTCGCTGCAGTCATTGCGATTACTTCTGTCGGATGCTCGGAAAATGCAGTGTCTGAGGGGCAGCCTTATGCCGAGTCCACATCCTCTGTTACTTCTGCATTACAGGAGGAAATCCCTGCTGAAAGCACCGCAGCATCGACTGTCACTGACCCTGCTGAAGATACGGCAGATTCTGCTGCCGTCGAGGTCGTTTCTCCTGAGGAAAAGCCTGCCGAAAAGTCGCTGACGGTCACCTATACCATCCCGAACACTTGGCAGGAGGACGGTATGGAGTGCAGTCAGGTGGATGTGGTGATCGCAAATAATACAGGCGCACCCACTGATAAATGGAGCATAAAGCTTGATCTCGGCCAGCAGGCGGAGATCATGCAGTCGTGGAATGTTGTTATCTCTGCGCAGGGAAGTGAGGTCTCTGCATCAAATGTTGAATATAACGGCGTTATCTCTGAAGGGGCTGAGACTACATTTGGATTTATCGTAAAGACTCCGAAGGCTGTATCGGCTATTTCCGTTGATGGAGGCGCGGCTTCTGCACCTGCTCAGCCGAAGCCACAGGAGACTACCACAACCGCTGCAACGACTACCACCGCAGCACCGAAGCCTCAGCTGCCTGTTGTTGAAGCAACAAACAGGGCAGGGCTTGTATCTGTACACGGTCAGCTTTCGGTAAAGGGTACCGATCTTGTGGATAAGAACGGCGATCCTGTTCAGCTTCGTGGCGTTTCCACCCATGGTATACAGTGGTTTCCTGCCTTTGCTAACAAGGATGTGTTCAGGTATCTGCGTGATGAGTGGAAGATAAACGTTATCCGTCTTGCCATGTATACAGGCGCAGGCGAGGGCTACACTGATGCCACTAAGGCGGGTATCGAGCAGACGGTACAGAATGCTGTTGATGCAGCAATAGAGCTTGATATGTATGTCATCGTGGACTGGCATGTGCTGCAGGATCAGTCGCCGCAGGTACGCAAGGCTGATTCGCTGAGATTCTTTAAGTATATGTCCGAAAAGTATGCGGAATACCCCAATATCATCTACGAGATCTGCAACGAGCCTAACGGCTATGCATCATGGAGCGGTGATGTAAAGCCTTATGCAGAGGAGGTCATCCCTGTTATCCGTGCAAATGATCCCGACAGTGTGATTATCGTAGGCACTCCCACCTGGTCGCAGGATATCGACAAGGCGCTTGCGGATCCGCTCAGCTACGATAATGTGATGTATGCTCTGCATTACTATGCTGCTACTCATACCGACTGGCTGCGTGACAGGCTGAAGAACTGCCACAACAGCGGACTTCCTGTTATGGTAACGGAATTCGGTAACTGCGATGCGTCAGGCAACGGCAGGAACGATTTTGAGCAGGGCAGGAAATGGCTGGAGCTGCTTGACAGCCTGAACATCAGCTATATGAACTGGTCACTGTGCGATAAGTCGGAGGCTGCATCGCTGCTGATGCCCGGAGCAAGCCCCACAGGCGGGTGGAACGACAGTAACCTCACTGATAACGGCAGATTTATGAGAGACTGGTTTGTGAACCATTCATAATGAATACCCGATATCCCTACGGATATCGGGTATTTTCTTGACATGGGCTGATTTTGCTGATATAATTAATTGAGCATTATTATGATAAACAGGATGGTGTTTTATGAAAAGATATATAAGAGCTATGGCTGCAGCGCTTGTACTGTGCTTTTGCCTCAGTGGTTGTGGGGTGAGCGCTCCCGAAATCAGCGAGCGTGCGCCCGAGGATACAACGCTCTTCACCCGCCCGAAAACGACTGTCAAGGAAGAATCCGGCGTTCCCGAGCAGACAGACTCGGACCGCTCGGATTATGAGGAGAGCGGCTCGAAGCTTTCTATGGTAGATGGCGAATATAATATCGACCGTCTTTCCAGAGAGCAGGAGAGACCTATGGGCGGCGATGACTGGACAGTTCTGGTTTACCTCTGCGGCACTGATCTCGAAAGCGAGGCTATTGCGGCGTATCTTGATATTCAGGAGCTGCTCAGTGCAAAGTGTGCCGATGGCGTGAATATCATATTCCAGACAGGCGGTACCAACGACTGGTATGATGCTTCATTCAATGAGCTGCGCTGCCAGCGTTTTATCGTTGGAGCGAATGGCCTTGAACTGGTGGATGAGAAGCTGATCTCCAATATGGGCGATCCATCTACTCTTTCGGATTTTGTCAAGTGGGGCGCTAAGAATTATCCTGCAAATAACATGGGACTTATCTTCTGGAATCATGGAGGCGGAAGCATCAGCGGAGTCTGCTTCGATGAGCGCTTCAATTACGATAGTCTGACGCTTTCCGAGATAGACAAGGCGCTTAACGACAGCTTTGACAGCATGACTGAAAAGTTCGAGTTTATCGGCTTTGACGCCTGCCTGATGGCTACTCTTGAAACGGCCAATATCCTTGTTCCGTATGCGAATTATATGATAGCTTCACAGGAGTCCGAGCCTGCAGGCGGATGGGATTACACTGCACTGCAAAGCTATCTTGCGTACAATAAGAGCGCAGACGGCGTTCAGCTCGGCACAGAGCTCGGCAACTCCTATTACAGACAGTGCGAGATGATGATGTCTGATTCCTGGGCGACCTTCTCCGTTGTGGATCTTTCAAAGATAGACCCGCTGCTTCGTGCGTTCAACCACGCAGCAAAGGATATGTATGAACACCGCAAGTTCACGGATGTGGTCCGTGCAGTAAGAGAAGCCGATAATTTCGGTGGTAATAACAGCAGCGAGGGCTACTCGAATATGGTGGATCTCGGCAGTATGATGGCTCAGTGCGATAAATACTGCGACAACGCCGATGAGGTAATATCCCTTCTGGATGAAGCAGTAGTATATATAAAGAACGGCAGACTTCATAGTGATGCCACGGGTCTTTCGGTATACTATCCTCTGGCGGTACAGGGTTCGTATGAGCTTTCCATCTTTGCGGAGATCTGTCCCAGCACGTTCTATCTGGCATTTGTTGATAAGGCTGCTTACTGCGCATCGGGATATGACGCTTATGACTATTCCGATGAGAGCTTTTTCGGTGATTTTGAGGATATCTGGGATATCGGATACACAGGCGGAGATTATTCCACCAATACCGACAGCTTTGCCGATTATGATGAAAACAGTACTATAAAGATCGAGGATGTGTATTTTTCCTCTGATACTACATATACAGTAAAGCTTGAGAGTATGGAAAACCTCGCCTTTGCTGCCTGCAGTGTATTCATGTGGAGTGACAGTCTCGGTTACATCTACCTCGGCTCGGATGATGATGTTATATGCGACAAGGATCACAGGCTCATCGGAGATAACTTCAATGGCAGCTGGATCAGCCTTGACGACGGTCAGCCGCTTGCTATCGAGGTCATAGATCAGAATGATGATTACAGCATCTATACCTGCGAGATAATGCTTAATGGCGAGTATAATAACCTGCGTATCGAATATGACTGGAATACATCTTCCTGGAGCATCGTCGGCGCATGGGCGGGCATTGATGCATTGACAGGTATGGCGTCCCGTGATATCGTAGCGCTTCAGGAGGGCGATGTGATCCAGCCTGTATATATTTATGTGGATGGCGAGAATGAAGGCTACATAACAGGTGATGAGTATGTTATCACCGATGCAACAAAGCTCTCCTATCAGCCGCTCCCTTCGGCTGAATATACCTACAGTATCACGCTCTACGATATCTACGGCAACTGGTATTTCACTCCCTTTGTCACATTTGTGGTTGAAGAGGACGGCACGTTGTCCTATTACCCCGATGAGCTGGATGATGTGGAATTCTGATCTTAACGGAGCAATATGTACATGAAACTTATTAAACCAAGATTCTACGATGAATTTATATGTATAGCCGAGCGTTGCACGGATAATTGCTGCATCGGCTGGGAGATCGATATAGACCCTGCTTCGCTGGAGCGCTTCGATAAGATCGGCGGCGACTTTGGCGAGCGCCTGCGTGCTGCGATACATCGTCGTGATGATGTCTGCACTTTTGCGTTCGGAGAGGGTGAGCGTTGTGCGCTTCTGCGTGAGGACGGCAGGTGTGAGCTGATACTGCACGAGGGTGAGGACAGCCTTTGCGATATCTGTGCCCTGCATCCGAGATTCTTCGGCTGGTATAACGGAATAAAGGAAGCAGGTCTGGGGCTCTGCTGCGAGGAGGTCTGCCGCCTGCTGTTTTCGGACAGCACGCCGCTAAGCTTTGTGGAGTCAGAGATCGATGAGGAGTGGGATGAGACCTGCTCCGAGGAGCTGCTGCAGTATCTGATAGCGGCAAGAGAGCGTCTTTTTTCCATCCTGCAGAACAGGGAATATCCTTTTGCGGACAGGCTGAGAAGCGCTGCGGAGTATGTACGGGAGCTGCAGGAATGCCTTGATAACGGTGAGCTGAGCGTTCCTGATGTGCGTTTTTCAGAAGCGGAGAAGCTTGATACCAACGAGCTTGCGTCTGTGATAAAGGAGCTGATACACCTTTGGAGCCGCACAGAAAGCATCGGCGCAGAATGGGATGCCCATGCTGAGAGGATGGAAGCCAATTGTGAGCAGTTGGCAGCGGCATTCGGCGGATTCCTTGAAAAAAGCAGCGAGGATATGTGGCGATATGAGCATCTGGCGGTGTATTTCTGCTATCGCTATTTCCTGAATGGCATATTTGAAGGCGAGATCATCAGCCGTTTCGGCTTTGCAATGATGTCCGTGCTGGCGGTTGCACTGTCAGATTGCATGAGCGATATGGGCGGAGGTCTCACAGATTGGCAGAGGATCCTGAATCTGAAGCTCTATTCAAAACAGATGGAGTATTCCGAGGATAATCTGGAGCTTGCTTATGATGCGGTATGGGATACAGCATGGCTCGTACCCGAAAATATAGCGGACTGCTTTGCATAAAAGAAAGATCGGGAAGCGTATGCTTTCCGATCTTTTGTCATATTTCGAGTGTTCTTATATCTATATAATGAGGTATGATGTCAGCAAAGCTGCCGTCTTTCATGCGGAAACCTGCGGGTATCGTTCCAAGCTGTGTAAAACCAAGTTTTTTGTAAAGTGCCAGCGCAGGCATGTTGGTGCTTACCACCGCATTGAACTGCAGCACGCCGAAGCCAAGCTCCCTGCATTTTTTCAGGCAGTCTGTAACAAGAGCCTCGCCGATGTGCTTTCCTCTGTGTCCTGTTGATACTGCATAGCTTGTATTGGCAATATGTCCGCATCTGCCGATGTTGTTCGGGTGAAGGATATATAGTCCCACTATATCACCGTTGTCGTCTGTTGCCACACCTGTATGGCTCTGTTCGGAGAAGAATGTCATAGCGGTATCAAGAGTAAGCGTTTCTTCCTGAGGGAAAGCTTCGCCCTGTTCCACGATTTCGTTCCATATCTTCAGCATTGAAGTGATATCTGTAGGCAGAAAGCCGCGCACTGTTATCATTATCATATCATCCTTTCATATTTCTTAACAAGTATAGCATAAATTCTTAAATGCGTCAATCGGCATTTCATCGGCGTTGACAAAAACAGGATATCTGTGATATACTAATAAAAATTGGCAGCTTATGCAACTTATAGCGTGTGCTTTTCGTTTTATATATAAGGAGGTGTTTCCTGTGAAGTTAAGATGTTTTGTGGCGGCGGCACTGCTGATGTGTTCGGTAGTTGCGGCAGGATGCGTGTCTGCTTCGGCTGATACTGTAACGGTTGAGAGAGAATGTTCAGCTGCGGCTTCGCAGAGTTCTGACACGAACATGGCAGCAAAGCCGAAGACTATCAATATTACAAAGACCCGGAAGATCACTGAGGATATGGTGGTTGAGCAGGGTCAGACGATGTATGTCCGCAGCGGCGGCGTGCTTTATATCGATACTGGCGTTACTCTTACTCTGTGTGGTAATCTGAAGGTTGCCGAGGGCGGCAGCGTGTATGTCAGGGGAGAGCTTGATATGCAGGAGGGCTCGCTTTTCAGCTGCACAGGAAAGACCAAGATACTCAGCAGCGGCACTGTAAAGCTCGGCGGTGAGTTGTGGGTGAATCCCGCAGGCGTTGTAAAGGGCGCCGGCTGCATAAGTGTGCTGAATGATTTTGATGATATCCGCTGTAAAGGCACTGTAACTGCAAAGATAGATGCTCCTGAGCCTGTTGAGATAGACGGCGTTACTTATGTGGGTGGCATCCTGCTTGTGAATAAGGAGTTTTCTCTGCCGAAAGCCTATGGCGATGGTCTGGACAGCGAAGCATACACTGCTTATGTGCGCATGAAACGTGCGTCAGGCTATGATATGAGCATCGTTTCGGGCTTCCGCTCCTATACAAAGCAGGAGAGTACATTCAGATACTGGTGTTCTGTTGATGGCGAGGCTGTAGCGGAGACATATTCCGCCCGTCCGGGTCATTCCGAGCATCAGACAGGTCTTGCCATGGACATCACCTCTCTGAAGCAGTCCTACGGTAAGACGGCGGAGGGTAAGTGGCTGGCGCAGAATTGTGTTGATTACGGCTTCATCATCCGTTATCCCAAGGGTAAGTCTGATATCACAGGCTATATGTATGAGCCATGGCATATCAGATATCTCGGCAAAAGCACTGCGAAGCTCGTGAGCGACAGCGGGCTTACGCTTGAGGAGTTCTTGGGCGTTGTATAAGTTGTATGAGAATAAAACAAGGCGGACTTTTCAGTCCGCCTTTGATATTTGGTATCATCAATCTCTGTTAAGAAGATCTTCAATAGTAACAGAAAAAACCTTAGCCAGCGAGATAAGCTCGATATCGGTAACAAAGCGCTGACCTGATTCGATCCTCTGCACTGCGTTCTTGTCTATATCAAGGCCGATCAGCTGTAGTCTGTCAGCAACTTCACGCTGGGATATTTTTAGTGCCTTACGGAGGGCGGCTACTTTGACGCCCGCTATATTATTTCGTCCATCCTGTGTTCTGTTGTTGAACATGATCTCATACCTCCTGAATTATTTCAAAATATACGAAAATACATCTTATGGTCTAATTGTATCTCATAACGCTGTTTTAGCTGACATCTAACGCCAGTTTTTAACTTATTTATCAGCAAAAAAATGAAGTTTATTATGCTTTGACATCGACCACAGTTGAGTTTGAATTTTGCCTTGTGCCAAACAGATATGCATTACCTATTGACCTGAAAACGATACTGATTAACTTGTGTCAAAAATGAACCTGTTATGTGTGCTGTGATTAATTTGCACAAAAAACCGTCTCCTTGTTAAATTATGTTTGTATTTCTGAGGTGTTGACATTTGTTGACAGGATTGTGGTTGTGTGGTATACTTATATATAACTTTGAAAAATAAAGTATTATATCTTAAGGAGTATAATTATGATTTGTAAGTATTGCGGTACACAACTGCCTGATACAGCGAAATTCTGTGCTGCCTGCGGTAACAGTCTTATCGAGGAGGCTGTATCTGAAATCGATACAGCTGCTGTAGCAGATACTGCCACACAGTACTATTCACAGCCTGTGGAAGAGTATCCTGCTCAGCAGGCACCGTCATATGTTGAAGAGGGTGCTGTTGCACAGCAGATGCCCGAGTATGTCGTGAATGACGCAGCTGCTCAGCAGATACCCGAGTCGGATCCCATAGCAGGATATTCCGCTTATGCGCCTTCCGCTGCAAAGAGCAAGAAGCCTCTGCTTTTCATTGTTCTCGGTTGCGTGGTTGCAGTTATCGCTATCGTTGTAGCGGTGTTCTTTACAAATAAGGCTAGCTTCCTCAAGACCTTCATGGGCGAGGAGGACTATGCAAAGTCCGTTCTTATGGACGCTATCGGCAGTGTTGCATCCGATCCTTCTGTAGTTGATACAGCAACAAACTCTGTAAGCAACGCTTTTGCGGCTGCGTCTGAAGATTATGATACCTCTGCTGAGGCGTCTCTTGCTATGCTTGCAATGGCGAATGCTGCTGCAGGCGTGGATGGCGTCACTATGAAAGCAGGTTTTGATGTTCGTCCTACCGAGGATGTGTACAGCGGTCTTGAAGATGCGATCGGCGAAAGCGATGTCGATATTGATGCTGATCTGCTGAAGGCTCTTGTGCAGAAGCTCAATACCTATTGCTATACAGCTACTGAAAAGACAGGCGCAGAGGACTATCAGTTCGCCATGACCTTCGGCGAGGAAAAATCCCCCCTGTTCAATGTGACAGTATTTTACGGCGCTGACGGTGAGATATTCATCACATTCCCTGATGCTACAAAGGCTGCACTTGTTGCAGAAGGCCCCGAGCTTCCCGCGATAGAGGAGAGCGAGACAGTTGAGCTTGATCTCAAGCAGCTTTCCGCTCTTGTCAAGCAGCTTGAAGAGGTGTTTGATGAATATTATGAGGAGGCTGATGTTTCTGTTGAAAAGAGCAGCCTGAAGATAGATGGCGCAAGATTTGAGGGACTGTGTTCCGAGATCATATTCGAGGCAGATACCATGCACGATATGCTCGAGGATATGATCGGTGTTCTTTCCGATAATGACTATATCTGCGATCTGCTGGAGGATAATATCGAGGATTTCGATTACGAGGATGATTTTATCGCAGGTCTGGAGGATTTCATCGAGGGCATGGATGATTCCGATGTTGAGTTCTGCTTCAGAGGATATGTAACATCTGCGAATAAGCTTGCAGGCGTAGAGCTCAGTGCATATACTAAGGATGAAGAGATCGTTTTATCCGCTCTTAATTCTTCTGATTACTTCGCTGTAGGATTTACTGCTGAGATGAATTATGATTCCGATGCAGAAGTGTTCCTTGTGGCTGAAAAGACAGATGCAAAATCGGGCGTTGCTGAGATGACGATTGCTGTAGAGGATGAAATTGATATCAAGCTGAACTTTGAGTACAGTGATTTCGGCACTCATAAGGCGTTCGGCAAGGAGACCTATGTAGGTACATTCAAGCTGCTTATCGATTCTGATCTGATAGAATCCCTTATTGACTACGATATCAGTGATGAAGAGCTTACGATAGGTAAGGAAAGCTTTGATGCGGATTCTGTTTTTGATGGTGCAGCTCTTATTATAAAGTCCTCTCCTTCGGGCAGCGGCATCAGATATGATGTTGCATTTGAGTGCGAGCCTCTCGGTTATTACGGCGTTTATGTTGCAGCAGAGCCTGCCGGCAAGAAGGTAGCATCGGGTGATTTTGAGGGCGATAACGCTATCGATATCGACGATATCGCAGATGACGAGGGTATCGAGTTCGTTGAGCAGGTAGCTACATACTATGCTGAAAAGATCCTTGCGGATGAAACTCTCGCAGCTGCTCTCGAGGAGCTTGGTATGGATGACACTGATGACCTTATCGAAGGCGTGACAGGCGGCTATGATATCGACGAGTACATCGAGCGCAATTATGGTGATGTAACCTATGCCGCTGCAACAACAATGACTCATACATGGTGATCCACAGGACGTGCGGCTTCGGCTGCACGTCTTTTGCTTAAAAGTATAACTTTTTTCAAAAAACCTCTTGATTTTATTTATAAATAGTGTTATAATACATATGATAGATTAGGCTAAAGACTGGGGCTCGCCCCGGTCTTTAAGTTTTAATTGGGAAAATACTATCGTTAAATTTGAACGAAAGGGGTCTTAAAATGGCTTTGGCAAAGGGCTTCAGCACGATCGAGGCTGCTGCGGAGGCTGCGGTACGTCCTATAGTGGAGTCGCACGGCTTTGTTCTCTGGGATGTATGGTTCGCAAAGGAAGGCGCAAAGTGGTATCTGCGTGTATTCATCGATCGGGCGGAGGGAATCTCCATCGACGACTGTGAGTCCATCGACGGACTTATCAATGAGGAGATCGACAAGCAGGAGTTCATCGACAAGATAGATTATCTTGAGATCGGCTCTGCAGGCATCGAGCGTCCGATAAGGAGGCTGGCACAGCTTTCCATGTCGCTCGGAAAGAAGGTAAAGGTCAAGACCTACAAGCTGCTTGACGGCGCACCGTCAAAAGCGTTCAGCTGCATACTGGATGCGTACGACGGCGAAAAGCTCACCGTGAGCGGCGATTTCGGCACGCTTGACATCATCCCGACGGATATCTCAGGCATAAATTATGACGATTTTGATGACACTGATTTTTAAGTAATGGAGGAATAACGGAAAATGGCTAAGAAAAAGGTAGCACCCAAGGAAAACGAGATAGGCGAATTTTTCAACGCGCTCGCTGATCTGGCTGCTGAAAAGGGAATCGATCAGGATGTGTTCGTTGCGAAGATCAAGCTCGCTATTGAAAAGAGCTTAAAGACAAATCTTCACATCGAAGATAAGGAGAGCGACGCTGTTCAGGTAAATATCGACCTTGAAAAGCAGATCTTCGACGTAAGCGTTCTGAAGGAAGTAATCGAGGTCGTTGACAGCCTGTACGAGCCTGAGATCGAGATCGTTCTTGAGGAAGCGAGAAAGATCGACCCCATGCTGCAGGTCGGTGATCACGTTCGCTGCCCTATCGATACCCATGAGTTCAAGCGTATCGCTGCTAAGAATGCGAAGGACCTCATCAAGCAGGGCTTCCGTGATGTTGAGCGTCAGCAGCTTTCCGAGCTGTGGGGCATGTACGAGAACGAGGCTGTATCTGCCGTCGTTACCCGTGTAGAGCCTAAGACAGGCCACGCAACTATTGAGATCAACAAGAATGAGACTCTGCTGATGAGAAATGACCAGATTCCCGGCGAGCTGCTAGTTGAAGGTCAGGTAATAAAGGTATTCATTACAGGTGTTTCCAGAGAATACAAGGAGGGTGCAAAGAAGCAGTCCCTCAGAATCACTAGAACAGACAAGGGCCTCATTAAGCGCCTGTTCGAGCTTGAGTGTCCCGAGATCTATGACGGCATCGTGGAGATCAAGTCCATCAGCCGTGCGCCCGGCTCCCGTTCCAAGATCGCAGTTATCAGCAACGATCCCAATGTTGACGCTGTCGGCACCTGCATCGGTCCCGCAAAGAGCCGTATCACAGCAGTAACCAAGGAGATCAAGGGTGAGAAGATCGACGTTGTTCTGTACAGCGAGGATCCCGAGGAATTCATCAAGCAGGCTCTGAAGCCCGCTGAGGTAAGCCGTGTAGTCATCAATGATCCCAGAGTTCGTGCTTGCAAGGCTATCGTTCCCGATAATCAGCTTTCTCTGGCTATCGGTAATAAGGGTCAGAACGCATGGCTGGCTGCAAAGCTTACAGGCTACAAGATCGATATCAAGGCTGAGAGCAAGGTAACACCTGAGGATCTCGAAGTCATTGAGGTTCCCGAGCCTGAGTACGAAGAGACAGAGGTTCAGACCGAAGAATAAGGAGAAAAACGTATGCAGGAAAAGCGTGTTCCGCTGCGCAAGTGCTTAGGCTGCGGCGAGATGATAGGCAAAAAAGGTGCTGTGAGGATAGTTCGCAGCAAGGAGGGGGAGATATCCCTCGATCCGACGGGTAAGAAAGCAGGCCGTGGTGCTTACATCTGCCGTGACGCAGAATGCTTCTCGCAGGTGCGCAAGGCAAGAAAGCTTGACCGTTCGCTGAAATGCGCTGTTCCCGAGGAGATATACGACATTATAGAGAAGGAGCTGAGTTCGGATCAATAAGATACTGACCACACTCGGACTCTGCCGCCGTGCAGGAAAGCTCGTGATGGGCTTTGATGCAGTGGTAGAGGAGATGGCTTCGCCCAAGAGCAAGGCGGCGGGGCTGCTTCTGGCAGAGGATGTTTCACCCAAGACCGAAAAGGAGATCCGCTTCGCCGCTGAAAGATACGGCTGCGAGATCGCAAAAGCACCGTTCACCATGGACGAAGCACAGGAAGCAGTCGGCAAGCGTGCCGCGATCTTCCTGATCCTTGACAAAGGGCTGTTCAGCTCCATCAAGAAGAACATATGATCTGATTTGAACTAACTAGTATTGGAGGATTTTTACATTGCCAACAAACAATAAATATCGTGTTCAGGACATTGCAAAGGATATGGGCGCAGACCGCAGCGAGATCATCGAGCTGCTGGATAAGGCTTTCGGAGGCACTCCCAAGAAGGCTCAGACAGCCCTGTCTCCCGAAGAGATCAGCTATGTGCTTGAAAAGTATTCGCGTAAGCATGAAGTAAAGGATTTCAACGACTATTACGCTAAAACTGCCACAATTAAGACAGAGAAGCCCAAGCCCGAGGAGAAGAAGCCTGCTGCCAAGAAGAAGCCTGCCAAGGCTGAAGAGGCTCCTGTAGCAGAAGTTAAGGCTGAAGAAAAGAAGGTCGCTCCCAAGACAGAGGAGAAGCCTGTTGCTAAGGCAGAGGAAAAGAAGGCTGCTCCCAAGGCTGAGGAGAAGAAGCCTGAAGTAAAGGCTGAGGCTCCCAAGGCTGAGGAAAAGAAGCCAGAGGTTAAGGCTGAAGCTCCCAAGGCAGAGGAGAAGAAGCCTGAAGTTAAGACTGAGGCTCCCAAGGCTGAGGAAAAGAAGCCTGAAGTTAAGGCAGAAACTGCTCCCAGACAGGATTCTAAGCCCGCTGACAGAGCACCTCGTCAGGATAACAGAGATCGTCGTCCCGATAACCGTCAGAACGGCGACAGACCTCAGTTTAACCGTGATAACCGTCAGAACGGCGAGCGTCCCCAGTTCAACCGTGACAATCGCCAGAACGGTGACAGACCGCAGTTCAACAGAGATAACAGAAGCGATAACCGTCAGGGCGGCTTCAATCGTGACAACAGAAACGATAACCGCAATAGACCCGCTGCAGCTCAGCCTGCACCCAAGCCCGCTCCCAATGCGCCTGCTATCGATTCTTCCAAGATCAAGGTTAACACACCTCCCACAATGCAGAAGCAGAAGGGCGAGGCTGTTCAGCGTGGCGAGCAGGTAACCAAGATGGTTGATACCAGAGGCTCCTATGTTGAGCTCGACAAGTACAACGAGCGTTACGAGAATATCGCTCCCGCATCCCGTCACAGCAATGATAACTTCCAGCGCAAGCAGAAGATCAACCAGAAGTCCCAGAACAAGAACAAGGGCGGCTATAACAACAAGCGTGAGACCGAGGCTCAGAAGCTGAAGCGTCTGGAGCTGGAGCGTGCAAGAAAGCAGCAGCTGAAGGTACAGATCCCTGATGAGATCGTAGTTTCCGAGCTTGCTACACGTCTGAAGGTAACTGCTACAGAGGTAATCAAGAAGCTGTTCCTGCTGGGTGTTATGGCTAACCTCAACGAGACCATCGACTTCGATACAGCCTGCATCGTAGCTGAAGAGCTGGGCGCAAAGGTTGAGAAGGAAGTCGTAGTTACCATCGAGGAGCGTCTGTTCGAAGAGGTGGAGGATACCGCTGAAAACCTCGAACCCAGATCTCCCGTAGTTGTTGTAATGGGTCACGTTGACCACGGTAAGACATCCATTCTGGACTATATCAGAAAGGCTTCCGTTACCTCTACTGAGGCAGGCGGTATCACACAGCACATCGGTGCTTACAAGGTAGCTGTTGATGACAGAGAGATAACCTTCCTCGATACCCCTGGACATGAAGCGTTCACAACAATGAGAGCAAGAGGTGCAAACCTCACAGATATAGCTATCCTTGTAGTTGCGGCGGACGACGGCATCATGCCCCAGACCGTTGAGGCTATCAACCACGCAAAGGCTGCAGGCGTATCCATCATCGTTGCCATCAACAAGATGGATAAGGAGACCGCAAACCCCGACCGTGTAAAGGAAGAGCTGACAAAGTACGAGCTGGTCTGCGAGGACTGGGGCGGCGACGTTATCTGCGTTCCCGTTTCCGCAAAGACAGGCTACGGCATGGATACCCTGCTTGAGATGGTTGGCCTCGTAGCTGACGTTCTTGAGCTGAAGGCTAACCCCAACAGACTCGCAAAGGGTGCTGTTATCGAGGCACGTCTCGATAAGAACAGAGGTCCTATCGCAACCGTACTCGTGCAGAACGGTACACTGCGCACTGGCGATGTTATCATCGCAGGCACAGCAGTAGGCCGTGTACGAGTAATGCGTGACGATCAGGGAAGAACAGTAAAGGAAGCTGGCCCCTCCGTTCCTGTAGAGATCATGGGTCTTGCAGAGGTTCCCTCCGCAGGCGATACCTTCGCTGCAGTAGAGGATGAGAAGCTTGCAAGAGAGCTGGTTGAAAAGCGTAAGCATGACGCTAAGGAAGAGCAGTTCAAGGCATATCAGAAGGTTACACTTGACAACCTGTTCTCCTCTATCGAGAGCGGCACCGT
>JAZSEG010000146.1:0-1946 GCA_045531575.1 Oscillospiraceae bacterium | reverse complement strand
AGTTAGGAGTGAGGAGTTGTGGTGTGGGGTTACGCCGACGGATATTAAAACAGCTTCGCTGTAATGATCCTTAAAACCACTGTTTGAAGGCATTTTAAACATCGAGCATGCTATTGAAATCAGCGGCGAAGCCGCTTTGGGCGTTCATTCGTAAGAATGAACGTAGCATTGACGGCAACGCCGTCAATGCGCTCACTCCTCATTCCTAATTAATTTGAAACGCTCCGCGTTTCAAATTCCGATTTAAACGACCCTTCCATCTGCGATGCGTATCAGGCGCTGAGCCTTCTTTGCGGCTTCGCTGTCGTGGGTTATCATGACGATGGTCTTGCCGTTTCGGTTAAGCTCTGCGAGGATATCCATCACCTCACGGCTGTTGCGGCTGTCGAGATTACCGCAGGGCTCGTCTGCCAGTATCATGGATGGGTCGGCGGCGATGGCCCGAGCTATGGCGGCACGCTGCTGCTGTCCGCCCGACATCTCGCAGGGGCGGTGCTTTGCACGGTCGGTAAGTCCCACCGTTTCGAGAGCCTCACGGGCAATACTGCGGCGCTTTTCGGCAGTAATGCCACGATACAGCAGCGGCAGCTCCACATTCTCCAGTGCAGTCAGCGACGGTATAAGATTGAAGCTTTGAAAAACAAAGCCTATCTTTCTGCTGCGGATGCGGCTCAGTTCCTTGTCGTCCATCTCCGAAACATCGCAGCCATCCAGCAGATATTTTCCTGAGGTCGGCGTATCAAGGCAGCCGAGTATGTTCATCAGCGTGGATTTTCCCGAGCCGCTGACTCCCGTGATGGTGACGTACTCGCCGCCGAGGATATCAAGGCTCACTCCGTCCAGTGCGCACACCACATTTCCGCCGATATCGTAACGCTTGCAAAGATCAATTGCTCTGATAGACATAAAAACACCCCACATTTCATACGGCAGTAGTTTTGCCTGAAATGTGGGGTGTTATTCGTTTAAATTAGGAATCAGGAATTAGGAATAAGGAATTATTGTATCCGACTACGTCGGATGGATTAAAAACGGCTACGCCGTCAATGCGCTCACTCCTAACTCATAACTGAATTTGTAATATTCCGCGTTTCAAATTCTCATTTCCCGAAGTGATTTTTCAGCATTCTTTCCGTCATGCCGACCACTATGAACACAACGATTATCGGAATGGCGGTCAGCACCATTGCAACGGCTGCCACTGCGTCCTCACTCAGTTTCATCACAACGCAGGTGATGACCCAGGAGACCACCATAATGACAATAACAGGTATCTGGGCAATGACCATTCTTATGCCGAAGTACACCTGAGCCGCTGCCCATGCCTCGGGAGACCTTTCCGCAGCAGTGGAGTGATAGCCGAACATGCTTTTGTATTCCGCAGGGAAGCGCCATATAAACAGACCGATAAGCAGCATCGTGAGCGGACAAAGCAGCTCGCATATCAATAGAACAACATATTCGCCCATATCATTCGTCCTCTTTCTTGTTTCTGTGTTATTTCGGCTCACCGTTTTTATCAAAGCGCTTGTGCAGCATTATCTCGGTCATTATGATAATGATGAATATCAGTACCACCTCAGCGACGATCAGTACCCAGAATATCGATGCCATGGTATCCTGTGACACATTGCTGAAAGCGCATATCATCCATGACGCTATAGTTATAATCAGCGCACCCAGATATGCGAAAAATATCCGTGAGCCACAGTATATCTGAGCGGTGTGCCAAGCAAGCGGCGAACGCTCAGAGGTTGAGGTATGATAACCCATCCCCTTGTACTGCGGTGGGAAACGCCATATCAGAAAGCCCGTTATCATCAATATAAGCGGTAGGGGTAGCTCCTCTATCAGCCATTCGATATATTGTAGCATATCAATCCTCCTCTTTCTTCGGGTGCTTTTTGTGATATTTCACGCACTCCGTCAGGAGATATTCTATCTGT
>JAZSEG010000278.1:0-3637 GCA_045531575.1 Oscillospiraceae bacterium | reverse complement strand
GCTTAAAGCGCAGAAGGCGCTTCGAGCGTGACGGCGCTGATACCGTAAAGCTCTTGTATAATCACCCTTGTGTGTGCTATTACACGATATTCAACGAGGGCTGGGGTCAGTACGATGCCGACCGCATCTATAATAAAATGAAGAACTACGATGCCTCCCGCATCTGGGACGCCACATCGGGATGGTTCACCGAAAAGGAAAGCGACGTAAAGAGCGAGCATATCTATTTCCGCAGGCTCTCCCTGAAGCCGCACAAGAGCCGCCCGCTGGTGCTTTCGGAATTCGGCGGATACTCATATCGTGTTGAGGGTCACTGCTTCAATCCGGATAAGAACTACGGCTACAAGACCTGCGCCACCGCCGGGGAATTCACCGCAGAGCTTTCAAAGCTGTACAACGAGCAGCTGATACCTGCGATAAGGAAAGGACTCTGCGCCGCAGTGCTGACCCAGCTGAGCGATGTGGAGGATGAGACCAACGGTCTTGTCACCTATGACCGTCAGGTGATAAAGCCCGATGAAAAGGCAATGACCGAAATATCCGCAAGCATCGCCACCGCATTTAAAGGGCAAGTAAAGTAAAGCTGCTTCTGTCGGCTTCTATCACGCCCTCGTCCTTCAGCTTGCTTATCTCCACTGAAAGACCGCTTCTGTCAACTTCGAGGTAATCTGCCAGCTCCTGCCTGTTGAAAGGTATCTGAAAGCTGCTGCTGCCGTGCTTCTTTGCTTCAAGCATGAGGTAGGTCATCAGCTTGTCACGGGTGGTGCGCTGAGAGGTCACCTCTATCTTTTTGTGGAACATCACGTTCTTTTCGGCAAGTCCCTTCATCAGATTGAAGATAAGCTTCTGATGGAATCCGCAGGCTTTGGGGCAGGGATGCGTGATGCGTGAGGAGTCTATCAGCATGATCTCGCTCGTTTCGCTTGCGATTATCGAAACGGGCATGGAGCTTACCTCGGCGCAGGCAAAGCCCTCGCAGAACACCTCCGCAGGGGAGATGCCGCTTACGATGCTCCTGTTGCCGTTGTAGTCATTGCGCACTGCCTGCGCCGCACCCGAAAGCACAATGCCGATATGCTTCACGGGCTTGCCCTCGGGGATGATCGTATATTTCTTGCCGAATCTTTCCACCTTTGCATTCAGGCAGGAGAGCAGGGGCATCAGGTCATCGTCGTTTATCTCGTTAAAAAGCGAGCATTTTCGCAGTATATCAAAATATTTTTTCATTTTTTCTCCCTTTGTTGAATTTTCAACAGATTTTTTACGAAAATTATACTATACTATTGATAGAAAGTCAAGGAGGAGACCATAATGAAATTTGCTTTTTTTGACGCTAAGCCTTACGACAAGCCGTCTTTTGAGAAGTACGGCGCACAGCATGACGTGAGATTCAAATATTACGAAACAAAGCTGAATGAGGATACCGTTGACCTCGCAAAAGGCTGCGACGGCGTGTGCGTTTTTGTAAACGACACCGTAAACGCTGCTGTTATAGACCGCCTGCAGGAGATGGGCGTGAATATCGTGGCGCTGCGCTGTGCAGGCTTCAACAATGTGGATATGAAGCATGCCTTCGGAAAGCTGCATGTGGTGAGAGTTCCTGCGTATTCTCCCTACGCCGTTGCGGAGCATACCATGGCAATGCTGCTGACCTCCATCCGCCGCATCCACAAATCCTATATCCGCACAAGGGATTTCAACTTCAGCCTTTCGGGACTGACAGGCTTCGACCTCCACGGAAAGACCGTTGGAGTCATCGGCACGGGCCGCATCGGTCGTGTGTTCATCGATATCTGCCGTGGCTTCGGAATGAATGTGCTTGCCTACGATAAATTCCCCGCACAGGGTCTGGATAACGGCGATACCATAAGATATGTGGAGCTGGACGAGCTTTTTGAAAAGAGCAACATCATCTCGCTGCACTGCCCCCTGACAGACGACACCTATCACATTATCAACGATGAGGCTCTTGCAAAGTGCCGTCAGAGCGTTGTTATCCTGAATACCTCTAGAGGCGCCCTTGTTGATGCGGAGGCTCTTCTCGCAGGCATCAAATCCCGCAAGGTCGGCGCTGCCTGCCTTGACGTATACGAGGAGGAATCCGACTTCTTCTTCGAGGACTATTCGGGTCACATCATGGAGGATGATACTCTCGCAAGGCTCATCTCCATGCCGAATGTAATAGTATCTTCTCATCAGGCATTCCTGACGGAGGAGGCGCTTGAAAACATCGCAGAGACCACCGTGCAGAACATCGTTGATCTCACACAGAAAAAACAATGCGCTAACGAGCTTTGCTTCCGCTGCGGCAACACAGAGGACTGCAAGGACGGCAAGTGCTTTTGATAAAGGAGGACACATATCATGTTTATTTCGGAGGATATCCGCTATATCGGCGTGAATGACCACGCTGTTGACCTTTTCGAAGGTCAGTACATTGTTCCCAACGGCATGGCATATAATTCCTATGCCATCGTAGATGAGAAGATAGCCATTATGGATACTGTTGACGCAGGCTTCACCCATGAGTGGCTGGATAACATCCAGAACGTTCTTAACGGCAGAAAGCCCGATTATCTCGTGGTGCAGCACATGGAGCCTGACCACTCCGCAAACATCGTGAGCTTTGTGAAGAGCTACCCTGATGCGAAGATAGTTTCCTCCGCAAAGGCGTTCGTGATGATGAAGAACTTCTTCGGCACAGATTTCCCCGAGAAGCAGGTGGTAGTGGGCGAGGGCGATACTCTCTCCCTCGGAAAGCACACCCTTACCTTCGTGACAGCGCCCATGGTACACTGGCCCGAGGTCATAGTGACCTATGACAGCTTCGATAAGGTGCTGTTCTCCGCTGACGGCTTCGGCAAGTTCGGCGCTCTGGATGTGGAGGAAGACTGGGCCTGTGAAGCACGCCGCTACTATATCGGCATCGTGGGTAAGTACGGCGCACAGACCCAGGCACTGCTGAAGAAGGCCGCAGGTCTGGACATTGCCATCATCTGCCCCCTCCACGGCCCTGTGCTGACAGAGAATCTGGGCTACTACATCAATCTGTACGACATCTGGTCTTCCTACCGCCCTGAGGATGAGGGTGTCCTGATTGCCTACACCTCCGTTTACGGCCATACCAAGGCCGCCGTGGAACTGCTGGCAAAAAGATTAGAGGAAAAGGGCTGTCCCAAGGTCACCGTGGCAGACCTGGCCCGTGACGATATGGCAGAAGCTGTGGAGGATGCGTTCCGCTACTCCAAGCTGGTTCTGGCTACCACCACCTACAACGGCGATGTGTTCCCCTTCATGAAGGAGTTTATCCACCACCTGACCGAGCGGAACTACCAGAACCGCACCGTGGCATTCCTGGAGAACGGCTCCTGGGCACCTGTTGCCGGCAAGGTCATGGCCAAGATGCTGGAAAACAGCAAGAATCTGACCTATGCAGAGAATCATGTCAAGATTTTCTCCGCCCTCAGCGACGAAAGCCGCGCCCAGATCGAGGCACTGGCAGAAGAACTGTGCCGCTAAAAGCAAAAAGTAAGCGCACCCGCAAGGGTGCGCTTTTTTCATAGATTTTTGAACTGTCTGGGGGAAATGCCGTACTCCTGCTTGAAAGCCCGGTAAAATGCGGAATAATCGGTAAATC